>NZ_JAUFQG010000004.1:1852500-2152500 GCF_030409605.1 Simiduia curdlanivorans
AAGAATGAATATCGACCATTTAAAGCTGTTTGTACGCTTGGCTTACACCCAGAACATCAGTGCTGCAGGGCAGGCCTTAGGGCTTTCACCGGCGGTAGCCAGTAGCTATGTGAGCAAGTTAGAGCAGAGCATCGGGGTGAGGCTGCTGCACCGAACCACCCGCAAGGTATCGCTCACCGAGGAGGGGTTGGCTTTCTTGCCGCACGCGGAGGATGTATTGGCGAGTGTTGAGGCGGCGCGGGCGGCGGTGGGGGCGGGTCAGTTGTCGCCGCAGGGAAGGCTGCGGGTGGCGGCTCCGGTGTCTTTTGGTCGTATGCATTTGGTGCCGGCGCTGCCCGGGTTTCTAACCCGTTACCCAGAGTTGCAGGTGGATTTTAAGTTATCGGATAGTATCGTCGATTTGGTGGAAGGCGGTTTTGACATCGCTATTCGCAATGCTGCGCTGAAAGACTCAACCCTTATCGCCCGAAAAATGGCGCCGGATAAACGCATCTTGTGCGCGGCGCCTGGGTATCTCGAGCAGTATGGTCGGCCGGCCACTCCGGAGGACTTATTGCAGCATCAATGCATTAATTTATTGGGGCTGGAGAGTTGGCAGCTATTTACCCCTTCGGGCCCCGTTGTGATCAAAACCCAAGGTGCATTTCGCACCGATAACGGCGAAGCCATGCGCGATGCCTGTGTTAACGGTTTAGGCATTTCTATCAATGCGACTTGGAGTGTTTATCAGCATTTGGCTCGAGGCGAGCTAGTGCCGGTGTTGGAAGAATTTCCCTTGGTAGCGGATACAGCGATATGGGCGGTGTACCCCAGTTCGCGTTTACTCGCACCAAAAGTGCGGGCCTTTATTGATTATTTTGCCGATTACTTTGGCGAAACGCCCTATTGGGATTTGGCGTAAACGTTGTTTTCGTGACAGCGATATGAGCTAACTACCCCCGTGTTATTGCACGGGCGGTAAAGTGCAATTGGCGCTGTGGATTTGCGACTATCAAATTTTCCATTTTACGAAGGCGGTATTTTTAGCGGCGCGCAGCCTAATTGTTATTACTATTAGTCTCTCGCCACTCTTTGCGTAACTGAGCCATGAATAGGGATTCAGCCGGTACCTGTATTGTGCTGGCTAACTGTTGGGTGGCGGCCTCGAAGGCTTGAACCGGTGCATTGTCACCGCTTAGCGTGCTACTGGTAGCCACAACTTTGTCTTCCTGAATAAATAGATATATTCGTGTTTCTAATGCCTCGCCGGTGTCTGCTTGGTGGGCTGCAGACATTTGATAGACGTCGAGTGTTTGACCTTTTATTGACCAAGAGAGGCGTTGTAAATCGTTGAACCGAAGTTCGTGCTTTTGTTGGCGCGCGTCGAGCAGCATATCCTTTTGTAACGCCATGGCCTCTTTTTCGAGTGTCGCTTTTATATCCTGCCAATCTGTTGCTTTGATGGGATAGACAGCTAGCGAGAATTGGTCAAACTGAAAATTTTTATCGATATAGGATACCCATGCACCCTGTAGTGGGTGGCGTCGCCATTCTCGTTGGTCAAGCTGATAGTTTCCGACTTGATTTGGCACGATGAGCGCCAGGTCGTAATCAGATGTTCCCAATTTCTGCGCAAGAAACTGCACGCTGAAGGCATCCCTCGCCTCGAGTTGTTCTAACAGAGCAGCGCTGATCGCCTCGGCCATCTGGCTATGCGGGTCTATTGTGGTATTAGCTAGCGTTAGGCTTTGGGTGAAGGGCGTTTCAATCGTGATCAACTCTAGCGGTATGCCACGCCAGCGCAGTGTGGCTTCGGCTTTGAGGACAAAAGCTTGGTGCATGGGTATCAGCATAAGAGATAGGCCCGAGACAACGGCGTTGCCTAGACCCTCCATGCTTTCTTCTAGGTACTGCGCGGTGGCTACGTGCAGTGTGTAATCGGGCGAGTAGCGGCTGTCTTGATGGTGTTCAAAGCGTTGGCTTTTCTGCAAAGCCAGTTGCATATCTGTCGCGCCAATGCGGTTCGACCGGCAGTGCTGCATCACTGACTCTGTGTCGAATGCCAAACACGCTTGATACATGGCCATGCTGGGGTGTTCGTTAACCACTTGCAGCGCAGGAAGTTTTGGTTGGCCGAGTTCAGTTTGCGGTGTTACGGGTGTGTATTGGTTTTGTGTGGCACAACCAGCAAGTATCAACAGGAGGGTGAATGAAAAACGTCGCATCGGATCTACTCTCTGTTGCGCACCTTTCTTAGCTATGGCGCAGGTGTTGGGTTCGGGGCTGGTGCCGCAGGCAGCAAGGCGGGCATTATAACCTGCGATGCGCAAGCTGTGTTGGGTATGGTGCTTGTAGTGTGTTGGCCTCTATAAATGGCGGATCTTTTTACGCCGGTGTTTACTATCCGCCGGAGCTTACTAACCGCTGTCGTTAACGATGGATCGGCCGAAAATCTAATCAAGACTTCACTAATAGATAGTGCTAAACTCCGCGCCACTTAAAAGAGGACTAACCGTGAATTACAGTTTACCCAAAATGCTCAGCCAGCCCGCCCGCCAGGGATGGACCTGCTTTGCCTATGGCAAAAAGGCTGTAAATCTGTAGCGCGTTTCTCATTATCGGAGAGCGCGAGCGCTCCGAATCGAATTCTTTGAATGAACCCGGAGCAAACCTCCGGGTTTTTTTATGGGAAAAATATGTGTTTTTGTTAAAGAATCAATGTAGAGGCTGATTTTATGAAGATGAATTTGGAATAAGTAATTTGAAATTCTATAACCGGACTTAGTAGTGAGGGGTGCTCCTTGCTGCTTAATAGCCTCCCTTTGTGTGCATTTTGCAGGTTAATGGCAAAAGGTATTTTGTCGCCTGTTGAATTGATTAGGGTGAAAAGATCCGGCATTTAGCAGCTAAAAAATAGTGTTGACATGTTTTTTTTAATTTGGCTATTCTATAAAACGTTCACGCAGTACAGGCCTTTACCTGCTGCATAAATATCACGAAATACCAAACGAAAATATTAAGGTTTACTGCCATGAGTTTGAATTTTACCGCGCAAGGGCAAGCGAGTAACGAGCAGAAAAGCGCATATGATTCGCTGCTGCCGTTGTTTCAGCTAGGGCTCTGCCTGATGGCATGTCAGCTGTGTGGTAATAATTATGCTTTGAGTAAGCGTTTGGTTTTGATGTTTTAGCCACCCCTCACCGGTTGGCTAATTGCCAACTGGATTTAGGTTTTCCTGAAAGCCCCAGTTGGTTCGCCAGCTGGGGCTTTTTATTTGCCGGCGATTTTTCAGGTGCCATGGTGAGGTGCCCACCTAAACGGTACCCGCTCTTTATTTTTAAACTAAATCACGGCTTATTTTCACAGCAAGTGATGGTTTATAGATTTTTTAACCAAGACATGGATAGAGGAATGTGTCGATGAAACAAAAACGCCATCGGTATCGCAACCGGATGTTAGCGATAAAAGGCCGCCCGCAATTTCGCTTGCAGGAGCATAGGCTGGAAAAGGGCAAGGGTAGCTATGTGCGATCCGACGCCACGCAGTTTTTGCGTGATGTCGAGTCAAGTGCGCTTTAGGGCTGCGACATTACGAGCTCGCTTGAAATTGTAAAACTTTTACCACCATTCGACCTGCTAAACAGCAAGGTTGGACAATAAGTTTACCTCGCTAGCCCAATTGGCAGAGGCGCTGGCTTTAGATGCCAGAGGTTCCCGGTTCGACGCCGGGGCGAGGTACCAAAAATGAATGCTCCTTGGTGTAGCGGTAACACACCTGACTTTGACTCAGGCATGGTTGGTTCGAATCCAGCAGGAGCAGCCAATTAGGCGCGGTTTGGCCGAGAAACTCGACGCGTTAACTTGGGGTGTTGAGCCCCCGCTTTAATGGTTTTGGATAATCGTGAGCGTTATCGCGTAGTTATTAAAAACAAGAAGGAGTAGCGGATATGCCTATTAAACATGTGTTGGCACCGCACAAAGATCAACGGTTACCGGTAAAAATCTGGACCGATGACGTCGATTATAAGGCTCAGGCGCAATTGAGCCGCGTGGCAAATTTGCCTTTTATTCACTCGCATGTGGCAGCAATGCCAGACGTGCATTTAGGTAAAGGCGCTACGGTAGGCTCTGTGATTGCCACGGAAAAAGCCATTATTCCCGCCGCGGTGGGCGTGGATATTGGTTGCGGTATGAACGCCTTGCGCTTGTCGCTGCGCGCGTCGGATTTGCCGGATAACTTGAAGGCAATTCGAAGCGGTATCGAGCGATCTGTGCCTTTGGGCGCGGGCGGAAAGCACAAGACGGCGCAAATTCGCGGTGGTGATGCCATTGCTATGGGTTTAAGTGCGATTTTCGAAAAGCATAAAACGCTGGCGAAAATGATTAGGCCCGATACTTACGCGCGTCAAATTGGCACGCTGGGTTCGGGCAACCATTTTATCGAATTGTGTTTGGATGAAGAGGACGCGGTTTGGGTGATGTTACATTCCGGGAGCCGTGGTATTGGCAATAAAATCGGCATGTACTTCATTCAGCTAGCGAAGCGGGAAATGGAGCGCTGGATGATTCACTTGCCCGATAAAGACCTGGCGTATCTGGCCGAGGGTTCGGATCACTACCAAGATTACATCGAGGCGGTGACGTGGGGCCAAGAGTATGCGCGGTTAAATCGTGCGGCGATGATGGATGCGGTATTGGCGGTATTACGCCAACAGTTACCGCCGTTTTTGATCACCCAGGAGGCGATCAACTGCCACCACAATTATGTGGAAATGGAGCACCATTTTGGCAAGAACGTTTGGGTGACTCGAAAGGGTGCTATTCGAGCGCGGGAAACTGACTTGGGAATTATTCCGGGCTCTATGGGTGATAAAAGCTACATAGTACGCGGCAAGGGTAACCCCGATAGCTTCTGCTCATGCTCCCATGGTGCAGGGCGGCGCTTGAGCCGAACCGCGGCGGCGAAGCAATTTACTGTTGATGATTTGGCACTTGCGACTCAAGGTATTGAGTGTCGAAAGGATAAGGCGGTGATTGATGAAATACCTATGGCCTATAAGCCGATCGACGAGGTGATGGCAAACCAGACGGATTTGGTAGAGGTAGTTCATACGCTGAGGCAAGTGGTTAACGTCAAGGGTTGATGTTAATCCTGTCCCTTGCGGGATAAACAACTGCTGCACGATGCGCG
Source organism: Simiduia curdlanivorans (assembly GCF_030409605.1). Taxonomy (NCBI): domain Bacteria; kingdom Pseudomonadati; phylum Pseudomonadota; class Gammaproteobacteria; order Cellvibrionales; family Cellvibrionaceae; genus Simiduia; species Simiduia curdlanivorans. The sequence goes on from NZ_JAUFQG010000004.1 coordinate 1,857,670, forward strand.
CTCTGGTGTGGGAGTGATCTGCTAGCTATTTTTGATCTTAAATTGGTTGTGTGCCGAACCGGCAGCGGACAAATATCATCCCTTGAGATTTTAAATATTTCAGTCATATTTTTGGCTGTGCTTAAGTGCGCGTGAATTTCACTGCGCGATTACTAAAGAAGAAAGAATTATGGACATAATTATTAATAAACAGGCGATCCGAATCAACGACCAAGTTTGTAGTTCATTGCGCGATGTAAAGCGGGTGTTACAGGAGAGACCAGTAGCGCGATTATTGATTGCCTATGAAATTCCGGGCCGAGAGACCGGCTTGCAATTGTTGCACTGGGCGGCCGAACGCAATCGAATACCGGCGCAGGTGAATATATTGGAACCCAATTTACGTGCGTCGAAAGTGTTGAGTGATTTTTTGATTAGCCAAGGGTACAAGTCTTTTAGTGCGCGGCAGTATGTACGGGTAAAGGCATTCGGGCATAAAGCCATTTAAGGGTGTGAGCCCATTGGTTTTTATTGAGGCTAGTTTAGGTTGTCGTAATAATAAATTAAGGAAGCAGGGCAATGGCTATATTACAGCTTGGCCAGCTAGGGCTACCGTCAGCATGGTTATCGGTGGAGTCGGCAGCGACATTGATTACCAAAGGGCGAGTGCAGTGGGCGGCAGGACCGGTGACGACCTTGCGCGGCGGGTTAAGCCAATCTGGGATTCAGTCTGTATTGGATGTGCCCGCCATTATTGCCACCAATGAACGCTTGCGCGACGCGCAGTTTATACCGGCCTTAAGTAATCGTTTACTGTTTAAGCGCGATAACAATCAATGTCAGTACTGCAGTGGTTTTTTCCAGCGTGCATCGCTTACCCGCGACCACATCATTCCGCGCGGGCAAGGTGGGCGCGATCGCTGGAGCAATGTGGTGGCCGCCTGTAGGCGCTGTAACGCGGTTAAGGGTTGTCGCACACCGGAGCAGGCGAAAATGCCATTGTTGGCGGTGCCTTTTACCCCGAACCGGTATGAATTTATGTATTTAGCTGCACACGAATTGCAGGGTGAGCAACTCGATTACTTGAGTGCCAATTGGCGTAGCTTGCGAGTTTGGTGTTGAGTTAATCCTACCAGCCGACCAGTTTTTGGTTCGGCTTTTTCTATTTTTGTCCCTCTGCTTTTCCGCTGCTTCACTTGCGAGGCGAGTGTCTCATTTTCCCTCAGGCCATCTTCAGCTATTCAGTCTCGTCTTTTTTACTGCTGGCATTCGCTTGGGCTTTTAACCGGCGAATAATAGGGGTTTATACGCACTTGTGACGCAAATCATACGTTTCAGTGTCGGCCTTAATATTACCTAGACACGGTTTGGCAACGGGCGAGAGATTGAGCTGGCGTAGTGTGACTACATCGATAGGACATTGATGGGTGAGCAAGATGCAAACGAATCATGGCAGATACACCAATACCCGTTTCCCAGCGGTGCGCCGCGCCATGGGGCGCGAGCGGGCAGCCTTAGATGACGGACAACTGCGCGAGGTGTTAACAGAGCGTTTTCCCGGCGCAGATCCATTAGAGGTTGAAGATTTTATGCGCGGCTTACAGCGCTTTGCGCGCCAGGCCGCACCCGTGGCGCAGCGCGCTTTGGTTGGCGCGGCGTCTGGTGCTGCGACCGGCATGGCGGCGGGGCCCTACGGCGCCTTGGCGGGTGCATTAATAGGCGGAACCGCCGGTGCTTTGACCACGCCTTCACCCGCACCCACGGCCGCACCGGCGCGTCGCCCAGCACCGGCGCCAAGGCGAGCTGCACGGCCGCAACCGCAAACATCACCGCAAACACCACCGCCTCAGCCGTCCCGCTTGCAACCGCCACAACCGGCGGCGCCGACACCACACATCGCTTTAGCACCCAGCGCCGGTGGTGCGAGTTCACCGGCTGCGGCGCAATTGTTAATGCTGTTGTCGCGGCCCGAAACCATGCAGGCCCTGCTGGGGCTCCTATTGCATCGCGGCCAGGTACCGGTGGGTGCAACACCGGTACCCAGCGCCGCCTTTGCCAACGCCTTGGCCGAATTTGCAACCCGCGCGGCACAAGAGGCAAGGCCGCTTCGCGCTGCCCGCCAAGGATATTACTTTGATCAGCAGGGCGAAGCCCGTTGCGATTTAGCGGATGACGGCGCCCGCGCGCAATTGCTGTTTGAGGATCTATTCCCACACACAGGTTGCGCTTGTAGCAGCCATCAACGGCCGAGGACAAGCGCATGAATCGCTATAGGCAAACGCAAACGGGTTTCGATCCAGCCACATTATTCTCGCTGATCAACCCAACCACTCAACGCGCACTGATGGATTTGGCGCGCACGCCGGCGGGTTCACAGCTGGTTCACGGTTTAGGCGCTCAACTCAATTTACCGCCGGCGTTACTGGCGGTGTTTGATCACTGGCTGGCTGGTACTGGCGATGTGAGTGAGGCTGAGTTTACCGAGAGCGAAACCGACGATGAGCCCGCAGAAATTGCGGCGCTTGAGCAGGAGCTTTCTGAGTTGCGCAATCTTAATGAAAACTTAGCGGCGGCCTTGGGCGCCTGTGCTGAGTGTTGGGGCGCCGACGACGCCTGTCCGGAATGTGAAGGTCAGGGGGGCGCCGGCAGTGTTCGGCCAGATCCTGAGCTTTATAACGCATTGGTTGCGCCCGCCGTTGTGCGGGTTAACGCCAATAGGGTAAGGCGCCTACGCCTGATACCTGATTCATTCACCGCTGATTCACGAGGATAACACTATGGAACGCGACAATTATGATGATCTTCTCGCCGTTGAAGGACTTGACGAGTACGAAGATTTTTACGACGACTACGACGATTATGAAGACGATAACGAAGATGCCTTGGATGAACTGTACGAGGCCATCATGGATGCCGACGACGGCGAAGACTTGGACGAAGACGCCGAGGATTACGATGAGCGCCTGTTCGGTAAACGTAAGCGCAAGCGTAGCCGCCGGCCCACACGACCAATGGTTAATCTCATTCCGCGCTTAAAGCCAAAGAAAAAGGCGGGTTGCTGCATTAACCCTAAGGTCAGCCAGGCGCTGGTGGCGCTGAAGCGCAAAGACATTGTGCACGACCGAAAAATTCGCGATGTCGATGCGCGCTCGCGCAAAAACCTGCGCGTTAATCACCTGCAAACCAAAGGCATTGGCAAACTCAATAAACAAATGAGTTTGGATGGCGCTTTAGAATTCGCCGACAGCATTACCATGACCGATACCGGTATGGAAATTAACTTGGCGTCTATTCTCAAGGGCCTCATAAAAACCGGCATGCTAGGTGAGACAAAAGGTGCGTTGGGTAACCCTGCGGTGATTGGTGGCATTGGCTTGCTTCTCAATAACCCTGGGATTTTAGGCGGTATATTGGCGCCAAAGACTTAACACACTGTTGTGCACTAAGGTTCTGATTGGAAGCCGCTACCGGTATTCCAATCAGTGCTCCGCTCTTTAACCGTGCGCTGTAGAGCAGCGCGAGGAGTTTAAAATGCCATTTACTATACCAATTAATTTTCGCAATGCGCCGGTCAGCCGCACCGCTACTGCAAAAGATATTAAACAACCGGTTAGTTTCAAAGTGCCCTTCGGTATTGCCGGCACCAATTTTTCATCGAGCCGAAGCACAACGCCATTGCGCTCTAAAACCCTGCGTGCAATCGCTGCCGCGCTATCGGTGGTCGATGCTGGTAAAGCCTTAGAAATTGTTAAAGAGGCGAAGGAAAACCCAGAAAATGTTATTGGCGCAACACTCGATGAAAAGGCCTTGGATCAACTTAAAATATTGGCCGCAGCTATCTCCAATGCCGAGCGCAATCGAGAAACTAACGATGAAGAAATTAGCAGCACCATTCGCACCGCGGCGGCCGCTGTACGCGCCGATGCAACTTTAACGGCGGTTGCTGTGCGCACTCTGGTGGGCGACAAAACCGATGGCTACGAAAGTGCGATGTTTGCCGCGGCGTTGAATTGGGTGGCAGCTATCGATGTGCGTTTATTGGAAACGGCACCGCGCGAAGGTGTGAAGGAGCGCATGCTCAATTACGTACCGGCATCGGTGGAATCTACCGCTGCGCTCGAGGATCGGATAGAGCAGTTGGAAGAGGCGGTAAAACAATTGCAGGCCAAACACAGTAAGACGGGTTCGACATCGTCTTCTGGGTCTGGTGCTAAGTAACCGAGGCGCAGGCGATGAACCGCAACGAGCTGTTGGATTATGGCCCTGCGCTGATGGAAGCTGCCCTGGAAGGGGCAGCCGATGATGAGCTGGCGCTGATTGCTCGGCTCGATACTCGCTTGGCAATACCGGCCTCGCTCGGCGACGAGGTGCGGCTGGTCACTCGCTTTGGCGATATTGCGACGCTGCGCGTGCGGCGCGGTGCACTCGAAACCTTCGCCGCTTTGCCGGAAGTGTTGGAACTGGAAATTGCGCGTCAAATGTTTGATCCCAATCGCGATGTTAGCGCGGAGCTGGCGGCAGAACCTGAGCAGGATGAAACGCTTACTGACGATCCCATCGACTATAGCCGGCGCCCAGACGGTGTTGTTGAAACCGGTGCGAAGGTGGTGGTGGGCGTGCTCGATTGGGGCGTCGACGTGGCCTATCCTGGCTTTCGGCACGAAGATGGCAGCACGCGCCTGCTGGGCTTTTGGGACCAACGCGGCGGCCGACCCGGGCCAAAAAACCGCTGGGGTTACGGGCGTATTTTTAACACCGAAATGATTGATCGCGCGCTGGCGTCTGGGCAACCTTACGCGGCGCTGAACTATCACCCGGGCGATGCAGATACCGCCAGTTCAGGTCATCGTTGGCAGGGCACCCATGGAACCCATGTATTGGATATTGCCGCAGGTAACGGCTTAGGTGGCAGCATGAGTGGTGTGGCACCGGAAGCCGATTTGGTATTTGTGCATCTCGCTCATACGGCAAATATTTTAGGGCGGGAAAATTTAGGCGACTCGGCGTCTGTGTTAGAAGCTTTGGATTATGTTTTTTCTCTCGCTGGCGATCGGCCCTGCGTTATTAATATGAGCGTTGGTGCACACGGCGGCCCGCACGACGGCAGCACCTGTGTTGAAGCAGGCATTGATCGCGCCGTGTGGCTGCGCGATAACCGCGCCGTGGTTAACAGCGCCGGCAATTATTTTACCGCGCGCGCGCACACTGCTGGGCGCGTAGCGCAAGGCCAGCGCCATAGCATTGACTTGAGGGTGCCCGATGGCGATCCCACCAGCAGCGAACTGGAAATTTATTACGAAAGTAGCGATCGCTTTATGGTGGAGGTTATCGACCCGCAGGGCCAAACGATCGCCCGCTCTTCTGTGGGCGAACAACATGAGCTCATCATCAACGGTCGACGGGTAGGGCGCATTTATCACATTGCGCGCAGCCAGGGTAATCATGATCGTTTAGTGGATATATTTTTTTACCCGAATGCCCCCGGTGGCAATTGGCAAATTCGCCTTACTGGCGAGCGCGTAGACGATGGCCGTTTTCACGCGTGGATTGAACGCGATCGCGGCCCACGGCCTCGCTTTGCTGACAATCAAAGTAGGGGCTCTCATACCACGGGCACGCTGTGTAATGGTCTCTACAGCATTACCGTCGGCGCCTATGATCCGCATCGGGCAGCGCTGCCTATTGGCGCTTATTCCAGCGCTGGGCCAACCCGCGATGGCCGTGTTAAGCCAGAATTAAGTGCGCCCGGGTCGCGCATTGTCGCCGCGCGCTCGGCGCCCCCGAATGACAGCGCCGGCGGTGTTGCAAGGCTAACCCGTAAAAGCGGCACCAGCATGGCCGCACCGCATGTAGCGGGCACCATTGCGTTGATGTTTGAAGCTGCGCAGGCCGCGCAAACGCCGTTGCCCATTACCGAGCTGCGCGCGCTGTTATTTTCCAGCCTGAGGGCACCGCGGCGGTTATTGGCCGAGGCCGAAACCATTCACCGACACGGCTTTGGCATGTTGGATATCGCCGAGGCTGTACGCGTGGTGCAGCGCTGGCGGCAACAGCGGACGACGCGCGACGGGCGCGAGAATCTGTTGGCCAAAGCCGTTGGCGATCAAAGTAATTATGCATCGGCACCATCCTTATCGAATCAAATTCCATTCGCGGGTGGGTATCACACACCGACGCTTACACAGCAAACATCGGCGCTGCCGAAGTCTTGCAATCAAGGTGAGAGGGATCAAGCGACGGAGCATCAGGAATCGCTCCTGATGGATCTTGCCAGTGTGGTTTTTCGTCACGCCATCAGTGCATCCCTGCTTGAACAGCAAGGTTGGAGCGAGGTTGATCCGGTGAGTGCTGGCGCCCAGGTGGGCGATATTTGGTTGCGCCGGCGGCCGAGTGAAGGCCTCAGTAGCGTGGCGTTAATAACGACCATTGCAAATAGCAACGAAAGTGAATTGTTAGAGTTAGCGCACCCAGCGGCTGCGCCGCAGCGGGTGAATAGGAAGCTGCCAACCCGGTGGCGAGACACCTTGTTGCGCCAGCGAATGTAATTAAGCGTTGGTGCAATAAATTTTCAAGGAGGGATAGGTCATGGTGATGCCAATCATTATTGTGCCAGGCATTATGGGCACGCGTTTAGTTAATAGCTCGGGCCGTTCAATCTGGGACCCAGACGAAGGCGTGAGTTGGGGTAATGCGCGCGGCCTGCGCGAACTGATTGATTTATCCAACAGTGCAGAGCCCAACCCGCGCGCGGCGCCGGCAGTGGAACCGCTGTTGCGTGCTCGAGGGGTGGTTAACGGTGGCAACCTTGTTTGGGGGATGGGTTACAGTAATTTAGTCACCCGCTTGGCCGGCAGCGCGCTGGCGGAAGATTGCGGCGAGCCGATAAAAATTTATTGCGCTGGTTATGACTGGCGCCAATCCAACGTGATTTCTGCGCGTCGTGTGGTGCGCGTGATTGAGCGAGCGCTGCAGGAAACTCGGGCGCAGCAAGTTATTTTGGTAGCGCACAGCATGGGTGGCATGGTGTCGCGCATTGCCTGTCGCTTCGCCAGTTTGGCTGGTGCGCCGGTCATTAACCGCGTCAAAAAATTAATTTTGTTAGGTAGCCCCATTCACGGTGCGTCGAAAGCCTACCGCGCGTTGCGCCAATCCTTTGATAGCGCCGATGACATCGATGAATTTACCAATGCCGAGTCGATATTTAGCGATATCGATCTACCCCAAGTTGATGAATCGGGGCACGCCGAATTTTTTAGCGGCATTGCCGGTAGAGCGCTCGCGAGTTTAGTGCGTCGTTTACCTTCCATGTACGAAATGTTACCTACTCAGGCTTTCTGCAGTGCTAATCCGGCGTGGGTTAGTTTTGATACTGCGCGCGCGGGTATTCCCGATGCCTCGAATGCGAACCGGCTTTATACCAACCGCTTCACCGGGATTAACGGCAATGCCAGTTTTTTACGCGCTAGGGATACGTTGGATACGCGTTTAAGTACCTACTTACCACGCCAATCTGTGTTGCTGTATTCAAGCCATGTGGATACCGAAGTGAATTTTCGCATTAATCGTCGCGGTGTGCTCGAGCGCGCCGGTAGCGCAGCGGCTAACCGAGGCGATGGCACTGTGCCTACCTTTTCGGGCAGTGGTGCGGCTAATCGCACGGGCGGTGTTTTACGGGAAGACCTTCGCACCATAAGCCATGGCGGGCTAGCCAATGATCCGGTCGCTATCCGTCATATCGCGCGCCATATTACCGCCGAATGCCAAAGCGGCCGTCGACTAGCTTAAGTTTGTAAACATTAACGGGAGAACAATCATGCACACACAAAATGTTGAAAAGCTATCTGATGCGCAACCATTTGAGGCTTATAGTACAGCTGATTTAATGGCGTCTGAAGATATGAATGATGATCAAGCCACGGCTGTTGATGGCGCTGATGAGTACGGCGAAATATTGTTTCCGCGCGCTGGTTTTGGCCGCTGTCGTTTCAATAAACTGACGCCGGTCAGCGATGGCGTGGGGCCCTACCATGTGAATAACCATATTGGCTTTTTTAATGCGCCAGCCAGTTTTAATCTCGCTACGGCTGTTGATAGCTTTTACCGAAATTTTCCGCGTATTTTTTCACCGGGCAATATTGCCACGGCAACGGCGCCGTCTTGCCGCGTGGCTGGCGATATCACCATACAGTTTGTACTGAATGAGTTGGCGGGTTTGGTGCACGATGAATGGGTGAGCGTCGATAAGAAAACTAACAATTTCGTCGCCACCACCCTCGAGCGACAGTTTTGGACGCGCGGCGACCAAATGATCGATATGGGCTTAGGTGCTATTCCTTCGGTCGGATCACTATTTGCCAATATATCGGCCGATATAAATCGTCGACACTTCCTGGCAGGCTATCGCTCCTGGACAGTAGGGCGCTTGCCCAATGGTTTACATTTTGTTGAAACTGCAGCCTTTGAACGCTACTCGCACCCGGCCTATCAAGCCCTTGAAGGTCCTATCGGCATGCGCGCCAAAATCCTAGAAACCTGGACAAAATTAGTGGAAAACTATGTGGCGAGCATTGGCGCCACCTTGGTTCGCCATGTGCCCACGGGCTACAGCGTTAACCGCGGCGTGGCGCACCGCGCGCAACAGCATGCGAGTGCCGCCACACTCAGAGCTAACCCTTGGTTTACCTCTGTGCTAAGCCGTCACCCTGGGATATAACGAACTGCCCATTAAGTAAACGTAAGCACTTAATGGGCAGTTTTTCCTGTTGTTATTGTTTTACCGTATTTAAGCGGAAAGCGTTGGTTTACTGAAGCCGGCGGTACTTTGGCTGGCTATAAAGCCGGGTAAATGTTTATGGCTTAAGAGCGACCGATACAGGCGTTCAATAGATGTGGAGGGTGTAATACCGAGCTCTTCGCGCAAGACCTTTTGGCACTCGGAGTATTGGCGCACCGCCAGGCCTCTGCACTCTAACGCGATATAGCAGCGCATCAGCTCGGCGTGCAAATATTCATCGAGGGGCTCTTTTTCAATCAGCGCCTGGCCGTGAATAATGGCTTCGCGCCATTCCCCTTTTTGACACAATTGATGAAATAGAAATTCACGGCACTGCCTCAGTGAATTTTGCACATGAAATTTTTCCGTCTCCGCCCACTCATTAAAGTAACTGGATAACACCCCGTGTTCAAAGCGGTCTAGCAACCTGTAAATGTCTTGTCGGATATCCTTTAGGTTGACCTCAAGGGCATTGCGATAAAGCGTGTCGGCAATATGATGCAGCGCTTCGGTGTCGGATTGGACTGGAAAATTAGCTGCCACAATTAAATGTTTTCGATCGCAGGCTAAAAAAGGCGATAGGTTAAAACAATGCAAATCGAACCACTGCTTTAACCGCCAAAGTTCTGAGCGAAGCCGTGTTCTTGCGGTATCAATTTTAACGTCTGGCCAGAGTGCTTCGGCCGCAACGTCTCGACCCAGGGCTTGACCCTTGTGCTGGGTGAAGTACAGCAGCAGTAAAAAGCTTCGAGCCGTAGGCAGATTGGGTAAGGCCGATGCGCCAATACAGAGTTGGTGTGTACTGGAGGCCGCTAAGTTAAGCGTGACGATATTTTCCATTTCACTGTCCATCCATTGACCAGTGGAGTGCGTGGAGCCAATAGACTTGCGCTCCGTGCAGCGTTATTGAGGAAGTTTCGCCCTGGCTGGGCTGGCATTCCCCGACTCATTGTATGGCTGTCCTAGCCAAACCCTTCAATTGCGGTGAGATAATACAATTGTCCGAACATTTTTTAGTTGAAACACTTATTCAACTGAACAAGGCGTTTGTTTAGAAAAATCAGAGGACAATATACTAGACCTATTGGTTAAAAAACGCACTAATACTTAATATGTATTTTTTCTGAGAAGCCGGTCTGATTTAAATTAATAAATGCACTAAAAGAGATGGCTGGATATGTATTTTAGTTGTAATGCGCCGTATTTTTTGGTGCCGCCAAGTCCTATGCGCTGAATTAGGGACCGTTTCGCCTTGGTGGCGCTATGAATATGCTGGGTTTTGTTTGCGTTAGTTTGCGCTGGGGCGATTAAGGTTTTTAGCTGAGCCTATATTTCTGCAAGATAGCCAAGTCTTCGCGCATAAATGGTGCGCGCCGGCCTAGAAAGGAGGCAAGCAGGGCGCAATGTGTACTTTTTTGAAGCCTTATTAGGGTCTGAAAAAGCCAAAGGCCCGGTTTTCGCTAGGCTTCTTGGTTTAGGCACGAAACCTGCAATCACTTCTGTGACTTTCATAATCCTGGGGTGGAGAAACATATGGCTTATATAGAACCTAGCGAGTTTGCAACCAAGATGGTTGATTCTGGCGAACAAAAAATATTTATGTCGACCAAAGATACGCTCGTGCGTGCATTTATGGCCGGCGCGATTCTTGGCCTAGCGGCATTTTTTGCGATAACGGTTATCGTTAAAACCGGTTCGCCATTGGTGGGGGCGATGTTATTCCCGGTAGGTTTTATCATGTTGTATTTGATGAAATTCGACTTATTGACCGGCGTGTTTACCTTAGTGCCATTGGCCTTACTCGATAAAAGACCAGGCTGTAACATGAGCCAAATGCTTCGCAATTGGGGTTTGGTTTTTGTCGGAAATTTTGCCGGTGCTCTCACCGTTGCCTTTTTTGCGTCCTTCATTTTAACCTATGGCTACAATACCGATGGCGGTGAGTTGGCGGCAAAGGTGAGTAGTATTGGCGAGTCGCGTACCTTGGGTTATCAAGCCCACGGTATTGATGGTTGGTTCACCATCTTTATTCGCGGTATGTTGTGTAACTGGATGGTTTCCATGGGAGTTGTGGGTGCTATGATTTCAACCTCTGCAACGAGCAAGATCATTGCAATGTGGATGCCGGTTATGCTGTTCTTCTTTATGGGTTTTGAACACTCCATCGTCAATATGTTCCTATTTCCATTCTCTATGATTATGGGCGGCGAATTTACCGTTATGGACTATTTGGTTTGGAACGAAATTCCCACAGCGCTTGGCAATCTCGTGGGCGGGTTTTTATTGGTGGGCTTACCGCTTTACTGGACCCATGTAAAAACCAACCCAGAGCGCAAATTGGCAAAATCGCCAACCGATATTGGTTTAGCGTAATCGATTTCCTATTCAGACAATGGAGCCCCATCTAAGTCGATGGGGTTTTTTATGAAAAATCAATTGCGGGTAACTATTGGCCAGTACTCCTGTGCGGGTAAAAAGTCCGTTAATCAAGATTTTTATGGTGCATTGACGCCTAATCAACCCCAACTCACCGCTAAAGGTATTGCCGTCGCCCTTGCCGATGGCATTAGTAGCAGTAACGTTAGCCAAATCGCCAGTGAGACGGCGGTGAAAATGTTTTTGCAAGATTATTACAGTACGCCTGACGCTTGGTCTGTGAGAAAATCGGGTCAACGTGTGTTAGAGGCGGTTAACTCTTGGCTTTATGCCCAAACGCAGCAGTGCGAATTTCGATTCAATAGAGATAAGGGCTATATTTGCACGTTTAGTGGCATGGTGTTCAAGTCGCATCAGGTGCATATTTTCCATGCCGGTGATTCGCGTATCTACCGCCTAGCGGGTAAGCAGCTAGAGCAATTAAGCACGGATCATCGCCGCATAGTGTCGTCCGAGGTAAGTTACTTGACCCATGGTTTGGGGATCGATAAGCGCCTAGATTTTAGCTACCAATGCCAGCCGCTCAATCAGGGCGATATGTTTCTCCTCGCCACCGACGGCGTTTACGAGTGGCTAACAAATGATGCCATTGCAAGAGGTATATCCGAAGCGTTAACGGCGCAGCAGGATGATCTCGATAGCGTGGCAAAGGCGTTAGTTGAACAAGCCCTGCGAGCTGGTAGCCTGGATAACCTGACACTACAAATTATCCTTGTTAAACAATTGCCTGACCCCAGTTTGCAAGAGCTGCATGCACACGCCAATCACCTAGCGCCGGCACCGAGTTTACAGCCGAGAATGCAATTTGACGGCTATAAAATACTGCGTGAAATCTATATCAGTAGCCGCAGTCATGTTTATCTCGCCGAAGACCTAGACACTAAAGAAAAGGTTGCGCTCAAAATCCCGTCGGCCGAAATGCGCAATAATGAGGCCTATTTGGAAGCCTTCTTCATGGAAGAGTGGATTGCCAATCGGCTCAATAATGCCCACGTTTTAAAGGCGGTTAAACCGACGCGACAGCGACATTACCGCTATACCGTGACTGAGTACCTAGAAGGTAAAACCTTGGCGCAGTGGATAATTGATAATCCTAAACCAAGTATCGGTAGCGTAAGGGCTATAGTGCGGCAAATTGCTAAGGGCTTGCAGGCGTTTCATCGCCAGGAAATGGTGCATCAGGATTTAAGGCCTTATAACGTGATGATCGATGAAGTCGGGGTTGTAAAAATTATTGATTTTGGTGCAACCAAAGTTGCAGGTATTACCGAAATTACCGGTGTAGACGACGGTATAGTGGGTACTGCGCAATATACTGCGCCCGAGTATTTTTTAGGTTTGCCCGGTACCAGTCGGTCGGATATTTTCTCGCTCGGTGTCATTACCTACCAAATGTTGTGTGGCGAATTGCCCTATGGCATCGGTGTGTCTAAGGCGCGCAGTTTGCGCGAGCAGCGCCGACTTAGCTATAGGCCTATGCATCGACAGGATGCGAGCCTACCGGAATGGCTCGACTATGCCATCAGCAAAGCGGTTCACGTTAATCCGCAAAAGCGCTATCAAGACGTTGCGGAGTTTGTCTACGAACTGGAGCACCCGAATGCCAACTTTATGCGTCGAGCAAAGCCGCCCTTGTTAGAGCGAGATCCGGTGCTGTTTTGGCAGGGGCTGAGTTTGTTATTGTTGTGTTTATTGTTATGGCAGGTGAGCCATGCGTTGTGATGCTTGAGCGGCAAGGTGCGAAGCGCCACCGCTCAAAGACTTGAATGTGTATTACCAGGCCTTGTAGGGTAGAAATTTTCCGTTCATGGTAACCACCACCCGATCACCTTTCGGGTTCTCCTCTTTGTCTACCTCTAGGCTGAAGTCGATGGCGCTCATAATGCCGTCGCCGAACTTTTCTTGAATAACTTCTTTGAGTGTTTCGCCATAAACACCCACCACTTCATATAAACGATAAATAAGCGGATCTTGCGGAATGGATTGATCCCACGTTTTGGTTGGGTATTCCATCAAGCTAGCCATGGCTGCATCGGGTAGATTCAATAGCGCGCATAATTTTTGCGCTGGCTCTTTGCTCATGCTATTCATGCCCAAACAGGCGGATGTGACCCAAACGGTAGACGCGCCAAGCTCTGCGGCAATGGACTCCCAAGATAAGCCCTTTGATTTTTTCGCCAATATAATGGCTTCAACTAGGTCAATTTTTTTCATCGAGTTAGCTCCAAGTGATAGCTATGCTTAAAATAGAAAATTTTCAATCGCCCTTGGCTAAGAGCAATTACTATGCCATGGAAAATTTCGGGTAGATTGAATGCGCTGACCGTAATGGCGAGAGCTTGGCTAACTAGTCAGCACTAAGCCTGCGCTAAGGAGCAGCATGCACTTACAGTTGAGGGATTATTTGCACTAGATTTGTGCTACTGCTCGAAAGACGGTGCCGGTGTGGAGCCTGCTAGTAACCGGATGGCTGCGTAACTTAGCAGGCACACCTGACGAAGGATGCTACCTAGGTTGCGAATTGCTCGCGTAGTATGTTTTTCTGAACCTTGCCCATGGCGTTGCGCGGCAGAGTAGCAACGAACTCGACCCGCTTGGGAACTTTGAAATTGGCCAGCTGGGTTTTGCAATGCTGGATAATATGTTCGGCACTTGGCGCTTGGCCATCGGCTACAATCACGGCCAAAACGGCTTCGCCAAAGTCGGCATGGGGCACCCCAATCACTGCCGATTCCAGAACACCTGGCATGTCGTCTATCACCAGTTCGATTTCTTTCGGGTAAACATTCAAGCCGCCACAAATAATTAAATCTTTCGCCCGCCCGACAATGGATAGATAACCGTCTGTGTCTATAACGCCTTTATCGCCGGTATTAAAAAATCCGTCGGCGGTGAAATCTTCGGCGGTCTTTTCTGGCATACGCCAATAGCCAGAAAAAACGTTTGCACCTTGCACCTGTATATTGCCTATGTCGCCGTTTGATAGTGTTTGTCCAGTGTCATCGACTATGCGTACCGTCACGCCGGGCAGGGCTGGCCCTACCGTGCCGGCGCGGCGTTCGCCGTTTAATGGGTTGGATGTGTTCATGCCGGTTTCTGTCATGCCGTAGCGTTCAAGAATGGCGTGACCGGTGCGGGATTGAAATTCGACAAAGGTTTCAGCCAATAGCGGTGCCGAGCCAGAGGTGAAAAGGCGTATGCTTTTACAGCTTTGCGATCCAAAAGCGGGATTGTTAAGCAGACGCGTGTAGTAGGTTGGAACACCCATCATTACAGTGCAATCGGGTAGCGCCGTCACCGCCGCTTGATCGCGAAAGCCGCTATGCCAGGCCATGCTGGCACCGCTCATTAACACACAGCTGAGTGCAACGAATAAACCGTGCACGTGATAAATAGGTAGCATGTGTAACAGATGATCTGCCGCGCTAAAGCCCCAAGCCTGTACCAGTGTCTGCGCGTTTTTACGCAAGTTATCGTGGCTTAGCATGATGCCTTTGGGTTTACCGGTGGTGCCCGATGAATAGAGCAGTGCGGCCATGTCAGTACCGATGCGCTGGGCAATATCGGCGCTGCTGCTTTCGTTGGCTGCGCCTTCCATAAGGCTGCCGGAGCCATCGGCGTCGAGTGTGAGCAGCGCTTTAACGCACTCGGTCGGCATAACGGCACTTAGCAAGTCTGTGGCTTGGCTATCGCACACAATCAGTGTTGGCTCGGCATTGGTTAGAAAGTAGCTAAGCTCAGCGGTTGTGTAGGCGGTGTTGAGCGGGTGATACACCAAGCCTGCGCGCAAGCAGGCCAAGTAAAGAAATAAGTTTTCCACTGATTTCGTCACTTGCACGGTGACTCTGTCGCCCGCCTTGGCGCCGAGTTTTAACAAACTATTAGCAATGCGCGCTGATGCTTGTTCGGCCTCGCCGTAGCTGACGGTTCGGCCCTCGGGTGTACACAACAGCCGGGTGCTTTTGTCGGTGGGAAAGTGCTGTTGAAAATGTGCGTAGAGGTTGGCGTTGTCAGTCATAGGTGATCGCTGTGGCGGCAGATTAAAAATTAACGTTCTAAGGGCGCTATATTAACATCTCACAGGAGGATGGCACTTACTTAAGAACAGGAACCCAGTATCTATGTGGGGTTCACACTGCATCACTCATCTACTGCCTGAATCGTCGATACTTTGGTAAATCTATATCACTGCGTTGGTGGTTTGTGCATTTTCTTTTTACGCGAGCCGTAGTGTAACGGAGACCACGCGTATTTTGCGTCATAGTAAACGAACCAAAAGAAACGCTCCCCGGCTACACGCCCTGCGGGTTGTGGTCTCAGTCACATCCATGTGACTGCCCCTTCGGGCGCTGACGCGGACCAAATCGCTCCAGACGATTAGTCACTCCGGGCGAATTTTTGTTGTCGCCGGCGACCCGCCTTACCCTCAAGGGGCACCGAGGTCCATGCGGAACACCGCTCACCGCTGCGCAAGGGGCCCCAAGATCGCGGCTTCGTAGCTATTTTTAGGGTATTATAATTCCCAAAAATTTTTCTATTAATGTCAAATATAATACCCATTGTTCATTGGCTTTATCGCTTGAGTAAGTCGTATTCACCTCACAGGCGCTATTGCCGACCACCAGACCTTTGAATGATTGCGGCCCACGCAGGCGGTGTGTGATCTATCGTCCGATAAACTCGGCTTCCTTTTTGTCAAAAAATGCCATGATGGCGTTCTGACTGTCTTGGCTGGTGGAGCAGGTTGTTTGTAACTTGGATTCCAAATCCAGTGTTTGTTCAAACGATGACGTATGCACATTGCGCAGAATGTGTTTACCAAATTGTTGTGACAAGGGCGCACCTTTGGCTAAGGCTTGTGCCCATATTTGGGTCTGGCTTTCTAGCGCATCGCTAGCCACACGTTTATTGATGAGTCCGTATTTTTCGCACTCTGCTGCTGATAACTTTGCTGCTTCGGCAAATAATTGCAGGGCTTTTTTGTAGCCTAATGCATTGACTAAGTGATGGCTCATGCCGCCATCGGGCACTAACCCTAAACTCGCGAAGGCGAGATATAAATAGGCGTCGTCGGCCATCACCGCTAGATCACAGCTCATTGCAAGGGCTGCGCCAATACCCACGCAGGCGCCCTGAATGGCGGCGATATACAGTTTTGATGACTGCGCAATAGCCATCAGTATCGGTTTGTACTCTTGCTGAATTTGTTCGTCGATGGTGCTGTAGCCCGCTAGGCCTTCAGATAAATCTGTGCCGGCGCTAAAGCCGCGCCCGGCGGCGCGAATCACCACAATACGAATTGCTTGATCTTGCTCAATGGCTGCAATTAACTGGTTTAATTCGCGGCGCATGGTTTGGTTTATGGCGTTTAATGTTTTTGGGCGATTTAGCGCAATGGTTGCAACGCGGTTTTCAACGCCGTAGGTGAGGGTTTCAAAATTGTCCATGGCTGTTATTTTCTCCATCGGATAAATGCTCGTCACGTTGGTGCTTGTAGCAAATCGACTTAACTAAGAGCGCCAGCTTCTTCTAACGCCGAAATTGCTACGCTATCGAAACCCCAAGCCGCGAGTAGGGCTTTGGTGTCTGCGCCTTCAGCTGAGGGCGCCGCTGGGATAGCGCATTCGCTGCGGCTAAATTTCGGCGCAGGGGCAGGTTGCTGTACGCCATTAATCTCAATATAGGTGCCGCGTGCTTTATTGTGTGGGTGCTCTATGGCTTCTTGATAATCCAAGATGCCGGTTACACAGGCGTCGCTGCCCTCAAAAATATCGACCCATTGGGCGCGGGTTTTTGATTTAAAGGTGTGGCTAAGTGCGGCTTTTATTTCATCCCACTTTTCTGGATTGTTTTGGTGTTGAATAAACTCTTCCGGTAAATCGGCCCTGCGAATCATCTCGGCAAAGAATTTCGGTTCTATGGGCCCTACGGAAAGGTGTTTACCGTCGGCGGTTTCATAGGCGCCATAGTAAGGCACGCCACCGTCGAGTAAATTACTTTGCCGCGATGGGTTCCAGAAGCCGAGTTTATTGAGGGTGTAGAACATGCTCATTAAATGCGCCGAACCATCGGTGATGGCGCTATCAATCACTTGACCTTTACCTGATTTTTGAACCTCTAATAGCGCCGAGAGAATACCAATTACCAAAAATAAACTGCCGCCGGCGTAATCGCCAATGACATTCAGCGGTACGGTGGGTTGCGCTTGGCTGCCGATGGCGGCGGCTACGCCGGTGAGTGAAATATAGTTGTAATCGTGGCCGGCCGATTGTGCTAAGGGGCCAGTTTGGCCCCATCCGGTCATGCGACCATAGATAATTTTTGGATTGCGGGCCAAACATTCATCTGGCCCAAAACCTAAGCGCTCTGCGACGCCGGGTCGATTGCCTTCGAAAATAACATCGGCTTTCTCCACCAAGGTCAACAGGGTATTCAAGCCCTCGGTGGTTCTTAGGTTTAAGGCGATACTTTTTTTGCCTCGTGAATTGACGTCCTGCGCCGAAGGCGGCGCGATGGAGTTGGGTTTCGATACCCGTTCCACCACAACCACTTCCGCGCCTAGGTCGGCCAACACTTGGCCAGCGTAGGGGCCTGGGCCAATACCTTTCATCTCAATAATTTTTATACCGGTAAGCGGGCCCATGGGTTGTCTCTTTTTTAGGTTTTCTTAGTTTTAGGTGTTCTTAGTTTTTAGGTCGTTAAATTTATTAGGTGGTTAAATGTCATTCGATGGTTATATTAATTTAAATTGCTGCGGTATTGATCGGAAAAAATATCCCGGCCGATGATTAGTTTCATAATCTCTGAGCTACCGGCAAAAATGCGGTTTGCGCGGGCATCGGTGAACATATTGCAAATGGGGTAGTCTTGCATATAGCCAGCGCCACCGTGTAGCTGCACGCCTAAATCCAACATCCGCCATTCAACCTCAGTGCTCTGCAATTTCGCTTTTGCTGCCAAGTTAATAGACAGGTCACCGGCATTGTGCCGCAGTACCAATTGATCGACAAACATCTCCAAGATACTGATCTCGGTATCCATTTCGGCGAGTTTAAACCGGGTGTTTTGTTTTTCGGCGAGGGGTTTACCAAATACCTTGCGCGTCATAGCGAAGTCGCGGGTGAGGTCGAAGGCGCGGCGGGCGTTGGCTATTGAGCCAACCGCTGCAAGTAAGCGCTCTTCTGCCAAACCGTGCATAAGATAGAAAAAACCTTGGCCGGGTTCGCCGAGAATATTTTGTTTTGGAATTTTTACCTGCGAGAAGAATAACTCGGCTGTATCCTGGGCCTTTAAACCCATTTTGTTGAGCTTGCGCCCGCGCTCGAAGCCTTCCATGCCGCGCTCGACAATACATAGGGTCATGGCGTGCGGGTTGTTGGCGGCATCTGATTTCCCCGCCACAACGATATAGTCGGCGTTAATACCGTTGGATATATAGGTTTTCGAGCCATTTAGAACAAAATGGTCGCCCTGTTCGATTAGTGTTGTGCGCATGCCGGCGAGGTCGCTGCCAGCATCCGGTTCGGTCATGGCAATGGCGAGAATCTTTTCCCCGCTAACGCAGCTCGGCAGAAAGCGCTGCTTCTGTGCATCGGTGCCGAAGTTATTGATGTAGGGCCCGACTAAGCGGCTGTGTAGGCTGTTAAACCACTCGCCACAACCTTGCCGCACGGTTTCTTCGATAATAATTTGTTCGAAGCGAAAGTCATTGTCGCCCGTGCCGCCGTACTGCTCGTCTGGCCAAATCATTAAGAAGCCTTGGTCGCCGGCTTTTTTGAAGGCTTCGCGGTCGACAATGTTTTGCTCGCGCCATTTTTCGATGTTCGGTGCAATTTCAGCTTCCAGAAACTTGCGATAGGCGCTGCGGAACATCTGCTGTTCTTCGGTAAAGTGTCGCATGTTTTCTCCACTGCCATAATAGGTTATACACTCGGGTGCACAACCTAATCGATGGCTTAAAGTTAGATAAAAGTTTCACCGGCTTTGAGCTTGGTCTCAACAATTGCTGGGCAGCTAAATCGCTCGCCAAAGTGTTGTGCCAGCTCAGCGCAGCGAGCCTGAAATTTTTCCAGCCCGTAGCTGTTGATAAACTGCAGGAAACCACCGGTCCAAACCGGTGCGCCAATCCCCATAATAGAACCAATGTTGCCGTCCGCGACGCTGCGCAGTACGCCGGTCTCTAGACATTTAAGGGTTTCGATCACCTGCCGGAAGAGCAATCGGTCTTTGATATCTTGATCGGATATCGCCACATCGCTGTTGTAGTATTTTTCTAGCAGACCGGGCCAAATCGTTTTACCGCTATCGCTATAGTCGAAGTAGCCGCCCTTGTGGTGGCGGCCACCGCGGCCATTTTGTACCGTGAGGAAGTCGATTATTTCCCGCAGTGCGTTTTGTTCGCCCCATGTATCGGCCACGCCCATATCGCGCCAGGTTTCCATGGCTTTGCGACTGAGTTCTTGGCTGACCTCATCGTGCACCGTGAGTGGGCCTACCGGCATGCCGATGGCTTTACCTAAGTTGTCTATCTTTATTGGGTGCGCACCCTCTACGACGAGGCGCGCGCCTTCATCGAAATAAGTACCGAAGGTGCGCGAGGTGAAGAAGCCGAGGGAGTCGTTTACTACGATCGGTGTTTTCTTGATTTGGCGGGCATAATCAAAGGCCTTGGCTAGCGCGAGGTCACTGGTTTTCTCTCCGCAAATAATTTCCACTAGCGGCATTTTGTCCACCGGCGAAAAGAAGTGTACGCCGATAAAATTTTCCGGATTGCGAGAGGCCTGCGCCAGTTGGGTAATAGGCAGGGTGGAGGTATTGGAGCCCCAGATACCGCCATCGCATAGGTAGCTTTCGGTGGCGCTGGTGATTTTATTTTTTAATGCCATGTTTTCAAATACGGCTTCGATGATCAGGTCGCAACCTTGAAGGTCTTGATCATCGGCAGTAGGTTTTATTAAAGCGAGAACCTGTGCTTTCTTCTCTTCGGTGACGCGCCCACGGGCTATGCCTTTGTCGAGCAAGGCACTGGAGTAGGCTTTACCTTTCTCTGCCGCTTCGAGGCTCGTGTCTTTTAATATCACCTCGATACCGGCCAGTGCGGACACATAGGCAATGCCTTGGCCCATCATACCAGCACCCAATACACCGAGTTTTTTCGTGATTTGTGGCTCGATATGACTGGGGCGGGAGGCGCCGCTGTTGATTTTATTAAGTTGAAAGAAGAAGCTGGTAATCATGTTTTTGGCTTCGGGAGTGCCAACCAAAAACGCAAAGGCCCGGCTTTCAATTTTTAGCGCGGTATCGAAATCGAGCCTTGCCGCCTCTACCGCGCAATCTAGGATTTGTTCCGGCGCGGGCAGCAGGCCGCGAGTTTTTTTGCGCCAGCATGGCGGGTGCAATCGTTAGGAGCTGCGCCATTTTTGGCGAGCCGGCAGCGCCACCTGGAATACGAAAATCGGCTTTATCCCAGGCTTGTTGAGCGGCCTCGGCGTTGCCTTTGTTGGCGAGGATATAGGCTTTAGCGCGGACCAATAAATCGTCGAGAGATTCCACCGTTTCGTGAATCATGCCGGCTGCTAAGGCATCTTGCGGTGTGACTTTTTTGCCTTCCAGCAGGTAGGGCAGTGCCGCTTGTAGGCCTAATAAATTAACCATGCGCACTATGCCCCCGCCGCCAGGTAGCAGGCCTAAGCTCACTTCGGGCAGGCCAAGTTGCACTGATTGATGGTTGTAGGCGATGCGATAATTACAGGCTAAACAGATTTCAAAGCCGCCCCCTAAGGCGGCGCCATTAATAGCGGCTACCACCGGCACGGGAAGCTTTTCCAGTTTGCGTAAATCCGATTTGATCGCGTCTAGCATGGCCATAAAGGCGGGCTCTTGGCCTTTTTCGAAGGCTAATAATTCGTGTAGATCACCTCCGGCAAAAAACACTTTTTTAGCCGAGGCGAAAATCACCCCAGTCAAATCCTTTTCTGTTTCCAGTTTGGCTACGGCGTCGGCCATGGCATCTCGATATTCTTGGTTCATGGCATTGACGGGGCCGGTCATGTCCATGGTGATGGTGACTATGCCATCGGCGTCTTTTTGGTAGTTAAATACACTCATGATGTTTTCCTAATTCTGGCTCAGCCTGCTGGGGTTTATCAGGCGTAATAAATGACGATGGCGCTTAAACCCGTTCGATAATGGTGGATATACCCATGCCGCCACCGACACAGAGCGACAACATGCCGCGCTTTAACTGGCGCCGTTCTAATTCGTCGAGCATGATGCTCACTAACATGGCACCGGTGGCACCGAGTGGGTGCCCCATGGCAATGGAACCGCCGTTGACGTTGGTGATATCGTGACTGATGCCAAGCTCTTTCATGTAGCGCATGGCGACTGAGGCGAAGGCTTCGTTAATTTCCCAGAGATCGATATCGGACACAGTTAAGCCGGCTTTTTGCAAAGCTTTTTTCGCTGCGGGCGCAGGCCCGGTGAGCATGATGATAGGGCAGGTGGATAAAACCGCCGTCGACACAATGCGACCGCGCGGCGTTAGCCCCAAATCTTTGCCAGCTTTCTCGCTGCCGATAAGAACGGCGGAGGCGCCGTCGACAATGCCAGAAGAGTTTCCGGGCGTGTGCACGTGGGTCACTTTTTCTAGCGAATTATATTTTTTCAAGATGATATCGTCGAAGCCGAGGCCGCCCATGGCTTCAAAAGAGGCTTTGAGTTTGGCCAAACCTTCGAGGCTGGTGTTGGGTTTGATAAAGTCGTCTTGGGCCAGAATAATGAGGCCGTTTTTATCCAGTACTGGCAATACGGATTTATCGAAGTAGCCATTGTCGCGGGCGAAGGCGGCGCGTTTTTGCGATTCGAGCGCGAAGGCGTCTACGTCTTCACGGCTATAGCCTTCGAGGTTGGCGATCACATCGGCGCCTATCCCCTGAGGTACAAAACCGCTTTTTAGTTGAAAGGCGATATCGCCGGCCATGGCGCCACCGTTGGAGCCCATGGGTACGCGCGACATACTTTCCACGCCGCCGGCAACCACCAAATCTTCCCAGCCCGAGGCAATTTTTTGCGCGGCGATATTCACGGCCTCTAAGCCCGAGGCGCAAAACCTGTCTAATTGCACGCCCGCTACGGATTCGTCCCAACCGGCATTTTGCACCATCATCTTGGCCACGTCGGAACCCTGTTCACCCACCGGGCTGACGCACCCCATGACCACGTCATCCACATAAGCGGTATCAAAATCGTGCCGCGCTTGCAGGCCTTTTAGTAGCCCAGCACCTAAATCGATGGGCTTGACCTCGTACAAGCGGCCGTCTTTTTTGCCTTTGCTGCGCGGGGTGCGCACGGCGTCGTAGATATAAGCGTGATGGGTCATCGCGAGCCTCTTTGGGTTTGTGTTGCCGGCGCCAGTGCTTGGGCACCATAGGAATCTAATGTTAGTCCTTAGTCTGGGCCATGACCGGGTGGCTTGCCCATGGCATAGACAATCATGAAAATAGGCATTAAGTTACAGTTAGGTGCACTAAAGTACGAAATTTGGCAATACAGCGAGCTCCATTATGCAAATAGTTACAGTGGCACCTGTTTTTGTGCGGAACTTACTGGCCGGCGCTAGTCTGAGAGGTTATAGCCCGGAGCAGATACTTCGGGCACAAGGTTTGTCTGCGCAAATTCTCACTAACCCGAAATTGCGTATTTCAACGCTAGCGTTTGCCGACTTGTGTCACGCGGTGACCCAGCTGTTGCGCGATGAGGCTTTTGGCTTATTGGCGAAGCCGCAACCTTTTGGTTCTTTCAAACTGCTGGCGCAAGCTTGCCTAAGTACTGAAACCATCAAGGAATCTCTGGTGGCTTGGCGTAACGGCAGTAATTTACTCGACAGTAGTGTCAGCGCCACAACCAGCTTTCACGAAGATGGCGGTTACTTAGGCTTTAGCTGTGAGATGCGCGCTGGGGTAGATAGCCATTACATCCTTGAGACGCTGCTCACCACGGCGCACCGCTTACATTGCTGGTTGGCGAATGAATTTTTGCCCATTGAAGGCGTTGAATTGGCCTACCCAGAACCAGAATTTAGCGAAGAATATCGCCTAGTGTTCTACGGTGCGCCGGTGCGATTTAATCAGCCGCGCAACGCCATTCACTTTAGTCGGTCGACCTTGGAGCTTGCCTGTGTGCGCGATAAGTCGGCATTAAAAGCGTTACTTGCCAAGCCCCACATCTATCTTTTGACGCAACCTAAGCAGAGTAAATCTGTGCATATGCGGGTTAGGTTGTGGATGGAGAATTTATTTCGCGAGGGACATAGTAATCCGCAGTTACAGCAGGTATCTGAATTCCTCGGTTTAACCCCGCAAACCTTGCGCCGTCAGTTGCAGAAAGATGGCTACTCCTTTCAGCAGTTGAAAGATGATATTCGGCGCGATATGGCAATTTTTCTGATCAATAGTAAGGACCAGAGTGTCGAAACTATCGCGTTTCGGTTAGGCTTTTCCGAGGCAAGTACGTTTATTCGCGCGTTTCGGAAATGGACTGGCTTGACGCCGTTGGCTTATCGGAGGCTGTCTTAGCCGCAGGCGTTGGTGGATTTGCAGGGTTGTTTGATGTTTGTGTATCGAGTCTCTGCACTAAGGGGTTTTTTCGAAAAACAGGGTAACTTCAGCAACGGTAATACCCCACTTTTTAATTTTCGCTTTATTGAATGCCCGGTTTTGATCTAACCGATACATCCAGTCGTCAAAGGCGACGCGATAGACGTCGCCGTCTACGGCTAAGTCCATCTCATATTGCCACTGCACGGCGAAGCCTCGCTCTTCGCCCTTTGCTATGCCAACGATATCTGAAGCCCTGCCAAGATATCCCTGCTCACTCCGTTTGATAATCCACTGGCGAAATTGCTTTTGTCCGTCGTCGTAGAGGAAATGTTCATCTAACACCAGCGCGCCGTCGGCATTGAGTTCACCGGTCATTGTGACGGTAAAGCGACGAGTAACTTCACCTGAATAGTCCTGTACTATGCCAAAGGCTCTGGTTTTGCCTTGAAAAAATTGAATGAGCGAAAAGGTTGGTTCTGTGTTTTCGTAGCTGTGTAAATTGATGCTGCCGCAACCGTATAGAAACAGCGTGAATGTGAGTAATACTATTTTCATTGGATATCTCCCAGTAATTTTTGTCGCGCTTTTTGGTAGCTGGCGTTTTGGTCCAGCCAGATCGCGAGAAAATGAGTGCCGAAAATTGGCTCCGTTACTTCGCCAATTTTGTTGTCGGCAAAATAGAACTCGCTGGCGCCCTTTGGTGTTAGGTATAGGGTCAAGCGATCGCCCTTGGTTACTGATGGCCACATCGCACTTAATTGCTCGAGCCAAACTTCTGAGTCACTACGATATAGCCCTAGGCGCTGCCATTGCTCTCGTGTGTTGTCGAGTAGGTCTTGTCGGCTTATGTCTCGGGCGTAGGTGAGCTCCAGCGCAAATGGCCTCGGTAGCGCGGCAGCATCTGAAATTTTTTCGCCGCTACAGCTCAGCGTGCGGGCCGAATAGACCGAGAAGCCCCAAACCGTGAGATCTGCTTGGCCCACGGTTTTTAGCTCTTGTATGCTGCTACAAGCCAGTGCCGACAGCACGGGTAGGGACGACAAAAGGCCGGCTAAAATAAAAAATTTCACGGTTCACCTAGCGATTAGTGACAAGTTAGCGACAAGGTAGTTGCAACCTAGTGACACGATAATTACCTATTATTACGCGCCGGCGCGAGTTTCGGATGACTCTTGCCAATCGAGCGATTTACGGTAGAGTGTCCTTTTATTGTCAGGTTGACTAAAAACTAGATGTCAGAGCCAGAAAATACCCGCCAGCAGAGTAAAGTGCTTGAAAAAGGGCTCTGGGGCATGACCCGCCCCATGATGCTCGAGCAGGCATTGGTGTTGAGTATTCCGATGACGGACCTGTTTTTTCTGAGTCGCGTTTCGGATGACTCGGCTGCGGCCGTCGGCGCTATTACCCCTATTTTATATTTTGCCTTTACCTGCCTTTGGGTGGTGGCCTTTGCTGGCTCGAGCCTCACGTCACAGCGCATGGGTAATAATGATTACGCGCAAGCGGAAACCACCATTGGGGTGTATGGGTTTTGGTTGATGTTATTGAGTGTGTTGGCCACGGCCTTGGTTTATTTCGGTGGCCCTTTTGTGGCCACAGCCATGGGTTTGCCCGGTGCCATTTTATTCGATGCCATTACCTATTTACAGATCACCGCGTGGATGGTTGGCGTGTGGGGTTTTCATTCGCTCACCCACAGCATTCTCACTGTTTACGGACAGCCGCACTGGAACTTAGTTGCCAATGGCGCTTACTTTATTAGCAATGTGGTGGGTAATAGCTGCGTGGTGTTCGGTTTATTCGGTGTACCTATGTATGGGCTGGTGGGTGTTGCTTGGGTGAGTGTGGGGTCATCCTTGCTCGGTGTGATTGTGGCGTACTTAGCTATTTTCTATAAACTTAAGTTTCGCATTGTTTGGCAAAGTGTGCGTCGAGATTTTCGGCGCCATTCAGTTCAGCTCCGGCGCATTGCGCTGCCGAGTATTGTCGAGCCACTGAGTTTCGACGGCCAAATGATTATGCTGAGTGCGATAGTGGCCGTGGGCGGCGCCACTGACTTGGCGGCGCGGGCTTATACATTTAATACTTTCATGGCCTTGCTAATAGTCACCGTTGCGATCAGCACCGCGACGGAAGTGATGGTGGCGCAACATGTGGGCGCGAAACGGTTCGAGGCGGCGAATGCCCAGTTACACCAAAGCCTGCGCGCGGCATTTTTTGGCACTGGTGTGATCGGTGTTATCTTTACCCTGTTGGCGCCGCAGATTATGGCACTCTACACCACAGAGGCCAGTATCTTGGCGATGGCCTGGTGGTACTTCGGTTTATCTTTTCTGGCCGAGCCCGGGCGCACGGTCAATATCATTGTTGGCAATTCGCTCAGAGGCACTGGCGACGGTTGGTTTATTTCCGTTGTGGGCATGTTGTTCAGCTGGGGCATAGCGGTGCCGCTGGCGTGGTTTTTAGCCATTCATCTCGACATGGGTTTAATCGGCGTACTGATTTCTGCGGCACTCGATGAAGGCTGTCGCTCACTGTTTTATTACGGTCGCTGGCGCAAAGGCCACTGGAAACATAAAAACGCCATTGTCCGAGAAGAGGCCAGTGCTATCGCTTGAGTAGCTTGAGCGGCTCCTTAATCGCGACGGTTTACATTTAAGTTTGCAGCTTACATGATAGCGAGGCTGTTAATTTGCCTAGCCTTGGTTTGCATTGGGTTTGTTTTAGCCTGGTGTGAGCTGTGACTTATCACCCTCTTCAAAGCTAACCCATCTTCGTTTAGGCCTATAACCTTAGATGCCGCGGTGCTTTCAAACTATGACCTATTCCAACATCGTAGATAACACGGTATCCAATCTTTATAAACAACACTCGCGCAAAGTGCTCGCGACGCTGGTGCGTTTATTGGGCGATTTTGATTTGGCCGAAGAGGCAGCGCACGAAGCCTTTGCCTTGGCGATTGAAACTTGGCGCAGCGACGGTATCCCCGACAATCCCACGGCCTGGTTAATTTCAACCGGTCGCTTTAAGGCGATAGATATTATTCGCCGCAACCAGCGCTTCGGAGCGCTCCAGCCCGATCTGCAACAGCTCGTTAGCGACATTGAAGCACACAATTTATCTCTATCGCAGCGGGACATCGAAGACGATCAGCTGCGTTTAATTTTCACCTGCTGTCACCCGGCTATTGACGCCAAAGTGCAAATTCCCCTTACCCTGCGCGAAGTGTGTGGCCTAACCACAGAGGAAATTGCCAGCGCGTTTTTGGTGCCGGCATCCACCATGGCACAGCGCATTGTGCGCGGCAAAAATAAGATACGGGAGGCGAAGATTCCCTTCGTGATTCCCGAGGCGACGGAATTACCGGAGCGCCTAGATGCGGTTTTGTCGGTTATTTATTTGGTGTTTAACGAGGGTTATTCGGCGTCCAGTGGCGACGCCCTAACCCGAGCCGATTTGTCAAACGAGGCACTACGACTGTGCCGGCTACTCCTGAATCTACTGCCCGACGCCGAGGTAATGGGGCTGTTGGCGCTCATGCTATTGCACGAATCGCGCCGCTCAGCGCGCACCGATGACCTAGGCGACATAGTGCTGCTGGAAGATCAGGATCGCAGCCTTTGGGATAAAGGCAGTATTTCCGAGGGCGTCGCTCTGGTTCGTCAGGCGCTGTTATCGCGGCGCTTTGGCTTCTATAGCTTACAGGCGGCAATAGCAGCCGTGCACGCGGAGTCAGCTAGCGCGTCGGATACTGACTGGCACCAAATCGTCTCGCTCTACGATGTGTTGTTGCGGGTGGAGCCCTCGCCCATTATCGAGCTTAACCGTGCGGTTGCCGTGGCCATGCGCGATGGGCCAGAGGCCGGCGTGCAGCTCATCGACGGGATTCTAAAGCGTGGCGAACTTGCGGATTATCACTTGCTGCACTCGTCTCGAGGCGAGCTGCTACGTCGTTGTGGCCAACATACATTGGCGCTGGCAGCCTTTGAGCTGGCACTTGCATTGGCTAAACAAGCGCCAGAGAAGCGCTTGATTCAAGCTAAGATTACCCAGCTCCAGTCTGATTAAGCTAAAGCGCCTGATTCAGCCTCAATATTTTTTTCATCGATTGTCGATTTGTCCACTTCCTATTCGACTAGGTAGTAGAAATAGAGAAATCACCCCTATTGAGGTTAGGAAAATTATGAAATTTATATGTCTTGGCTATATGGATGAGTCTACATGGGATGCGCTGACAGAGCCTGAGCGCGCGGAGCTGATGGAAAATTGTTTCGCCTACGACGATGAGTTGCGTCGGGGCAAACATTTTATTGGTGGCGAGGCGCTATCCTCGGCTGCACAGGCGGTGACGCTGCGGATAAAAAATGGCGCGGTGGATGTCGTCGACGGGCCCTTCGCCGAAACCAAAGAGGTGTTGGGGGGCATCTTGTTGCTCGAAGCGAATGACCTCAATCACGCTATTTCACTCATGGCCAAACATCCAGGCGTGCGCATGGGGCCGTTTGAAATTCGCGCCGCCGATGAAACGGTTAATGAATTAATCGCACACCGTAGTGCCAAATTTGACGTCTAATTTACAGAAATAGTGACAAGGAGAAAACCCAATGAAAGTGATGGTTATTGTGAAAGCGACGGCCTCGTCAGAGGCGGGGGAGTTACCCAGCCGAGAATTGCTGGAGGCCATGGGCAGTTTTAATGAGGCGCTGGTTAAGGCCGGCATTATGACATCAGGCGACGGGCTTAAGCCCAGCAGCGAGGGTTTTCGCGTGCGTTTTAATGGCGCCGATCGCAGCGTTACCAAAGGCCCTTTCGTTGAAACCAATGAGCTTATTGCCGGTTATTGGATCTGGCAGGTTGAGTCCATGGAGGAAGCCCTCGAGTGGGTAAAAAAATGCCCTAACCCGATGCTGGAAGTTTCAGATATTGAAGTTCGCCCCTTCTATGACATGGACGATTTTGCCGAGGTCGATACCAGCGGCGAGGTTGGCGAGCCCGAGACGGTGCTGCGCAATACCATCGCCATGCAGCAATCGACTATCCAGAGTTACTTGTTCTTTTCTGGCCGCTGTGAGGAGGCGCTGAATTTTTACCAGCAACATCTCAACGCTAAGGTAGAGATGCTGATGCGCTTCAGCGAAAGCCCGGAACCTGTGCCGGAGGGCATGCTAGCCGAAGGTTTTGATAATAAAATTATGCATGCCGAGTTTAGCGTGGGGCCCAATCGAATTCTGGCCTCCGATGGCTGCGGCGACAGCTCCCCGATGGCCGGTTTTTCTTTAGCCTTAACGGTGCAAGAAAAGGCCGATGCGAGTAGAATTTTTGAGGCTTTAGCGCAGGGTGGCAAGGTGGATATGCCGTTGGCTGAAACTTTTTGGTCGCCACTATTTGGTTCGCTCACCGATCAGTTTGGTGTGGGTTGGATGATTATGCTGCCGGGCGAACCAGCTCAATAGGAATAATTCAATGCACTATATGTTACTGATTTACAGCGACGAAAATGACTGGACTGAAACAGAGCGCGAAGCCTGCATGTTGGCGTCTATGGCCATTTGCGATGAGCTGACCGAGCAGGGCAAGTTAATCGCCGCGTCGCCCTTGCACTCGGTCTCTACTGCCACCAGTTTGCGTATCCGCGCGGGTAAGCGGCTCATTACCGATGGCCCTTTTGCGGAAACCAGCGAGCAGTTGGGTGGCTATTATATTGTTGACGTTGATAATTTGGATCAGGCCGTGGCGATTGCCAGCCGTTTGCCGCCCGCAAAAAAAGGCACGGTGGAAATTCGGCCGCTGTTTCCATTGCCTGAGAGATAAATGGCCGAAAAGCTGACACCGCACCGCATATAAGCCGTTTAAAAAAATAACTGAAGGTCAATATTTGAGGAGAGTGCTATGCCAAATACTCTACAACTGCATCGCGTTATGGCGACTAACCCTGAAAAAGTATATCGCGCATTTATCGAGCCCGATGCGCTGGCGAGTTGGCTTCCGCCCTTTGGCTTTACCTGCACCGTACACGCGCTGGAAGCGAAGGTTGGCGGCAAACACCAGTTGTCGTTCCGAAACTTTACCACCGGCGAGAGTCATTCTTTTGGGGGTGAATATTTGGAGCTTGTTGCCGGTGAGCGGCTTGTTTATACGGATAAGTTTGACGATCCCAATCTGCCTGGTGAAATGACCGTCACCGTAACGTTGAAGGCGGTGTCCTGTGGCACGGAGCTGACCGTCGAGCAGCGGGGTGTCCCTGATCTAATCCCGCCCGAGGCCTGCTACCTTGGCTGGCAGGAGTCTTTGCGCAAACTTGCGCAACTGGTGGAGCCCGACATTAACCACTAGTTGAAACGCGAGCAGTGTTGATGCAGGCAATCGCCTTTGATACACAATGTCATAAGATGGCCGGCGAGCCATCTAAAAATTGGATGTAACAGAACAGTGGAGAATAACCATGACAGAGCTGGTGACGTGTATTTGGTTTGATCACGGCGAAGCGGCCAAGGCCGCTGAATTTTACGCGGCCACTTTTCCAAATAGCCATATCCATCGGATCAATCGGGCGCCCAGTGATTTTCCGGGCGGCACGGAAGGTAGTGAGCTCACCGTGGAATTCACCTTACTCGGGCGCAAGTATGTCGGCTTGAACGGCGGGCCTAACTTTACACCCAATGAAGCGGTGAGCTTTATGGTTGTTACCGAAACCCAGCAGGAAACCGACCGCTACTGGGACGCCATTGTCGGCAATGGTGGTGCCGAGAGCGCCTGCGGTTGGTGCAAAGATCGCTGGGGCTTTTCCTGGCAAATCACCCCGAAGTTGCTACTCGATCTAACGACAAGCACAGATTCAGATGAAGCAAAGCGCGCGTTCGAGGCGATGATGACCATGACCAAAATTAATATAGCCGCGCTCGAAGCCGTTATTAAGCGAAAATAGAAACTGTGAAGGCACCGCGTTGCTAAATTCACAGTCGTTTCTGTTCAAGCTGCAGCAATCGTGTCGAGGCTAGGCCGCGGCTAGAGGCGTTAATACAATCGCCGATGGCATTGACTTGGCTGCAGAGATTTTTTGACGTATATGGAAACTCAACATGCACAAGCACAAAGTATCGGTGAGCGGCGGTTGCCAATGTGGCGCTGTTCGTTATCACGCCGACGCAATGCTCGACAATGCCCATATCTGCCACTGCCGCATGTGCCAGAAAGCGGTGGGTAATGTATTTGCTGCCCTTGTGGCGGCGCCTATTGAGGCATTCGCGTGGACACGGGGTGAACCGTCGGTGTTCAAAAGTTCGGAGTTGGTCGAACGCGGCTTCTGCCATCAGTGCGGTACGCCTTTGTTCTACCGAGGCCTCAATAGTAAACGCATTAATTTGACCATCGGTTCCCTCGATCAGCCGGAAAACTTTGCACCGAAATCGCAAATGGGCAGCGAAGCGCGGCTGGTTTGGTTCGAACATTTAACGGCGCTTGCCGATGACGGCGTTACCGGCGCCGGTGGCAATGAGCAATGGGCGACATCAATTGCCGCGAGCAACCGGCAACACCCCGATCACGATACTGATTTGTGGCCTGTGGTTGGCAAGAATTGATGGGCAAGGTCTGAGTTGAAACTGTGCTTAGATATCAATAACGGTGATTTTATAGGGTAAATTGCTGGTCTAGGATAAGTGGGCGCCACTTGTTTTAGCGCCGCGATCCGATAGTCAGGCCAGTGAAAATTTAATGATAAATGGGAGCGGCCAATGAGTGGCATGAAGTTATCGGCGCAGACGCTACTCGATGTTGCGGCTGTCATTAAACCTAATCTCGGCGTGGACTTAGTGCCCACAGGGCCGGGAATGTACGAAGCGCTCGATCGAAATTTCGATCAGTTTAAAGACCACCTGTTAGTGTCTGCCTATGACTTTTCTGAACCCTGGGGTAGTTGGGAACGCCACCCGGCCGGTGATGAAATCGTTATTTTGTTGTCGGGTAGGGTTGAGTTTGTTTTGCGCCGAGACGAGGGCGACGATAGCGTCAGCCTCGATCAGAATGGCGACTACCTTGTGATACCACAAGGCATTTGGCACACCGCGAAAACCGCTGAACCCAGCCGTTTGTTATTTATTACGCCTGGCGAGGGTACCGAGCACGGGCAAGATCCACGGCTCTTGTAATAAAAACTAGCCCTAATTTTAAGATAGGGCTTTGATTGGCTAGCTCAAGTAGCAAGTTTTTGCGATTGTACGGCTGATGTTTTTTAGGTTTGCGCCTGTGCTGTGTTTTTCCGCGCATTCATCAATACGGCGGTAACAATTAACGCTTGCGCAGCATAGTAGGTCAGCATAATGGCGACACCACTGCCGGTAAACGGCAGTACGAATTTGTTAATGGCAATGAGGCTGTCTGAAAGCACAAATAATAATACGCCGGTAAATAAGGTTGCTTGCTGAGTCTGATGCAGGCTCGCGCAACAGGCCATGGCGACAATGGCCGTTAGGTATACGGCCACGGGCAGGAGCAGCTCGCCCGTTTTTGGCAAAATAATGGCTGCCAGCCCCAGACTTATGATCAGTACAAAGCCTAAGCGCGATTTAGCTTTTCGCGTCAGGCCTTGGTTGCGCTCGCGATAAAAGCCTATGGCGTAACTTAATTGCGCGAGTAAAAAAGCGCTAAGCCCAAAAATAAAACTATGGTTGATGGGCAGCGCCAGCAACACATCGCCGCAGGCGGAAAATATCAACGCCGGCCACAGATACATAGGTTTTACGTTTGCCCTAAATACCAAGGCGATCAATAAAAATATTGGCATAACTTTTAGGGCTGCCGAGATGGCGCTAGGCAAGTCAAAGGCCATGGAGATCAGGTAGATCAAGCTGAATAATAGAAAGGGGGGCCAAAAGGAAAATTTCGAGTTCATAACGCTACGCCATTATTGTTTTTGGCAGTATAAGGCATTGCGGGTGACTGAGAAGTCGATATATCCGCTTGAGTCATCAGTGGCTATCAATGCAGTAGCCGAAATAGAAAAGGGCCAGCAAGGCTGGCCCTTTAAAGCTTTTTCCCTAAGTATGGTCTTCTTCCATGCTCCGTGACCTATATGCATGACCCCTAATCCTAAGGGGTACTTCCTTTGACCTTCACTGGTCTGCGTTACGTCCTGTCTACTTCCTTGTTGATAAGTATTTTGCTAAAAACCGCCATCGGTAACTAGTGGGCGTAATCAGCAGATGTTGTCAGTTGCTGGCGTCTTTCTTGTGCGATATTTCTTACAAGGATTCAGCTTTTGGCTTGGCTGTGTGGACCGCACTTGCTCAGGTTCTAGCGCTTGGTTAGAACGTCAGCCTTACAGTGCGTGGCATTATGAGTATCAAGTAGTCCTTAGGCCGCAAGCCCCATTTGAAAGCTATGGTTGGTTATCGCGCCTGGGTGTAACCTAGATTTATAGGGGCCGGCATGCGGCTTGTAGCTTTTTTCCCGCTTAATATCGGTTGCTGCTTTTTCCAGTTCTGGATTGAATAGTCCGCAACGCCGTGCCTCGCGCTAAAAGCGCCGGGCAATGTTTAGCCTGTAAAGCCAAATTGCGACGCGAGAAGGGTATAGCCTTTCGCCCTTAGGATTTTCATCCTAGCTTGTAGGGGGCGGCCATCCGCATTGTAGGGGGCGGCCATCCGCCTTGTTGGGGCCGGCCTTCCGCTTTTTCTCGAACCAATGAAAAGGCCAGCTCGAGGCTGGCCTTTTAATTTCTTTCCCTAAATGTCGGTCTATGCTCTTCCCTGAATCCTAATCCCTGTGTCTTGCTCTAAGAGCGCCGCGCAATCCTTACGCATCCCTGATTCCGTTTCCCTGACCGTTATGTTTGGCCCTAATTTCCTAAGGGCGCTTCCGTTGGCCTTCTTTGGCCTTTAAACATCCGTGTGTACTTCCTTGTTGACGCTTATTCTCTGTCAGGAGCCGATGTATAGAAAGTGGCTAATGGCTGAACCTTTTGTAAGCGATATCGCACAAGCTTGGGGTTCTGAGCCGCGGAGGCAGAAAAAACGTGAGGAGCGTCACGAAAATCCCGGTAATGTGCGAGCGATGACGTTAAATTCCCGAGATCACGCAATTTCTACCCTGCTCTTTCGCCTGGTATAAAAGCCTATCCGCACGGTTTACCAGTTGGTCAAATTGGGTTTCAGCACCGGTAAATTCAGTCACGCCGAGGCTCAAGGTGAACTGGGTCGATTTACCATTGAGGCTAATCGTGCGTTTCTCAACGGCTAGGCGAATTCTCTCCGCGATGCGCGTGGCGCCGTCGCAGGTCGATTCCGGGCAGCAAATGGCAAATTCTTCTCCGCCCAGCCGTGCCAGTATGTCGGACTCACGGATACAGGCCTTGCACACCTCGGCAATGACCTTAAGCGCTTCATCGCCCATGGCGTGGCCGTAATTGTCGTTGATGGCTTTAAACTTGTCGGCATCTAGCATGATCACCGACAGTGGCCGCAGGTGGCGCTTAGCCTTGGAGAATTCAACGTTGCAAAGCTCGAAGAAGTGGCGCCTGTTGAAGCACTCGGTGAGTGAGTCGGTAGAGGCAATAGTGGCCAAGGTTTGATTCGCCGCGGCGAGCTCATCCTGGCTTTGCTTAAGGCGCACGGCCGAGCGAACCCGAGCTTCGAGCACAGGGTAAATGAAGGGTTTGGAGATGAAATCGTGGGCGCCGAGGTCGAGGGTTTCGATCACGCTGTCGTCGCCGTCATTGGCAGACACCATGATGACCGGCGTGTTTTCGATAGTTTCGATTTTTTTTAGTTGGGCTAGGGTTTCCGACCCACTCATGCCGGGCATCATCATGTCCAGCAATATAACGTCCGGATTAAATGCTAAGACTTTATCTAAACATTCTTGCCCACTGGAGGCAGACATGACTTCGTGGCCATCGTCTTCTAAGTTGTACCAAAGAAGCTTGATATTGTCCTCTACGTCATCAACGATAAATATTTTGGCCATATACTGCTAGTCCGTCACTTTACAGACCAGTATAGACATAATCGTTTGGACGACATGGATAATATTAGTGACGTACTTTTAGTGACGTACTTGGCTGAGGTCTTTGACGTCGGTGCTACGCCGGTCGTGGCTGCTGGGCTGGCTGGGCTCTGGTGCGGCGAGCTGGGTTTTAAGGCGGGTGATGACTTGGGCCATGACTTCGAGGGTTTGGCTGAGCTGGTCGAGGCTTATCAATACGGCTTCATTTAGATCTGGCTTTTGGCGTCGTTCGTGGTCCATTGTCCTAATCCCCCTAGAGACTAAGTAAGTATTCACTAGCGCGTTAGCGCTACCCCGTAAAGGGGTAGCAGCCGATACAGATGGGAAGTCAGCAACTGGGAGGGGTTATTCCCAGCTTAAGGCTCCGCCTGTTTGGTATTCGATAACGCGGGTTTCAAAGAAGTTTTTCTCTTTGCGCAAATCCATGATTTCGCTCATCCACGGGAATGGATTGGCAGCACCGGGGAATTGCTCGCCAAGGCCGAGTTGGGCGAGGCGACGGTTGGCAATAAAGTGCAGGTATTCTTCCATGGTGGCGGCGTTCATGCCGAGTACACCGCGCGGCATGGAGTCGCGTGCGTAAGCGATTTCTAACTCGGTACCCTCCAAAATCATTTGAATGACTTCGGCTTTAAACTCGGTAGTCCACAGGTGTGGGTTTTCCAGTTTGATCTGGTTGATAACGTCGATACCGAAATTCAGATGCATCGACTCGTCGCGCAGAATGTATTGAAACTGCTCGGCGACACCGGTCATTTTGTTGCGACGGCCCATGGAGAGAATCTGGGTGAAGCCACAGTAGAAGAAGATGCCTTCGGTCACCACGTAGAAAGCAATTAAGTTGCGCAGCAATTCTTGGTCGGTTTCTGGCGTGCCGGTATTGAAGGTGGGATCAGACAGCGACTGGGTGTGGTTTAGGCTCCACACGGCCTTGTTGGCCACGGCCGGCAGTTCGCGGTACATGTTAAATACTTCGCCTTCATCCATGCCCAGGGATTCGATGCAGTACTGGTAGGCGTGGGTGTGAATAGCCTCTTCGAACGATTGGCGCAGGATGTACTGGCGGCACTCTGGGTTGGTGATCAAGCGGTAAATGGCTAGCACCAAGTTGTTTGCCACGAGGGAATCGGCGGTGGAAAAATAGCCTAGCGAGCGCATCACGATGCGGCGCTCGTCTTCGGTTAGGCCATCTTTCGATTTCCACAGGGCCACGTCGGCGGTCATGTTAATTTCTTGTGGCATCCAGTGGTTAGCACAGCCATCGAGGTACTTCTGCCAGGCCCACTCGTATTTGAACGGCACCAACTGATTTAAGTCGGCGCGGCAGTTGATCATGCGCTTGTCGTCTACTTGAATACGCTTGGCGCCCAGTTCTAAGTCGGCAGCGCCGGCAGCCGTATCGAGCTCGGCGATAGCCGCGCGCGCGCGCTCGATGGCTTCGGCATCGGCAACTTCGGCGGCTGGGGTTTTAGCGGCCGCTTGGGCCGCTACCGGCTCTGCACTCGCAGTGCGCAGCTCGGGAGCTGGCGCTGCGGCAGGGGCCGGTTGCGGTTCGGATTTTGTCTTTATAGGGGCTTCGGTTTCGTAGTCGTCCCAACTCAACATGGTCAATGGTCCTTAAACTGCTTTTAAATAGTGTTATTTGTCGCTGCAAGGGCAGCGAATGTACTTTCAGGGTGACATCAAGGCGATAGGCCGTGGCGACATCCTGTTACCCAGCGGTGATTTCAGATTCAGCGTTCGCCATTGCTGGATTACCAGCGATGCAAACTAACGTGTTACGCGAAACAGACAGTGCCTTTGGCTTAAGTAAGTGGCCGCGTTGGGCGCGCTTCACTATGGCTGTTTTATACGCTTGCCAAGCTTTAGCAAGGATCTTCTTCAGCACTATTGATTGGGGTTTATTCTAACCTCTACCACAAGATATGCAAATTCTAATTTGCAATAACACAATATGTAGGTCTGCCTGTGGATAAGGTGTGTATCAAGTGTGTATGGATTGTGGGCTCTAGCCGCAAACCTAGCTGCCAGCGGCTCGGTGTACATAGGGCTGAAAGCCAGCGCTTCCCTAACGCTAAATTCGGGTTAGTAATTATTTACACGGCAGCGGCCATCTTGTGGCTATGGCTTGGTCAATCGTCCTAACAGACTCAGCCGGGTGTGGCTGATTTTGGTTTGACGAGGGAAGGTTTATCGGTCAGTTTGTGACCTACTTGGCACTTGGGAGCCAGCCTGAATACCTCGGTGAAGTAAGCTTCCTATCATGCGCGATAACAAGGCATAGCCATTCATTGCACCGCCAAGGCTCAATAAAACCAACGGCAAAAACAACACGCGAATATACGACCACATAATAAAGGGGCAACATCATCATGGGTAAACTTACCTGTTCAGCGCTAGCCATAGGGCTGGCACTTTCTGCGCTGGGGTGCTCGGAGTCGAGCGAGCCAACGGCCAATCAACCTCAAACCGCAGCGCCGGTAGAGGCAAGTGCGGATATCTACGAAGCGGCGAGCCAGCGACTCTTTCGCTCGCGCCCGGTATCGGCCACGCTCTACGGCTTATCCGACGCGGCCGCTGGCGGTGCCTATGCGCACAAAGTAGACCTGTTTGACCCAGCATCGGAGGCCGAAATGCGCAGAGATTTGCGCGTGCTGCAAGCGGCCATCGAAGCCATGCCGACGCCGAGCTCGGTGGCCGAGCGGGAAAACCAGGAAGTGATGGCCAGCGTCGTGCGTTACTTCGCCGGCAACGCCGATTTTCCCATCGGTTATATCGATACCTGGATGGGGTTGTCGCCTTTCATCATCAACCAAATTAACGGCCCGCTGATTGATATTCCCGGCTATATGAAGGCCGACCAGCCCATTCGCACCGAAAAAGATGCGCAGGATTATTTGGCCCGCTTGGCCAGTTTCGATCGGATGACACAATCGGTGATCGACAAGTTTCAGGCCGATGCCAAGACCGGTTGGCTGCCGCCCAAAGTGACGTTAAATGGTGCGCTGCGTTATCTGGCCAACTTCCTCGCGGCCGAACCGGCGCAACATTCGCTGGTGACCAGTTTTGTCGACAAGCTAAATAAAGTCGATGGCTTTAGCGCCGAACAAAAGGCCGCGCTGACCGCCGAAGCGGTTGAGCAAGTAACCAAGGTGGTTTACCCAGCCTATAAAAATGTAGTGGTACAGGTGGAGGCGGCCTTGCCCAAGGCAACCGACGCTTCCGGTATTTGGGCGCAGCCGAAGGGCGCCGAATACTACCAAGACGCGATTCATATGTTAGGTGACAGCGATCTCTCCGCCGAACAGATTCACAACCTAGGCTTGAGCGAAGTAACCCGAATATCGAAAGAAATGGACACCATTCTTGTCGCTCAAGGTTACCAAGATGGTAGTGTTGGCGCGCGCATGGCGGCCATTAACGAAGAACCAAAGTTTTTGTATGAAGATTCAGACGCCGGCCGTGCAGTTTTGTTGGCCGACATCAACGGTTATATTACCGAGATGACCGAGGCCATGGCGCCGCTGTTTAAAACCGCACCGCCCTACGCGGTAGAAGTGCGCGCGTTTTCGAAAGAAACTCAAGACGGCGCACCGGGTGGCCAATACACCTCGCCCTCCGTGGACGGCTCTAAGCCAGGTATCTATTGGATCAATCTGCGCGACATGAAAGCTAACCCCACCTTTGGCTTAAAGACCCTTACCTATCACGAGGCCAACCCCGGCCATCACTGGCAAGTGGCGTTGAACCTCGCGCAAGAGGATTTACCTTTCTTGCGGCGCATCGCGCCTTATAACGCCTACGCCGAAGGTTGGGCTCTGTACTCCGAGCGCTTAGCTGCCGAAATGGGCATGTATAAAGACGATCCTTTTAGCGACCTCGGTCGTCTGCAGGCCGAATTGTTTCGCGCCGTGCGCTTAGTAGTTGATACCGGCATGCACCACAAGCAGTGGACCCGCGAACAGGCCATCGACTATATGGCGAGCACCACCGGTACGGCGCAATCCGATGTGGTTTCAGAAATTGAGCGCTACATGGCGTGGCCGGGTCAGGCCTTGGGTTACAAGTTGGGCCAGTTGAAAATCTTATCCATCCGCGAAGCCGCCAAAGCCAAGTTGGGTGATAAGTTTGATTTGGCTGAATTTCACGATGTGGTTTTATTAGGCGGCGCCGTTCCCATGCACGTGCTGGAGGAAAAGGTGAACGCTTGGCTCACAACGAAATAATCTAATGACGAAGCCGAGCTTAGCCTCGGCTTTTTTATTTTTTCCCAGAGTCACATGTTGAGTTGTTCGCGTAATTAAGTGCGGCGCTTCAGCAAGGAGCCTGGTCTGAGCGAGGGCAATTTTGCTAACTGTGTCGGGCAAACAACAGTTGCAAGAGGATTGGACGCAGTAAATGAGTTTTACCTACACAAAGGAATCTGCGCTGGTTCAACGCCATCTTGGCATGGTTTTTTTTAACGAGGCAGAACAGATTGGCTCGCGGAAAATTATTTGAGCTGCCATCTTAATGTTAAAGATGGAAACCCTTCTATTTCATATACAAGTCTTTGCATGGCAGCAGGCTGGGGCTGTTAACTACGGATGCGAGTTATCATTTCGGCACTTCTTTGGCGCGTAATTCAACGCCAACACCAAGCTATGATTGTAAGTGCATTTCTATTGTGGTTCGATGTTGCGGTTGCTAGGCCTGCAACGGAGTAGCGCAGTTAATTGTGACCGATATGTCTTAAAAGTGGTTGTATCGGCACATATTAAAAACTAATACAGGATGTATTGAGATGTATAAGATTACGGTAACGCGAGGCGATGAAGACGGGACCTTGACCTTTAACGGTGGCGGAAAAATGATCTCCACTAAATGTTATTGGAACGCAGATAAGAAAATTCCCGCCGGCACCTATGCCAACTGTTCTGCCACAACCATGTCTAGAAAGAAAAATTCTAAGGGTAATCCAAGAGAAGCGGTTTTTCTGCCTAATGTTGTGGGGTTTTCTGGCATATTTATTCACATGGGCAAGCCCCCCTATGCACAGTGGTCCGATGGTTGCATCGTTATCGAGGAGAGTAAGATTATCGATATTTACAAGGCTATCACACCAAAAAATGGCCATAACGTGACAGTTGTTATCAGTGGGTAAAACGATGAAAATTTTAATCGCTTGTTGTTTGGCAGTGTTGATGGCCTGCTCCAGTATTGATGCGGCTGAACAGCCCGCTGGAGACAGGCAGGACTTCTATTTGTTATTGTCTGGTTTGCTAAATGTAAATCAAGATGAATACGTTTATACCGATAACACTGGAAAGGTTAACGTTGATGAATTAATGATGTTTAAGGCGCTTGAAAAAATATATGTCGCCAATATAGAACCTGACCTGGATAATAATCGTTTCAGTGTTGAACGGCTCAAAGTGGTGATGTTTTTTGCCTTCTATGCCGAGCAGCGTAACGCTTCCGCTTTTCAGGAATACCTAGCGGCGGACTTGATGCCTATCTACCTAGCTAACAAAAAAACCTTTGTAAGTATTCTGCAAGAGTTACCTTTTCTTGCGGCGGCCAACTGCGCTCGCTTGAGCGCTTATTTCGGTCATGAAGGTTTACATCTCGATCAAAAACCTAGCTTTGTAAAAGATAACCAAGCCTTTCTGCAGCAACAATTAGGCGGTTCTCAATACGATCAATGCATGCGTTTTTTTTAACGGTCTAAAACCTGTCAACTAAACGTAGAGGGTAATTGTTTGGCGCTTAGTCTGCGCTAAATAGCTACCCTTGCGCATCGGGCTGATGTTCCGGTTTGGCATCGGCGAATGCAGGCAAGCTATTGCAGTGTTGATAAACGGCCATCAGGGTTGGGTAGGCCGACAGATCTACATTGAAGCGCTCGGCGTTGTAAATTTGCGGAATCAGACACACATCGGCGAGGGTGGGGTTGTTGCCGAAGCAAAATTTACCACCGTGTCTCTTGACCGATAACTCCAGCGCTGCAAAGCCGGTTTGAATCCAGTGCGCATACCAGGCATTTTTTTGTGCTTCGCTCGCGCCCAGCTCGCCGGTGATGTATTTCAACACGCGCAAGTTGTTAAGCGGGTGAATATCGCAGGCTATGGAGAAAGCGAAGGCGCGAATTTGCGCCTGTTGCCAACTGTCGCCCGGTAGTAAGCTCGGTTTTGGGTGTTCTACCTCTAGCCACTCCATAATCGCCATGGATTGGCTAAGTACGCCTTGCTCAGTCTCTAATGCCGGTATCAAACCCTGTGGGTTTTTGTTCGTGTAGTCAGCCGATTTTTGCTCGCCTTTTAGCAGTGACACAAAGGCGAGGTCTACCGGCACACCTTTTAAGTTGAACGCGATGCGTGTGCGGTAGGCGGCTGAAGAGCGAAAATAACCGTACAGGGTTGGCATAGTAAGTCCTTTTAATCATTAAGCGTTTTTGACTAGGGTTTGCTCGATAGTGCCGAAAATAGATTGGCCTGCTTTATCGCGCATTTCAATTTTAACCTTGTCGCCAAACTTCATAAACGACGTGCTGGGTTTGCCATCGCGAATGGTTTCGATCATACGAATTTCGGCAATGCAGGAGTAGCCTACGCCACCTTCATCAATGGCGGTGCCGTGGCCAGTGCCTTGTTTGTTCGACACTGTGCCAGAGCCGATGATTGCGCCAGCGCCTATGTTGCGCGATTTGGTCACGTGGGCAATTAATTGACCAAAGTGAAAGGTCATATCGGTGCCGGCTTCGGGTTTGCCGAAGGCTTTATCATTCAGATATGACAGCAGTGGTAGCGATAATTTACTACCGTCCCAAGCATCCCCTAATTCATCGGGCGTAACTGCCACGGGGGAAAAGGCCGAAGCGGGTTTAGATTGGAAAAAACCAAAGCCCTTGGCCAGCTCGCCAGGAATTAAACCGCGTAGAGACACGTCGTTCACTAGCATCACTAAGCGGATATGTTTTTTCGCATCTTCCGCATTGGTCGACATAGGTACATCGTCGGTCACAATGGCGATTTCGGCTTCGAAGTCGACGCCCCATTCATCGCTCGGCAGTGGGATGTCGTCGCGTGGGCCGATGAAATCGTCTGAGCCGCCTTGGTACATCAGCGGATCTGTCCAGAAGGTTTCCGGCATTTCGGCGTTGCGCGCTTTGCGCACTAGTTCCACGTGGTTGACATAGGCGCTGCCGTCGGCCCATTGGTAGGCGCGCGGTAGTGGCGAGGCGCACTCGGCTTCTTTAAACGCGAAACTACCGGTCGCCTTACCCGCATTTAAATCTTTATACAGGGCTTCGAGTTTGGGCGCGCAGGCGTCCCAGTTATCCAGTGCCGCTTGCAAGGTGGGTGCTATGTGATTGGCGGCAACGGCTTTGGTTAAATCCTTATTAACAACGATAAGCGCGCCGTCGCGGCCTTTTTTCTGTGATGCAAGTTTCATACATTTTCCTTTAATCAGCGACGCAGAATTAGATCCGCGATCTTAGAATTTAAGCTTGTAGCTTGTAGGGGCAGGCCATCCTGCTTGTAGCTTGTAGCTTGTAGCTTGTAGCTTGTAGCTTGTAGCTTGTAGCTTGTAGCTTGTAGCTTGTAGGCGGGGGGCCGCCCCCTTCAAGCGTTAAAGTTTTTCTTCAACTTATCCCAGCATTTAACATAGTCGAGTTGGCGCGCCTCTGTGGTCATGGCGAAGCGCGTTGGGGTAATGGCGTAGCGAGATTCAAACATAAACGCCAGGGTATTGTCATAGCGCTGTGGCTTTAAGTCGGCCTGACTGGCTTTTTCAAATACTTCCGCCTCTGGGCCATGGGGGCTCATGCAATTGTGTAAGCTGGCGCCGCCGGGTTCGAAACCTTTTTCTTTGGCGTCGTAAACACCGTGAATCAAGCCCATGAACTCACTCATGATGTTGCGGTGATACCAAGGTGGGCGAAAGGTGTTGTCGGCCACCATCCAGCGCGGCGGGAAAATAACGAAGTCGCAATTGGCCACACCGGGCGTATCAGAAGGCGAGCTGATAACGGTGAAAATGGATGGATCTGGGTGATCGAAACTAACGGTGTTGATCACATTAAAGCGCGCCAGCTCGTATTTATAGGGCGCGGAGTTGC
This sequence comes from Simiduia curdlanivorans, assembly GCF_030409605.1. Lineage (NCBI taxonomy): Bacteria > Pseudomonadati > Pseudomonadota > Gammaproteobacteria > Cellvibrionales > Cellvibrionaceae > Simiduia > Simiduia curdlanivorans. The sequence goes on from NZ_JAUFQG010000004.1 coordinate 1,900,559, forward strand.
CGGTCCAGGCCACTACATCGAGCGGCGAGTGGCCGATATCGGCGCTGAAGAAATGGCCGCCGTATTTACACACCAGTTCAAACTCGCCTTCGCGGTCTTCATAGGCCGCCACCGGGTATTGAAAATCGCGATCGTTGGCATAGCCGTTGGCACCCACGGGGCCGCGTTCTGGCAGGGTGAAGGCGGCGCCGTAATTTTCGCACACATAGCCGCGCGCACTGGCCTCTAACAACACCACGCGAAACTTCATGCCGCGTGGAATCACCGCAATATCGCCGGGGCCAATATCGAGTAAGCCGCACTCGGTGTGCAGGCGCAGCTTGCCCTGTTGTGGCACAAACAATAACTCGCCGTCGGCGTTGTAAAAAAACCGATCCTGCATGGATTGGTTGATCAAATACAGGTGGATACCAATGCCGACTTGTACGCCGGCGTCGCCATTGGCGGCCAGTGTTACCAAACCATCGATAAAGTCTTGGGCTTGGGTCGGGATGGGCAGTGGCGACCAGCGCAGCATGTTCGGCACCGGCGTTTGCTCGGTAATGGGGCCAGTGCGGGTTAGCGTCGCGCCGGCATAGGCGGCGTAATCACCTTGCTGGGCCGAGGGCCGAATACGGTACAGCCAGGTGCGGCGGTTGTGCGCGCGCGGGGCGGTGAATGCAGTGCTGCTGAATTGCTCGGCATAGAGGCCATAGGCGACTTTTTGCGGGCTGAAACGGCCCAGGGGCAGGGCACCGGGCAGGGCTTCGGTTTCATGCTCGTTGTCGAAACCGGTTAAATAGCGCAAGGGTTCCATGGGTTTGGCTCTTGGTTAGGGCGAGGCGTCAATTTAGTTACAAGTGTAACCAATGTCAAATTTTTGTCAGGGCAACAGCTTCGGCCAGCGATGGGCGAAGCTGTTGCGAGCCGCAAGCCGGATGGCCGGACCCCGGATGGCCGAACCCCGGATGGCCGGACCCCGCGACAGGGCTAGCGGCGGGCGAGTTGTTGCGCCTTTACTTTGATTGCTGGGCTTGGCTGCTTCCTTTGGAGCACCCAAATACCCAGCACCACAAGCGCCATGCCCGTGGCGTGGTATGCCGTAAAGTGTTCATCTAACAGCCAAATGGCGAGCAGGCTTGTCACGACCGGGCCGGCGTTACCCATCAGGCTCACCTGCTCCGGCCCGATGCGGCGCACCGCCTCACTGCCCATAAAGGCGGGTAATACGGTGCAGAACAAAGCCAGGCCGGCAATGATCCACCAAACCGCGGTCGGCCATTGTCGAATGGTTGCGATCTCAACAGACGGGTGCACGGCTTGATGCAGGGTCATCACTAGGGTCGACGACAGCATCACTACGCAGGTAAAGGGTATAGAACCCATACGCTGAATGGGCCCACGACTCATGACCATGTAGCTGGCGAAAATCAGCGCCGCTAACAACACCAGGCCTGCGCCTAAAGTGACGTCTGCACCGAGGATTTGCCTATCCATCATGAACATTAAGCTGAGGCCCGCATAGGTCAGCACTACGCACTGCCACATGGTTTTTTTCACCGGTCGCTTAAACCATAGCCAGCCTAATAACACGGTGAAAATGGGGTAGGAAAATAACAGCATGCGCTCTAATTGCGCGGGAATATATTCCAAGCCTTTCATGTCGAGCCAGCCCGAAACATAAGAGCCAAGCACGCCTAGGCCGCTGGCGAACAACAAATCTTTTAGCGTAACCCGGTAGTAGCGCATGGACCAGAGGCCAATCACTAGAAAAGCCGGTGCCGAAAGCAGTAGCCGAAAAAACATTAAGCTGGTGGCGTCTAAACCGTAGGCGTAGGCCCATTTAATAAAAATAGGTTTGGCTGAAAATAGAGTAATCGAGCCAATAGCTAAGGCCACGGCGACAGCATCGGCTGGCGATTCTACGGTGCTGAGTTGCGAGTTGGGTGGTTCGTCGTCCATTGTAAAGTCCTTCCTTTTGGGTAAAAGGCGACAAAGGCGACAGAGAAATAAACACAGTTAACACATCCGCCGCCGTTGCAGCCGGTGTGTTAATAGAAACTTTAGCTCAACACACCCGCCATCAACACCACGCGCCATTTGGCGGCAATGAGATGTGTGCAGACGAGATGTGGGGCGGCGAGCGGGTACATAAAAAATCCCTTGATTAAGTGCTCGACAGTAATCGGTGCTGAAATTAAAGGCAAGAAAAAAATGGGCTATTGGCAGTTGGCCAATGGGTTGATTGGTGATGAAATTAAAAAAGGGCGCTTATGCGCCCTGATGTATTTAAAAACTACTGATCTTGATTCAGCGCTGGGTCGTTGAATCGCCCGCTGTTGTCGACGCCGAGCATGTACTTGGCAACCGCTAAACGCATCTCTGGGTCAAGATAATCTTGCGCAGGCATCTCCGGGTAGTCTTCACGCTTTTTGGTTGGCTTGGCGATATATTCGGCCAAGCCTTCTGGGTTATCCATGTACAGCGCTTGGATGATTTGAACGGGTGGGCCAATCATGCGGATATTGTAAGCGTGGCAGCCGGTGCAGACGCCGAAGTAAGCCATCTTGCCTTTTTCATCTTCCGTGAACGGGTGTGGCTCGGCGGGTTCGGGTAATAAATAACTCACGGTGGCCGCGGTGGTGTCAAAACCACAGGTGCCATAATCTTTTAAGCCGACGTTAATGTATTTGGTGCGGTCTAAAATACAGCTGTCTTTACTTTCACCCACGTTCAAAATATCCACATTACCCTTGGTGAAGGTGGCAACTTTGAGCGCTGTAATTTCATCGATGGGCTCGTAGCCATTGTTGAACATGAGGTTGTCGAGAATAGCCACTTTGTCTGAATGGGGCTCTGAATCTGGGTCGATGGTGATGTTGGCGAAGCTGTAATGGTCGGTTATCACTATGCCAATATTTTTATTGTTGGTGATGATATTGCCTTCGATGGTCACCTCGTCGGCCGCCATCACGATAATACCGGTACCGGCCGGAACGCCGGCGACAATGGAGCCTGGCGCGCCGAAGTTTTTGTGGTTGTTATCGTTGATGAAGTTGTTGCGAATAATCACGTCATAGGTGGTTTTTATGGGTAGGCCTGGGGTAATAAAGGCCAGAATGCCACCGGTGTTGTTGTATACCTTGTTGTTTTCGACCACCGAGTGACGGCTATTTTCGATTTCAATACCGGCAACGTTTTCAAACACTTCGTTGTTGTTGACGTGAATGTTGTCGCACATACCCACGTAAATGGCCGCGTCTTCAATGCCGCTCAATACGTTGCGTTCGATCAAACCATTTTTACCCAGCTGCGGGAAAATACCGTACACACCTGTGTCGATAACATGGTTGTTGCGAATTAAAAAGTTGTTGCCCGCCTGGCCCATAATCGCGTTTCCCTTGTAGTGGGTAATGCGGAAGTTTTCTACGGTGATGTTGTTGCCAGAGTAGAGCACCGCATCGTTGAGCTTGTGTTCGCCTTCGAGCACGGGCCAGTTACCGTCTTTGATCACGCCTTTTAACCAGATATCGTCTTTGTCGATATACACGGTTTCTTTATAAGTGCCCGGATGAACGCGAATGACGTCGCCTGGTTGCGCGTCTTTAACCGCAGCCTGAATAGATTGGCCGTCGGTCACGTCAATAAATTTACCGCTGCTGCCAGTAGCGCCCACGGAGGCGTCGAGCTTGGCGCCGGCTTGTAGTTTGGTGCCATCATTTTTTGCGTAGCGATCGTTGTCACCGACAATTGTAGCGGCATTATTCGACGACAAGCTGCTGCCCAGCCATGCGCCGCCGGCCACGAGACCGACCGCGATAATGGCCGTAATAATTTTATTGCTCATTTTTATTCTCCTTGTAAAGCTTGGGTAATGTCTTGTCTCAGCGCCGGTGGAAGTTGCCCAACGGGGGCTAACCCCGATGGCACCGACGCAGGAATGTTAGGGGTAAAGGTTTCGTCGGTCAGTGTGTCCATAAAGGTCACGAGTAAATCCAATTCAGCGTCGGTTAATTTGGGTTCCCAAATATGCCAGTGCAGTACCATGTTTTTGTTTTGCTCTTCGGTGAGCGCATGGCCCCGGCCGAGGGTGTAGAACTCGGTGGCTTCGCGCAGGGTTTCGAAACTGCCCGAGTGCATGTAGGGCGCAGTTTTCGTTATGTTGCGCAAGCTCGGCACTTTAAAACCGCCAAGCCAGGTGGGGTTGTTAAAAATAGCTTCGGCTCCGCGGTCAAACTCTCGGCCCTCGGGTTCTGCAACACCAATAACCGCCACTTGCTGATGGGTAAATAGCGGCGGTGTATGGCATTCGGCACAGCGGGCGACGAAGGACCTAAAAACGTTTAAGCCGGCTTTTTCGTCTTCCGTTAAGGCCGCGTGATAACCGTGTGCATAGCGATCGTAGCGGCTATTCAGCGAGATTAACGAGGTTTCAAACGCGGCAATGGCGAGATAAATTTTATCCAGATCTATGTTGTCGCCCTGTTCGGGAAAGGCCTGTTTAAAGAGTCGCTGATACTCGGCGTTATTATTTAAATCGTTGAGCAACTGCGCGGGGTTGTTGCCCATCTCCACCGGTGAATAGAGCGGGCCTTGCATCTGCTCTTCCAAACTTTGCGCCCGTGCATCCCAAAAAAACCGGGTTAGAAACGCCATGTTCCACAGGCTGGGCGCGGCGCGTTGGGCCTCCTTACCGCCAATGCCTTGCGAGCGCGGCAAGCCGTCGGCAAATCCCAGTTGTGGATGATGACAGCTGGCGCACGACAGGGTGTGATCGCCGGATAAAATCGGGTCGAAAAATAAAATGCGCCCCAAATCGATTTGCGCCGGGCTAAAGCCGTCCCGTCGCGCCGGCAGGGCGGTTTTTAAACCGCCCACACCACGGTTGTACAAGGAGTTGTATTGGTCGTACAGGCTGTGCAGTTTGCAGCCGTTGTTCTGATCCAGGCTAAAACCGGGTGGGCAATCTTGTGCCAAGGTTACAGCTTGGCTCGAGGCGTTCGCACTCGAGCTCGCCGCGGCGAGCAAGGGCAGGCTGAGAAGTGCGGCGATTGCACCAAGCTTGGCTGGTCGAGTTAGGCGTCGGGTTATTATCATTTCAGCGTATTTAGGTAGCTCAGTAGGTCGATGAGTTCTTGCTCGGTGACGGTATTGACCATCATGCGCATTTGGCGGCCATATTTATCGGCTTGTTCAGCACCTCGTTGGCCGGCTTTGAAGGCGGCAAATTGTCGCAGCAAGTAGGCATCGCCAACCCCGGCCAAGGCCGGCGCATTAAACGCTTCATTGCCTTCGGCTTTACCGCCGTGGCAGGCGCCACACTTCATGTTGTACTGCTTATAGCCGGCGTCGGTATTGCCGCTGAGTGTCGCAGCCGGTGCCGTGCGCGGCAGCGCTGCGATATAGCTTGAAACCGCCTCGACGGCAGCTTGGTCGGGCAGAACGGCGGCCATGGCGCGCATTTGTTGGCCGTAAGTGTCGGCGCTGTCGGTGCCCCGCAAGCCATCTTTGAAATGCCTTAGCTGACGCGCCAAGTAGCTAGCCGATTGCCCTGCCAATGCCGGCGCATGCATCGCTGGCATGCCTTCGGCTTGCTGGCCGTGGCAAGCGGCGCAGGTGTTGTAAAGCGCTTTGCCGTCCTGGCTGTGCGCTAAGCCAGCGATACCGGCGAGGAGGGTCATTGCGACAGTTTTGATGAACATTGCTTTTATAAACATAGTGCTGCTCTTAGTGTGCCTAATGGTCTTATGAGTCTAGAACTGCTTTAGTTTTTTTCGACCTATGGTTTATTTGGTACGCTGGTGCCACATAATTTATCGAATTATACGTAAATGACAAAAAATAAACAGCCTACACCTAAGGGGTTGGCGCATTTTTCATTCTATTGGCATTAAATTGCTGCTGGGCTGGGTGAAATTAGACCCCATTGGCGTTAGCGGGGACCTGATTCGATGGCTTGATAGCTCGTTAACTGTCTTGGGTTTGAGTTGGAGTTTGAAGCTTATGAAGCTTAGTGCTTGGGTGAGGCGTTAAGCTGCCTGCTAGACTTCACCTGTCGCGCTCGTCAACGATGGCGTGGGTAATCGCTATTGGAGTTTGTTATGCCTTGGCTAGTGTTGCTGTTGATTTGGGTGGTGACTGCCGAAGCTGCCAGTGAAAACCGCCCCCGATTAATATTGGCAAGCGATGTTTATTGCCCCTATACCTGCGACCCTAGCAGCGGCCAAGAGGGTTATATGGTGGCCTTGACCCGTGGCCTGCTGAGCGAACAAAACATTGCCATTGAGTACGTTTTGACGCCTTGGTCGCGCGCCTTGCAGCAAATGCACACAGGTCAAATTGACGGCATTGTAGGTATCAGCCAGGCGCGAGCGGGCGATTGGTTGTTGTCGCCGCCGCTCGGCTACGACGGCATAACTTTCTTCAGCCTAGAGCCGGTTTTGCCCCAGAGGTTGCAAGCCTCCAATCTCACTTGGCTCGATGGGTTGCGCTTGGGTCATGTGGCAGTGCGCAACCCAGGGCAGGGCACTTTTGACCGTTATTTGGAGGCGCGGGGTTTGAGTGAAACGCCTAATATAATGGCCTTATCTGGATTTAATCCCGTGACCTCGCTGTTGCGAATGTTGCACGCTGGGCGCATTGATGTGTTGGCTGACAACGCTGAAGTGGTGCGCTATACGCACCGTATTATTGGTCTTGAGGGTAAGTTATTTAGCCTGGGTAGCCTGCAAACGCGGGCGCTACATTTGGCCTTAGCGCCAACGCCGGAAAACCGCCTGCTCATGGAGACCTTTAACACTCAACTCGCCCTTTGGCGCAGCGACGGCAGGTTAAGTGCCTTGCTGGCGGAGTATGGCCTGGCCGATTGGCAGGCGCCTGAGGCATTGGTGGACGAAAAAAAGGGCCGCGAGCGGCCCTGAAAATGTAACGACGCTAAATCTTAAGTTGGTAGGTTGACCGCCTGCGGGCGACTGAATCCGCACCGCTTGAAGTTGTTACCCGACCCTGTGTAGGCATCCGCGAGCGGTGTTTATAGCGTCAGCCAGCGAATGTCCGTTACGACTCAGCCACCGCGCCATGGCAGCGCGGTGGCTGTTGTTACCTGTATCACAATACAGCTTTTACCCAGTCCATCAGAGGTTGTAGCGTAGATCGATGCCGTAGGTGCGCGGTGCCGAGATATCCAGATAGCCGGTACCAAAGACATCCAAGGTGCGGCCGCCAAGACTATTGGTAACTTTATTGTTCAATAGGTTGTGGCCCCAAAGCGCTACTTCATAATGACCGTCGTTACTGGTCCAGCCGAGGCGAGAGTTCAGCAGTTTAGAGTCCTCGCCAAAGTAAGGAATTGGCGTGTCGACACCACCAATGTTGACTGAGGTGATAGCTGCGGGATCGGACTCGGCATTGTTTTCCGCATACACATAGTCCGCATGCCAATTGACCGAGCCAAAACTGACCTCTGGCGCCCAGTCGAAGGTGAGGGTGTAGGCAGTATCGGTCGTGGCCGTTTCTTTGTCCGACTGAAGCTCGCCAAGTGCATTGTAGAAGGGCTCCCAGCTAGACTCCTGGTCGCGAATCGTGGTCACCAGACCGAGGCGAACGGTATCGGTGGGCAGCCAATCAAAAGTGATTTCAAAACCGTTGAATTGCTGATCGCCGTTGATCACCCGTGGTAAGGCGTTTACTTGCCCAGGGGGTTTGGACTCTACGCTGCGCTGGCGGCCGTCTATTTCCATGTCAAAGTAGCTAAACTGCACCCGCGCCTTGCCGTCGAAGAGGTCGCCTTTAATGCCCAGCTCGATGTTAGTCACCTCCTCCGGTTCGATCGGTGTGTCGGCAGTGCTTTGATCTAGGCTGTCAAAACCACCGGATTTATAGCCCGTGGCGTAAGACAGGAAGGTCATCACATCGTCATTGATGTTGTACTGACCTACTAAGCGGCCGGTGACTTTGCTCCAGGTTTCAGACGCTTCAATAATCTGATCACCCACCACGTAGCCATCGCCGGTGCGGAAAACGACCGGTTCAATCGGGGTGGTGCCGGGTAGGGTGGCGCGATTGAAATCGACGCCGGGCACTTGCCAGCTGAAATCTTTTTTATCGTTGCTGTAGCGCAAGCCGGCTAAAACTCGGAAGTCGTCGGTAACGGAGAATTCACCGTCGGCAAAAATGCCGTAGTTAACAAATTTACCCTCGTTGAGCACCGACTCCTGCCATTGCTGGCCCGCGCGCGACAAACCGAACAGCATACTGGTGCCGAGCGACTGGGCCACCGCGTCGTAATAGGGGTCGTCCTGGGGTAGCGGGCCGACGCCGAGTAGCGTGGTAAAGGTGGCCCAATCATTTGGGTCCCACAGGTGGTCTATGGCATCCAGTGCCGCCAAAGACTGATCGGCTTGCGCCGCGGCGATGGCATCAGCTTCCGCTTGGGTCATCAGGCCGGCCTGAACTGCGGGTGCAGTTTGTTGGTTGACGGCGGCGACCGTACCCTGATAAATCATGCCTTGCAGCATGGGGTTGCTCGTTAGATCTTGTGTGACGAGGGTGGTCACGGAATCGCCCAGCGCGGTAACGCGGGTGGTTTGGTTCACATTTTCAACCGAGTAGTTTACCCCCACCACGCCGCTGAATTTGTCGCCGATAAAGTTCAGCTGCAGCTCTTCGTACAAGATGTCGTTATCGAACATGTTGTTGGTGTCTAAGTAGGCTGTGGCGACCGCGGTGCCATCCTCCTCTTCGCGGTTGGTGGTTTCGAAGGCGCGGTAGCTGTTAATCCACTTCAGGCTGAATTGGTCGTTGAACTCGTGTGTTAATTTGCTGCTAACGGCATACATGTCGCGGGTTTCTTCGCCATTGATAACGTCGTTGGCGACCTTGCGAGAGAAGGGATCAGTATTGAGCGCTAGGTCGCTAAAGCCAATGGCTGTGCGCGGTGAGTTGTCTACCTTATCCCAGTCGTAAGACAGCTGCAGGCTGGTGGCCTCGCTGATATTCCAGAGTAGGGAGAGACGCGCGTTTAAGTTGTCTTGCTCGCCGCTGTCGCGGCCGGCCACGTTGTCGACATAGCCATCGCGTTGATTCGATAGGATGTTTGCGCGCACCAAAACGGTGTCGGACAAGGGTGCGTTAAACATGGCCTCGGTACGCACTAGGCCGTAGTTACCAAGTTTAGCGCTGACAAAGGCTTCGAGTTCCTCGCCCGGCTTATTGGGCACCATAACCACGGCGCCCGCTGCCGCGTTGCGGCCAAACAAGGTACCCTGCGGGCCCTTCAAAACGTCTATCTGCGCCATATCTGAAAAGGCGATGGTGGTGGCAGCTGATGGCAAGTAGGCATCGTCGTAAAACGCCGCCACCGAGGGGTCGCCACCGGCGCTAATACTTGGGCTGGTCACGCCGCGAATACTCAGCGTTGATTGAGTCACACCGCCACCCACGTCAAACCCGGGAATGTAGGCATCTATGTCGCTAAGGGTCAGTGCGCCGGTATTTTCCATGTCTTTATTGGAAAAGGTGTTCACGGCGATTGGCACGTCCATGGCGTTCTGCTCGCGCTTTTGCGCGGTAACAACTATCTCTTCGAAGAGTAGTGATTCTGCCATGCCGGTCAGGGGAATGGCGGCTAAAGGGCTGAGCAAGGCGATGGCTAAAGACAACCTAGCCTTGGGAAAGCGGGCGCGTGATTGCATGATGTCTCCGGATGTTATTTTTATTGAGAACAATGAGATTAATGGCTTCGCTGTAATTAGACAAGTGTTCAGTTAGGGGTTTGAGCTAATTAAATTTGTCGGCACAAAGAGACTGGCTGGTCGCGTTGCAAGCGTATTTGTGCGCCCTCAATCTGGGACTTTGTTGGCGCTGCTTCCCTACGATGGCCATGACAATGACGTGTGATGAATGGCTGCGGGGCTGGCTGGTTGCTCTATTCAGTGGGGTAGATGATGGCTGAGCGGGCATAAAAGTTAACGCGCAATGAGAGGCAACCCATACCAGCTTATCGCTTGCTATAGTGTTGGTTTTATCGGTAATGGTCGACGCGGTCGGGCCTTGTGCGAAATGCGGTTGTACGGATGGCGTAAGGTGGGGTGCCAATTGAAACGGTTCGGCAGGTGGCGATTGCTCGTCACCTGCCAGGCCGATTAACGCTTAACCGCGAGTGCCAAGAGTTGGGTAATCATACGGCGAATAGCTTTTTGCGCTTGTTCAAGGCTCAAAATACCTTGGTCGAGCAGCAATAAGTACTCCACGTAGAGGATGACGCCGTGCACGATATGGGCATCGGTTTCTGCATCTTTAGAACCTAGTGCCTTAAAGAAATTCATCAGGCTGTTGGTAATATTCGCCTGTGGGATGCAAGCGGTTAGGGCTAAGGCTGGATTTCTCAGCGCCTCGGTTTTAAAGGAGTGTTCAACAACGCGCTTATCCCGGTCTTCAATTTGGGATTTGACGTGGCTAACCACGGCGTTAGTGAGTGCCGTACTGAGTACTTCGAAAATTTGCGGATCGGCGAGGTTGGCGCCCTTTAATTTTTCCAGCACGGCAAAACCGGTTTCCTCTAGCTGCTCTGTTTGCTTGAGTGCATCTTGAGCAAACAAGTTAAAAGCATCGGAAACGAGTTCTTGGATATCTTTAAAGTAATAAGTGGTAGCGGCTAAAGGTACATTTGCTTCTTTGGCAATGGCGCGGTGTCTTACGCCGCGAATGCCATCCCTCACCACGATGCGCAGTGTGGCTTCTAAAATGGCGCGTCTGCGTTCTCGGCTATCTGCGCGTTGGGCTTTGCGCCCCTGAAATTCAATTGTCTCTGCTCGAGACGCACTAACTACTGCTGTCATTCCCTTACCCTCAGTGTGGTTATTACGACGGGATGACCTATAAGTCATTCCCTAATTGAAAATCTACTTTGGATTTTCAAATTTTTATAATGCCATTGCATTGTAACCGTAAAAACCTGATTGAAAAGTGTTCGATGTAAGAAAATGCGAAACAGTCAGCTAATTGTTCCTGTGGTGCGTACTCTTTTACTGCCTTTGGCAGTTTTTATTCTATTTTTGTCACGTGAATCTTTAATTTTGCTATCAATAATATTTTTTATAGCAACCAAAAAACCGACCACTAAAAAAGCCCCTGGTGGCAGTATGGCAACTAAAAAACCGGAATAATTGTTCAGTAACGTAATTTTCCAGTGCGTTGCCATCGGCCCAAAAAGTAAATCCATATTTGAAAAAAGTGTGCCCTGGCCGAGCAATTCCCGCACAGCGCCAATGGTTATTAGCACCAGCGCAAAGCCTAAACCCATCATGAAGCCATCGTAAATTGCCGGCGCTAATTTGTTCTTTGACGCGAACGCATCGGCGCGGCCGAGAATGACGCAGTTGGTAACGATGAGCGGAATAAAAATGCCGAGTATTTCAAAAAGTTCGTAGGTGAATGCTTTCATCAGCATTTCGGTACAGGTGGTAAAAGAGGCGATGATCATTACAAATACAGGTAGCCGCACGGCATCGGAAACATGGTTGCGAATGAGTGAAACAGACGTGTTTGAGCCAACTAAAACCAACATAGTTGCCAAGCCTAAACCCAAGGCGTTTACCACTGAGCCGGAAACCGCGAGCAGTGGGCAAAGGCCGAGTAGTTGAACCAGTGCCGGGTTGTTAGTCCACAAACCATTCTTCGCAATGGCGGTATAAACCCCAGCGTTTTCAGGGTTATTTTCTACGCCTGGGTTTTCTGCATCGGGTGCGATGGCGTCTGTGGTGTTCATGGTTGCACCTGTGGTTCTTCCGGCTGACGTTCGGTTGAGTTGATATCGAACAGGCTGTTGTGATTTTCCTGTGCGAAGGCCAAGGTCTTTTTAATTTGTTTTACTGCGGCGCGCGGTGTAATGGTCGCACCGGTAAACTGATCGAATTCGCCACCATCTTTTTTAACCTGCCATTTTTCCGGCATAGGACGCGACAGGCTTTTTTGGTTGAAGGATAAAATCCAATTGGATTTTTTCAATTCCACTTTGTCGCCGAGGCCGGGTGTTTCGGTGTGTTTTATTACGCGCACGCCGGCGATACTGTGATCTTTATTGATGCCGACAATCATTTTTATCTTGCCGCTATAACCATCGGGTGCCACGGTTGGAATGATGACGGCATTAATCTGCTCGTTCATGCGCGCGCGGTAAATGGTCGCGTTTGCGTCAGTGTGTAATTGTTTTTGCCACTGCACCTTAATGGCTAGGGTGTCGTTAAGGAGGTCGTTGTCATGAGTTGTTGCCGGCAAAATTTCAAGTAGCGCTTTTTGTGCGGCAGCTTGTTCGGCTTTGGCAATGGGCTCTAATGTGAGCTGGTTGACCGTTGCCAATGCCGCCGCCGTTAAAATGGCGAAGCCACCTAGCAGTAAACCGTTAAAGCCAATCGATGATAATAATTTCACTCTTGCTTCTCCGTTGCCTTGCGCGCTTGCGCGTGCCCATAGGTGCGCGGAATGGTGTAGTAATCGATAAAGGGCGCAGCGAAGTTCATCAGCAGCACTGCAAAGGCGATAGCATCGGGGTAATTACCCCAAGTGCGAATGCAAAACACTAATAGCCCAACCCCGGCGCCGAAAATGAAGCGACCTTTATTTGATGTGGTCGAGGTGACGGGATCGGTGACGATAAAAAATGCGCCCAGCATGGTGCCGCCAGACAATAGATGCATGAGCGGAGATCCGGCCGAGTTAGAGCTGCCGCCGTCGTAAAAAAGGGCGGCCAGTAACGCCAGTGCGGCTAACATGCCCACCGGGGCGTGCCAGGTAAATAGGCGCTGTTGCAGTAAGAAAATACCGCCTACTAAAAAGCCAAGGTTGACCCACTCGAAGCCGGCACCGGCCCAATGGGCGTGTGCAAAAGTTGGTTTTTGTTGGTACAAATCTTCCAACAGCAGGCCGCTATTCTGGCGGAAGGCGTCCAGTGGTGTAGCGCCGGTGTAGGCATCGGCAGAAAGTGTTTGAAACTCAAAAACATGTTTCAGTGCGGTTAAAAAATCAGGCACTGATTGAGCATCTGAGGTTAACGCCTCGGGTATGGCCCATTGGGTCATGGCGACGGGAAATGAAATCAACAGCACCACGTAACCCACCATGGCAGGGTTGAAGGGGTTGTAACCTAAGCCGCCGTAAAGTTGTTTGGCAATGACAATGGCAAAGCCAATACCGACAAACACCAACCACCAAGGCGCGTAGGGTGGCAAGGCTAAACCGAGGAGTATGGCTGTCACCAAGGCGCTGCCGTCGGTTAAATAAAAACCTATGGGTTTGCGGCGCAACTTTAGTACCAGCGCCTCGAAACCCAGGGCAAATAGGCTCGCTAGGCAAATGTTGATCAGCGTACCTGGGCCGAAAAACCAGGTCAGTGCCGCGAGCCCAGGCAGGCAGGCCAGCAATACGGTTAGCATCACGGTTTGGGTGCGGTTGCTACCTTGGGCGTGGGGTGAAGTTATGCGCAGGAAAGCCATAATTTGTCTCAGGCGTTTTCGAGTTTAGATTGCGTTTCGGCCAATTTGGCTTCGAGTTTTACCGCTGCGGTTTTCAGTGCGTCCACATGGGGGCTGGCCTCGGCCTCGGCGCTGGCGAGTTTTTCTTGCGCTTTCATTAAGCGCGCTTGCAGGGACTCAATTTGTTGGCGCAACTTATCGTCCTCGCTCATGGCCGCGAGTGCTTCGGCCTTGGCTTTAGCGCGCTCGATAGCCATGCTTGCGGCATCCTGTTCGGCGGGAGGCGTTGCTATTTTAGGTGACGCCGTTTTTTCTGCTGATGGCTCAGTTTCCGCTGATGGCTCTGTTTCAGCTAACGCCGCTGCCAGCGCCTGCTCGGTTTCGGCAACTTTTTGCGCTAGCTTGTCTACACCCAATTGCAGTGCCTCGACAGTGCTGGCGTTGTCCGCCTTGGCCTGTGCCAGTTTTTCTTGCGCTTTGGTTAAACGGGTTTGCAGGGAGGCTAAATTGGCTGTTAATTTTTCATCGGGTGCCAAACTCATTTTTGCCTGGGCGCGGGCGATGGCCGCTGCGACCGGGTCTTCTGGCGCGGCGCTGCCGGCTGCTGGTTGCTTTTCAAAGTCGTTTAACTTTTGTTGCGCTTCCTGCAGCTTTAATTCGGCGCCTTTAATGGCGGCGCGAAATTTTTCTGCCTGTTCGTCGGATAGGGCGCCGGCCAATTTTTGTTGCGTGAGCTCGAGGCGGCTTTGTGCAGAGCTCAGTTGGCGCTCGAGCTTTTCGCGCTGTTCTTGGGGCGACTGCTGCAGTGCCTGTTGAGCTTTTTTGGCGTTGGCTATGGCGGCCGCTACCGGGTCTGCTGCCGAGGCGGTACTCGCTGGCTTTTGTTCGCCCTGCGCGGCGGCTTTTTGTGCCGCCATTTTTTCTTTTGCCAAGGCTGCCGCTTTGGCGCGCTCAGCCCGCTTGGCTTCTTTTTCTTGCTCTGCCCGAGCGATGCGCTCTTGGCGGAAGGCGAAGCGCTCGCGCGAGCGATCAGATTTAATTTTATCGAGCCGGGCCTCGCGAATATCGCCCTTGGCGGCGCGGTAGTATTGCACCAGCGGAATAGACGAGGGGCAGACGTAGGAACAGGCACCGCATTCGATGCAATCGAATAAATTATAGGCCTCGAGCTTGTCGTGCTCCTCGGCCCTGGCATACCAATAAAGTTGTTGTGGCAGCAGCGAAGCAGGGCAGGCCTCGGCGCAAAGGCCGCAGCGAATACAGGCTTGCGCCGGCGCTGGTGCGGGCAATTCTTTTTTACTCGGGGCTAAAATGCAGTTGGTGGTTTTGACCACCGGTACCTCGGCTGTTTCGAGGGTGAAGCCCATCATTGGGCCGCCCATAATTAAACGAGAAACCTTGGCGGCATCAAAGCCGTGTAGCGCTAAAACGTGGCCGATGGGTGTGCCAAGACGCACGTCAATATTACGCTGTATTTCCAGCGCTTCGCCAACCACCGTGGTGGTGCGCGAAATTAACGGCTCGCCTAAGGCGACAGCGCGCCAAGCGGTCACGGCGGTGCCGACGTTTTGTACCACTATGCCGATGTCGGCGGGAATCTTTCCGCTCGGCACTTCTTTACCCGTGACAATTTGAATCAGCTGCTTTTCGCCGCCCGAGGGGTATTTGGTGGGAAATACCACGATGCTAATGCGGCTGCCGTGGGCGGCGCTTTGCAGGGCGGCTATCGCCTCGGGTTTGTTGTCTTCAATGCCAATGAGAATATTTTTTGGCTCACCTAACAGGTGTGCCATGAGTTGCGCACCGGCAATCACTTCTGCGGGTCTGTCGCGCATCAGTCGATCGTCGGCGGTGATGTAGGGTTCGCACTCGGTGCCGTTTAGGATCAGCGTGTGGATGGGCTGATTGGCTTTCGGCGCCATTTTTATCGCGGTGGGGAAACCTGCGCCGCCCATGCCCGCGATACCGGCGCGGCGAATTTTTTCTACTAGGGCGGTGAGCGCTTCGGCCTTGTAGTCGTCGCACGGGGCGAGCGCCACCCATTGGTCTAGCCCGTCGGTTTCAATCACGATACAGGGGCCGTGCATGCCCGATGGGTGCGGCAGTGGCCGATCTTCGATGGCGATGACTTTACCCGAGCTGGATGCATGCACCGCGGCTGAAAATGGCCCTATGGGTTCGGCGATCATTTGCCCGGTGAGCACTCGGTCACCCACGGCCACACAGGGCTCGGCGGGCGCACCTAAGTGTTGATTCAACGGCAACACGAGGGTCGGCGGCAGGGGAATTGCACCCAAAGGTAAGGCCATGGATTGTTGTTTCTGTTCGGCCGGGTGAATCCCACCGTGAATGGGCCAGATTTGGGTCATGCGGCTTGCTCTGAACGGTCTGTGGCGATGATGTTTGAGGTTGAATCTGCTTCGGGCGTTTGCCACTTCCAGCTGCCTAGTGTGGTCTGCACTGGAATCATGTCGATGCAGTCCACCGGGCAGGGCTCGACGCAAAGATCGCAGCCGGTGCATTCGTCGGCGATCACTGTGTGCATTTGCTTGGCAGCGCCCAAAATGGCATCCATGGGGCAGGCCTGGATGCATTTGGTGCAGCCGATGCACTCGTCTTCGCGGATAAAGGCGACCCGCGCCACGTCTAGCTCGACTCCGTGCTCTTCATCGAGGCTGGGTGCCTCAACATCTAATAGCGTTGCAATGGCGTTGATCGTGCTCTGGCCACCGGGCGGGCATTTGTTGATCGGCTCGCCGTTGGCAATGCCTTGGGCATAGGGCTTACAGCCAGGGTGGCCGCACTGGCCGCACTGGGTTTGCGGCAGCAGCGCATCAATTTGCTCGACGATGGGATCGCCTTCCACCTTAAAACGCACGGCGGCAAAGCCGAGAATGGCACCAAAAATCAACGACAGGCTACCGAGGGCAATTAATGCCGAGGCGATGGGATAGTTCGTGATTAATTCCAGCATAGCGACGAGCTCTTATACCAAACCACTAAAGCCCATGAAGGCGAGAGACATCAGGCCGGCGGTAATCATACCGATGGCGGCTCCTTTAAAGGGCGTGGGCACATCGGCCACGGCTAGGCGCTCGCGCATGGCGGAAAACAAGACTAACACCAAGGAAAAGCCGAGTGCGGCACCAAAGCCATACAGGGCGGATTCGACAAAATTATGGGCGTGGGCGGTGTTTTGCAGGGCCACACCCAACACCGCGCAGTTAGTGGTAATCAGCGGCAGGAAAACCCCGAGCACGCGGTAGAGCAAAGGGCTGGATTTTTCGATAAACATCTTGGCGAACTGCACCACCACGGCGATCACCAAGATAAAGGCGATGGTGCGCAGGTATTCGAGCCCCAGTGGCATCAGCACCCAGCTATTAACCATGTAACTGGCGATGGAGGCCAAGGTTAAAACGAAGGTGGTGGCACCACCCATACCGATGGCCGTTTCTAGCTTATTGGACACGCCCATAAACGGGCAAAGGCCCAGAAACTGAACCAGCACGAAGTTGTTCACTAAAATAGTGCTGAGCATAATGACGGCAAATTCGGTCATCTTGGCAGTTCCATTCCTGTCTATCTAAGGGCGGCGATGAAGACGCCCATTATCAGTGAGGTCGATATGACCAGCAATATAACCAGAGGGTTATGCTTATACCTGTTGTGAATATGCTTAAAGCCGCAAGCCGCAAGCCGCAAGCCGCAAGCCGCAAGCCGGATGGCCGGCCCCCGCAAGCCCGGCCCCCGCAAGCCCAGCCCCCGCAAGTCGCCTATGGTTTTGCTTGTAGCTTGTAGCTTGTAGCTTGTAGCTTGTAGCTTGTAGGGGGCGGCCCCCGCCTTGTAGCTTTTACATCACCCTCTGCCCCGGCTTAGCGCCGGCGTGGGGTTCTAGCAAGTAGATTTCTTTCTTGCCGGGGCCGGCGGCTAGTACCATGCCTTCGCTCATGCCGAACTTCATCTTGCGCGGTGCCAAGTTGGCCACCATCACCGTGAGTTTGCCCACCAAGTCTTCGGGCTTATAAGCGCTCTTGATGCCGGAAAACACATTGCGGGTTTCACCGCCTATGTCGAGGGTGAGTTGCAGTAATTTATCGGCGCCTTCCACGTGTTGAGCGTCTTTAATTAACGCGATGCGCAAATCCACCTTGGCGAAATCATCGAAATTAATTTCCGGCGCTAAGGGCTCGTCCACCAGCGGGCCGCTGGCGGTAACGGCGGGAGCAGCTTCAGGTTGTTTGTTGGCTTCAATCATGGCGTCTACGGCTTTTGGGTCTATGCGGGTCAATAGGGGTTTAAATTCGTTGATGGCTGAACCTGCGCGGTAGCTTAGCGGCGCGTCCCAATTCAAGGTTTCGCCCAAGAAGGTCTCGGCCTCGGCGGTTAATACCGGCAGCACGGGTTTTAAGTAGGTCAGCAAGGCGCGGAACATGTTGATGCCGAGCGAGCAGATGGCCAGTACTTCGGCTTCTGTACCTTCTTGCTTGGCCAGCGACCAAGGCGCTTTGGCGGCAATGTATTCGTTGGCGATATCGGCCAGCGCCATAATGTCGCGCATGGCTTTGCTGAATTCGCGCGCCTCGTACAGCGCCGCGATGTTTTCGCCGGCGTCGACGAACTTGGCCCACAATTCCGGCTCGGGGTTGGCAGCTAAAACACCACCGGACTTCTGCACAAACTTGGCAGTGCGGCTGGCGATGTTAACCACCTTGCCCACCAAATCTGAATTCACTCGGCCGACGAAGTCGTCCATGTTCAGGTCTAAGTCGTCGACACCGGCGGTGAGCTTGGCCGCGAAGTAGTAGCGCAAGTACTCGGGGTTTAAATGTTCTAGGTAGCTGCTGGCATTGATAAAGGTGCCGCGCGACTTGGACATCTTCTTGCCGTTCACCGTTAAAAAGCCGTGTACGCACACCTTGGTGGGGGTGCGGAATTGCGCCGACGATAGCATGGCGGGCCAGAACAGGGCGTGGAAATTAACGATGTCTTTGCCGATGAAGTGATACAGCTCGGCGGTGGAGTCTGGCTTCCAGTAGGCATCCCAATCTTGGCCGGTGCGGTCGCACAGGTTTTTGTGGCTGGCCATGTAGCCGATGGGCGCATCTAGCCAAACATAAAAAAACTTGTTGGTTTCACCGGGTATTTCGAAGCCGAAATAGGGCGCGTCGCGGGATATATCCCACTCTTGCAGGCCTGAATCCAACCACTCGGCCAGCTTGTTGGCTACCTCGGTTTGCAGATGGCCGGCGCGGGTCCAGTCCTTTAGAAAATCTTGGAAGGCGGGCAGGCGGAAGAAAAAGTGTTCGGAATCTTTAGCGATGGGGGTGGCGCCCGAAATCACCGAGCGCGGGTTAATTAAATCCGCCGGTGAATAAGTGGCACCACAGGCCTCGCAGTTGTCGCCGTACTGGTCTTCGGTTTTACATTTCGGGCAGCTGCCCTTGATGTAACGATCGGCCAAAAACAGCTGTTTTTCTGGGTCAAAAGCTTGGGTGATGGAGCGGCTGGCGATGTGGCCATTGGCTTTTAAACGCTCATAAATCAAGCCCGACAACACCTTGTTTTCGTCCGAGTGGGTGGAGTGGTAGTTGTGGTGATTAATGAGGAAGCCTTTGAAATCCGCCATATGCTCGGCTTTCATGTTTTCAATATGGGCTTCGGGGCTAATACCTAACTCCTCGGCTTTGAGCATGATGGCCGTGCCGTGGGCGTCGTCGGCACACACGTAGGTGCACTCGTGGCCGCGGGTTTGTTGGAAGCGCACCCAAATGTCGGTTTGGATGTGCTCAAGCAAGTGACCTAGGTGTAAAGACCCGTTGGCATAGGGCAGGGCGCTGGTCACCAAAATTTGACGGCGTTGGCTCATTCACAATCTCTCAAAGCAGGTTCTTGGCTGCGGGTTTAAGGCGCAGGCTGAAAAGCCGCGAACTATAGCATTTTTGTAGGCCTTTAGCAGGTTTAAGGTTTTTTACCGCGAGGCAAAAATCACGCGGGAAATCCGTTACCATAGCGACCTAACGCAAGGTTGATGGCGCCCGCTTGGTTGGGCGCGCAAATTTCGAGGTATGACAATGTCCAGCGCCAGTTCTAGCCCAGATGTAGCCGCGATCCACAAAGCGCTCAGTTTCGTCAAAGACCCCTGCACGGGGCAAAATCTAGAGGCTTTAGGGGCTATTGCTGGAGTCGAAGTTACCGGTGCCGACGTTAAAGTGCATGTGATTCTGGGCTATCCAGCGTTGAGCTTGAAGGCACAGATTGAAGAACTGGTGTGTGTGGCGGTTTCTACCGTAGATGACGTCGCCACGGTGACCACAGATGTGGGTTGGTTGATTAAACCTAAGCCCACGGCCAATCAAAAAGAGCCGCTACCCGGTGTGGCTAATATCGTCGCCGTTGCCTCGGGTAAGGGCGGCGTGGGTAAATCCACCACCACCGTCAACCTCGCGCTGGCCTTGGTGGCTGAGGGCGCCACGGTGGGCATTTTGGATGCCGATATCTACGGTCCCAGTCAGCCGCAAATGTTGGGTGTGGGCAATGTGCGGCCGCAAATTCGCGGCCAAAAACATATGGAGCCCATTACTGCGCACGGTGTACAAGTTAACTCCATGGGCTTTTTGGTGACCGAACAAACCCCGATGATTTGGCGCGGCCCCATGGTCAGCGGCGCGCTTCAACAGTTGTTAGGCTTAACCATTTGGCAGGATTTAGATTATCTGCTAATCGATATGCCGCCGGGCACTGGCGACATTCAATTAACCCTGGCGCAATCGGTGCCGGTGACTGGCTCGGTGATTGTGACCACACCGCAAGATATCGCCTTGCTCGACGCCAAAAAAGGCATAGAGATGTTTCGCAAAGTGAATGTACCGGTGCTCGGTGTGGTGGAAAATATGGCGACCCATATTTGTTCGAACTGCGGCCACGAAGAGCATATTTTTGGCGAGGGTGGCGGCGAGCGCATCGCGCGCGATTATCAAACCACGCTACTGGGATCGCTGCCGCTGGACTTATCCATTCGCGAGCAGGTGGATGTGGGCGTGCCCAGTGTTGTGGCCGACCCGGAGTCCGATATTAGTCAAACTTACCGGCGCATTGCGCGACAGATGGCGGCTAATCTTTGGGTGGCGCAGGGCGCGGTGGTTCCGGTTATTGAAGTTGACGAAGATTAATAGTGTATATGTCGGCAAGTAAGTGGCGCACAAAAATAAGGTGGCATAGATGAGTTTGGTAGCCCATAAAGAGACAGGTGAATATCGTTTCCCGCTGTTACTGTTAAGTTTGTTTGGTACTTTGCTAATTCCACCCTACTTCGAAGGCCACGAGCTTTTCGCCTTGATTTGGAAACTTATTTTCACCACTGTGCTGATTTCTGCTGTTTACGTAATTGTGGAACAAAAGCGTATCTGGTTGTTTGCCATGATCCTCATGCTGCCGACCTTGGCAACCTTGTGGGTGGATCACTTTAGCGGTCATAATCGAATCGCTTTTTATGTCGACAATTTAACTACCATCGCCTTTCTGGGTTTTATTAGTTACCACTTACTGCGCATTATTTTGCTCAGCAAAAACGTGAACGCCAATATTATCTATGCTTCTATGTGCCTTTACCTATTGATCGGCTTGATCTGGGCGGCGATATTTTCCAACATCAATCTGTTTTATGATGGCGCGTTTTTATTCAATAGTGCTTCATCGCTAAAGGTCGAAGAGCAAATGATGGGCGTGTTTACCTATTATAGTTTCGTAACCCTTTCTACCCTGGGTTATGGCGATATCGTTCCCACCCACAAAGTGGCACAAAGCTGGGCGGCGGTGGAGGCGATGATCGGGCAGTTTTACATTGCCATTATTATGGCGCGTTTAGTGAGCTTGCACGCCACGGCTCATCCGAGAAATAAACCTTAATGTGTGTTGGTCTGTATTTAGCCTAAGTGCTTCAAACTCTCGGCGTGTTGTTCCCAGTTTTGCCCGTCGAAGGCCTCTATCGTTACGCTCGGCGGTGTTGTTTCTAGGCAGCGTAGGTTTATGCTGAATCCGTTTGGGTTTGAGCGCGGTGTGTAAAAGGCTTTTACTCCGCAGTGCTTGCAGAAGGTGTGCTTCGCAACGGCGGTGTTGAAGGTATAGGTTGTAATATCATCCTTGCCTTGCAATAAGCTAAATCGTTCGGCTGGCACGATAACGTGTATGAACCCCAACTTGTTGCACATAGAGCAATTACAATCTTGTGCTTGAATGCTGTCGGGTAATAGGGCTTCAGCTCTAACGGCGCCACAGTGGCAGCTAGCGATATATTTTTTCATGGTGAATTAAGACCGTTTCTTGGTTTGGCAAATTTATCGCATGTCACTTTGCGTGTCACCTAGATGCCACTTTTATCGCGATAGCTGGGGTTCGGCTTCGCGTTAACGTGATTTAACGTCGATCCGGCGCAATTGAACTGGGTTTGGTCGCGTAATCCTAGGTATTGGCTCTGTTTGACGCTAATTTTGTCCGATTTTCTGCATCATAAAAATTGAATCATCATAAAACATAGAATAAGGAGAGTGATGTGAAAAGCCTGCCTCGTATCCAAACTGCGGTTGTGGCCCTAGGGCTAGTTGTATCCCTGCTATTTTCGGCTTCGTCTTTCGCCGATGCATCAGCGGTGCAAAAGCTGTTGTCCAGCCCAGATCGCTCCGAAGCGGATCGCGCAAGGGATCAACGCGATAAGACCGCCGAGCTTATCGCTTTTTTTAATGTGTCGAAGGGCGATAAGGTGGTCGATGTGTTCGCCGGCGGTGGTTACTGGAGCGAAGTGTTTGCCGCAGCAGTGGGGCAGTCAGGCCAAGTGCTGGTACATAACAACGAAGCCTATAAAAAGTTTGTCGGCCCCAATGTGCATTTGCGTTTTCAGGATAAGCCCTTACCTCAGATCGCCTTATACGATCGCGAAGTCACGGATCTCGGTTTGGCGGAAGCCAGTCAAAATGTGATCTATATGGGCATGTCTTTTCACGATTTGTATTTTGTTGATGCCGAGTCTTGGCCTGCCATCGATAGCGATGCCTTTATCGCCCAGTTGCACGCAGCCTTGGTGGATGGTGGTCGGTTAATTATTGTCGACCACGCCGCAAAAGCCGGCACCGGTGCGGCAGCAGCGCAAGATTTGCACCGCATTGAAAAGGACTTTGTCATTCAAACCCTAGAGGCGCGAGGTTTTCGTTTGGCCGAGCAGAGCGCGTTGTTAGCCAATGCCACCGACTCACTCGAGGCGAGCGTATTTGATAAAAGTGTCCGAGGCCAAACTAATCGATTTATTTTGGTTTTTGTGAAGGGTTAAATAGGAAAAGGAGTTTACAGTTTACAGCTAACAGGAAGAGCGCAAAGGTTAAGTTTAGTGACTTGCCTTCAGTGTAAATTGTTAACTAGTTGTTCTTAAAGCGTGCTGGATGAAATCAAACGGTTCGTTGTCGATTGTGTGGACGAATAAATTGCAAGACGTGAGGGTCGGTAAACAGGAAAAGAGTTTACAGTTGACAGCCTACAGGGAAGGCAAGAGCAAGAACGCAAATGTTGCGCGCGGAGAGATTGCTTTTCCTGTCAGCTGTAAACTGTTGACTCGCTTTCCTAAAACGCTTTGCGCTTTTAAAGACTTAAACTCATGCGGGTGTTGGCCGGTGATAGGCTGCGCACACCGGATAGATGTAAAATTAAATCCAATAGTTCGTCCCAGGGTTCGGCGTCGCGCATGCCTTTAACGGCGCGATCGACGCCGTTGGCCTTGCGCAATAAGGCGTCTAATTCTGGGGCTCTTAATCTTCCTAGCGCCGCTTTCACTAAGCCCTTTCGATTTTCCCAAACCCCTGCTTGTTTCGCCGCCCAATCAAAATTACTGCCGCTTTGGGTGTCGTAGGCCACTTGAATGAGGGTGCGAATTTCTCTGGCCAGTGCCCATAAAATGGCCAAGGGTTCAGTGCCTTCACCTTTTAAACCTTGAAGGTTGCGCACGGCGCCATGGGTGTCGCCCATCAGCGCTTTATCCACCAAGCCAAATACATCGTAGCGGGCACTGTTGGCTACCACGTTAGCCAGCAGTTGTGCACTGACTTGGCCATCGGGTGCGATGAGCTTTAACTTTTCAATTTCTTGTGCAGCGGCGAGGAGGTTGCCCTCAACCCGTGTGGCAAGCATTTCAATGGCGGCGCGATCGGCATTGAGGCCGGCTTGGCGCAAGCGTTGATCTAGCCACTGCGGCAATTGTGCGGCACCAACAGGCCAAATTTGCACGAAGGCGCCGGCCGTTTCCAAAGCGCCAAACCATTTTGCCTTTTGACCGTTGCGATCGAGCTTTGGTAACACGACTAATAGCAAATTATCTTCCGGCGGGCGCTGGGCGTATTCCTGCAGCGCCTTGCCGCCCTCAATGCCGGGTTTGCCGTTGGTGATGTGCAGTTCGATAATTTTCTTTTCGGCAAACAGGCTCATGCTGGCGGCGGCATTGCTGAGTTGATGCCATTCGAAGTTGTTGTCGGCGTGGTAGCGCTCGCGCTCGGTAAAGCCGTTGCTACGGGCTTGAGCGCGAATAGTGTCGCAAGCTTCCTGAACTAGCAGGTGCTCGTCGCCGCTGATCACGTAAACCGGCAGTAGCTGCTTTTTTAGCGCGGCGCTGAGTTGTTCGGGGCGTAATTTAGCCATGCGGGTAATTAGTTCGCGGTGCTGGTTTGGCTGTTATGTTGCGAATCATCTTGTTGCGCGTTTTGTTTGGCTAAAAAACTCATGCGTCGGATCAATTGGCTAGCCAATTCACGGGTCATTTCGTCTTTGACTAATTGGCTTTCATTGGCCGCACCGAGAACTTGGGTAGCATCGAAGTTAACAGAGCGCACAACTTGGACATTATCCGCCGCACCTAGAACTGTGCCGTCGGTGCGGCGCAGTTCGAAGTTGGCCGACGAGGTGTATTCGTACTCGGCCGCCAAGGCGTCGCTACCTAAAGCGGCCGTGCGTTGCTTGGTGTCTTCGTTCGAAATGGCCAAAATATATTGGGCGTCGCTCGCGTTCGCGGCCAAGGCAATGTTGTTGGCACTGAGCTGTTTGTCGATGGCCGAGCGCAGCGACTGGCTAGCACCTGTGACATAGATGCTGTTGAGGTCAGCGGGTAAATCGAGTGCACCACGCAGATGCCAACCGCAACTGGATAACACTAACATGGCGGCGAGTATTGCTATGAATCGTGTCATATATTGTTATCTTCTCGAAGTATGCATTGCTTGGTTTCTTGGGCGAGAGTCAAGTGCGCTCTCGCCCCAACCGCGTTCAGGGCTTTAATGGCGTTTAGAGCTATTTAACCGCGAAGGTGACCAGTTTGCCTGGAATCACTTTACACATTTTAATCTCTACGCCCTCTAAAAACTTTTGTACGTTTTCATTGGCCTTGGCCATGGCGATGATGCTGTCGCTATCGGCATCGGCGGCAACTATCAGCTTGGCGCGCACCTTGCCGTTGATTTGCACCACCAATTCCAGTTCGCTTTTTACTAGCGCGCTTTCATCAACGCTAGGCCAGCCGGCATCGAGTAGGTTGTCGCCATTGCCCAGCGCTTGCCACAAAGTGTGCGAAATGTGCGGCACGATGGGTGCCAGCAGTTGCACGGCGGCGACTAAGGCTTCGCGCTCAACGCTTAAGTCTTGATCGGCCTTGCGCGCAAACCGGCTCACTTCATTCAATAATTCCATCACCGCGGCAATGGCGGTGTTGAAGGTTTGCCGGCGGCCGAAATCATCGCTCACTTTGGCGATGGTTTCGTGGGTTTTGCGACGCAAATCTTTTTGTGGGCCGGTTAAGTTCGCAGCGTCCAGCGCGGGTGCAACACCGGCTTCTAAATGGCTGTGTACTGCCTTCCACAATTTGCGCAGGAAGCGGTGGCCGCCTTCAACGCCGGCGTCGTTCCACTCGAGCGATTGCTCTGGCGGTGCGGCGAACATGGTAAATAAACGCACGGTATCGGCGCCGTATAAATCGATCAACTCTTGTGGATCGACGGTGTTGCCCTTGGACTTGGACATTTTGGTGCCGTCTTTTAGCACCATGCCCTGGCACAGCAATCGCTTAAAGGGTTCGTCGCCACTCACTAAACCTTCGTCGCGCATTAATTTGTGGAAAAAGCGCGCGTACAACAAATGCAAAATCGCGTGTTCGATACCGCCCACGTATTGATCCACCGGTAGCCAATAATCTGCTGCAGCCTTGTCGATCATGCCGCCTTCGAAGTTGGCGCAGGTGTAGCGCGCGTAGTACCAGCTCGACTCCATAAAGGTGTCGAAGGTGTCGGTTTCGTGTTCCGCTTCTTGGCCATTAATCTCGGTTTTGCGCCATTCGGCATCTTGTTTGATGGGCGAGTGCACGCCGTCCATGGTGACGTCTTCCGGCAACAAAACGGGCAGGCGCGAGGCCGGCACGGGAATTTCTTGGCCGTCTTTTAAATACAAAACAGGGATGGGCGAACCCCAGTAGCGCTGGCGGCTAACGCCCCAATCGCGCAGGCGGAAGTTGGTGGTGATTTTGCCTTTGCCTTCGGCGCTGAGCTTGGCGGCGATGGCGTCGAAGGCGGCTTGGAAATCCAGCCCATCGAAATCGCCCGAATTGATTAGCTTGCCTTTTTCGGTGATGGCGGCCTTGCTGATATCGCCTTCGCCGGCAATCACCTGGCTGATAGGCAGGGAATATTTTTGCGCGAATTCGAAGTCGCGCTGATCGTGCGCCGGCACGGCCATCACCGCACCCGAGCCGTAATCCATCAGCACATAGTTGGCCACCCACACAGGTACAGGCTCGCCCGTTAGCGGGTGCAGGGCTTTAATACCGGTGTCGAAACCTTTCTTTTCCATGGTGGCCATGTCGGCTTCGGATACCGATTGCACCTTGCACTCGGCGATAAAGGCGGCGAGGCCTGTGTTGGTTTCGGCAATCTTTTTGCTAATCGGGTGCTCGGCGGCGAGGCTCACATAGGTAACGCCCATTAAGGTATCGGGGCGAGTGGTGTAGACGTCGAAGCTTTGGTAATCGCCCACCGCATGTTCCAAGGCGAAGGTCATATCGACGCCCTGACTGCGGCCAATCCAGTTGCGCTGCATGGTGCGCACTTGCTCGGGCCACTCGTCCAGCTGATCTAAATCGTTGAGTAATTGCTCGGCGTAGCGGGTGATTTTGATAAACCACTGAGGGATTTCTTTGCGCTCGACTTTGCTATCGCAGCGCCAGCAGCAGCCGTCGATCACTTGTTCGTTGGCCAATACCGTCATGTCATTCGGGCACCAGTTAACCGAGGAGACTTTTTTATAGGCCAAGCCCTTTTCGATTAAGCGGGTGAAGAACCATTGCTCCCAGCGGTAGTAGTCGGGCTTGCAGGTGGTCACCTCGCGGCTCCAGTCGAAGCCGAAACCCAAGCGCTGCAACTGGCCGCGCATGTAATCGGTGTTGGAGTAGGTCCAGGCCGCCGGTGCGGTGTTGTGTTTGATGGCGGCATTTTCCGCCGGCAGACCGAAGGCATCCCAACCCATGGGGTGCAGCACGTTCTTGCCTTGCATACGCTGATAGCGCGCAATCACATCGCTGATGGTGTAGTTGCGCACGTGGCCCATGTGTAGCTTGCCGCTTGGGTAGGGAAACATCGACAGGCAGTAGAACTTTTCGCGCTTAGCATCCTCTTTAACGTTGAAGCTTTTGCGCTCGTCCCAAAAGGCTTGGGCGGCAGTTTCTATCTGGTCTGGATGATAGTGTTCGGATAGCGGCAGGTTAGTTGTCACGATGAGCCTATACTTACTAATGGTGGGTGCAGCAATGGGCTGCGCAAAGCGGGCAATTATAGAGCTAAGCCCACCAGAATGGTACGTCGGCGGCCAGATCTTCGGGAATAAGCCCTTGATTTGTGGCCGAGTTTTGTACAGGTAGAGGTTGGAGGTGCAAACAATGGTAGAGCAAACACACGATAGCCCTGTGGGCGCAACTGCGGATGCCAAATTGGCCGAGACGCTGAGCGACGCGGTAGAGGCGGAGTTGGGTAGTTTTATCAAGCTGGAGCTGGCGGCCGAGCAAATGCTCGAGGACGAAACCTTATTGGTTAAAGCCTACATCAAAGATGATGCCGCCAAGGCGCAGAGCTATTTGATGGAGCTGGGCTCGGAAATTAAGCTGCTGGAATCTCGCACTGCCCAGTGGCTACTGGATGCGGCCGACCCCACCGCCATTGATTGGTATCGGCTGGCGCATTTAATGGGCCATGGCGACCAGGTGTTAATGGCCGGCGAAGTGGCTGAGAATGAGTCCTTGCGCTGCCTAGACTGCGGCGCCGGCACCAAAGTCACCGGCCTAGTCACGCTGCAACCCTGCCAGAATTGCCAGTGCGACGTATTTCAGCGCCAACCGAGGAATCATTAACGCATGACACAGTTGAACGATGTACCGGTGGCGCAGTTGATGTCGCGCCGGGTTATCTGTGTTGCCCCCGAGGAGTCCATTGCTGTTGCCTTGAATACCCTGAGGGCGCATAAGCTGTCTTGCTTGGTGGTGCAGACGCCGGCTGGATTGGAAGGCATTTTGACCGAGCGCGACTTGGTTGTGCATTTCGATAACCTCGTGAGTGCCGAGCAGCTTAACGTAAGAAACCTCGGCTGTGTGCGTCAATTGATGTCCGCGCCGGCGATCACCGTAC
This sequence comes from Simiduia curdlanivorans, assembly GCF_030409605.1. NCBI lineage: Bacteria > Pseudomonadati > Pseudomonadota > Gammaproteobacteria > Cellvibrionales > Cellvibrionaceae > Simiduia > Simiduia curdlanivorans. Next base: position 1,928,700 of record NZ_JAUFQG010000004.1, read on the forward strand.
AAGAGGATGACGGGTTACAAACGGTGCTCGACGTGAGTGTCCGGCAGGGCATTCGCCATTTACCGGTGGTCAATACCTCTGGCGAGTTGGTCGGCGTGGTAACCCAAACGGATTTGGTGCGCGCCTATTCACATATTCTTGAGCGCCAGCTGGACTTGGTGAGCGACAACAAGCGTTTAATGGCTTTGAGTTTGATTGATCCGCTTATGTCCATCGGCAATCGCCGCGCCATGGAAGGTGACCTAAAGCATGTACAGGCTAAGGCGCAGCGCACGCAATCACCCTATGGGTTGGTGCTGCTGGATGTGGATTGGTTTAAGCGCTACAACGACCACTATGGTCATCAGCTCGGTGACCAGGCCTTGCGCGCGGTAGCCAAGGCCATTGGCGACAGCTTGCGTCAGGGCGATAGGTTGTACCGCTATGGAGGCGAAGAGCTGATTTTAGTCTTGCCCGACACCGATCAGGCCGGCGCTTTGCAGGCCGCGGAACGGGCGCGCGAAGCCGTAAGTCAATTACAGCTCGAGCACCAAGATAGCCCGCTTGGGCATTTAACGGTCAGCGCGGGTTTGGCGTCCGGAGATGGCGATTGGCAGGCGCTGGTGGCGGGCGCGGATTCGGCTCTGTACGAGGCGAAAGAAAACGGCCGCAATCAAACGCGGGCGGTATAACATCAGCTGCTCCGGCGTTCGCCCGAGACTGTGTTGTACTTAATGCCCCGCCAGTGGTTAAAAATTAAGCCCTTGTGCCTTCAAGTAACATCTTCTTGTCACATTTCGAAACGAAAATACCTCGTCTTTTGGAATAAGAGGAAAAGCCCTTGGCTCCTATTTGCTCTATGGTAGACTGCGCGAACATTCAGGGGTGGCCAATTTGGTGCACTTTTGCTTGTTATAAAAACATTAAAAATTATAACTATAAGTAAGTATCCCAGGGTCCTATGTTTAGTAAAAACAGTGAGTTCACCCCCGTGATGTTAGAGAATCGCCTGGGGCAACCGGTTGAAGCAGAGATTTTGCTGCACGGCGATGCCAGCACCGATTTGGTCGTTATTCGCTCAAAAGATAGCGTCGCCGCGCGCCGCTTGAGTAAGAATATCGAGTATTTTGCGCGTCAATTGCTAGTCCTGTGCGAGAGCAACAGCGAGCGATTGCACTTAGTGGAATGGCGCGAATTCGAAGACCGCGAGTGTTTATGGCGTTGGCGGTTTAACTGGGTAGGCTCTTGTCCGTTAGAAGCGAAGGCCATCGCTATCAGTAAGGCCGGTCACCATAAATATATCAACGGATTATTAAGTAGCCTAACCGCTGCTGCCGCCTAAACGGAATGTTGGCGAGGATGCTCTTAGTGCAGGGTAGCGCATGAGTGTTTTTAGATGTGAGTCCAAACGTTTAATCGCGGAGTTTTACCATGAAGCCAAACCTGCTACCCAGCCTATCCAATGTCGAATTAATCGATAAAGACGGCAAGGCGGTACAATTACACATTCGACTCTACCAGCACAACGGCCGCTACGCCTTATTCATGGCCGATGTACCCACAGCGCCGACCCTAGCTCGCAACGCCGCTACCTTTATTGGCCAGTTGGTTGCTCGGTTGGAATTGCCGCAAGAGGCCACCAGCTTTTATCGTCACATTTATATGCCCCATCAGGGCAGTGTATTTGGCTGCTTTCAACTCGGCTGGCAGGCCGGTCAAAAAATCAGTCATTACACCTTTTCCATGATGACGCCCAACATTGAAGATTTGGCTATTCGCCGGTTTTTGAATGAAGGCAAGGTGGTACCGGTTTCCTACGCTAAACTTCGCAATTTGGCGCCCGCGGTTTAAGCTGTTTTAACAGTCTCTTTATTGAGCCGTTTAAAATAGGAGGAAACCGTTATGACACAAGCACATAGAGCCTCTGATGTACCTTTCGTTATCGACGTCGTGGCTGGCCAGAGTTATTTTTGGTGCAGCTGTGGGCGCAGCAAAAGCCAACCCTTTTGCGATGGTAGCCACAAGGGATCTGGCTTTTCGCCCCTGCCCTTTGTCGCGCAAAAGTCGGAGAAGCTGTTTTTCTGCGGCTGCAAGTCGACCTCGCAAGCCCCTTTTTGCGACGGCTCTCACAACCGTTAATCTTCATTTTCTTAAAAAGTTATCAAGTCTATGAGCATTTCTCTCGATCAGTACCGTCAATGGCTGGCCGAGCGCCACTCGGTGCGCGCCTTTACCCCGGAGCTTGTCGAGCATGGCTTGATTAAGGCTATCTTTACCGCGGCGCAGCAGGCGCCGTCTAATTGTAACTCGCAACCTTGGCGGGTTTGGCTAGTGCGAGGCGAGGCCTGTGAGCGTTTGCGTCAGCAGTTGGTAACGGCGGTCAGTCAGGGTGAGATATATCCGCAGGATTTTACCTCCGTGGAAAATTTTTCCGGCTTGTATCGCGAGCGCCAAATAGACTGCGCGCGCGCCTTGTACGACGCCATGGGGATAGAGCGCACGGATAAGCCGGCGCGCTTGGACGCCATGTTGCGCAACTACGCGTTCTTCGATGCGCCGCAGGTGCTGTTTATCGGCATGAACAAGGCGTTTGGCTACAACAATGCGCTCGATGTGGGGATTTATGTGCAGTCTTTAGTGTTGGCGATGCATGCCGCCGGTTTGGGTGCCTGTGTGCAAGGAGCGCTGGCCCATCACGCGCCCTTAGTGCGCCAATTCGTCAATATGCCGGACGATGTTGGCTTGTTGACCGGTATTTCCTTCGGTTATCCCGCCCCAACACCAGCCAATAGCGCGCGCACCACGAGAGCGAACTTTGATGAAGTGGTGACAGTGATTGAATAACCCTTTTACTCGGCGGCAGGCGCTTTTTTGCGTCGGCTGATTAAGCCCAAGCCAAGCAAAAGTAAGCCGCAAATGATGAGTATCGGGGCGCTGCCACTCGACATAAAGGGCGTGTTACCGGTGCGCGGTTGAACCTCACCCTCGAGCGTTGCCTGAACAAACTGTTTGCTGCTCGCCGTAATCTTTCCGCGCTCATCGATAATGGCTGAAATGCCGTTGTTGGTCGCGCGTATGACATAGCGGCCGGTTTCCAGAGCTCGCATTTGCGCCATTTGTAAATGTTGAATGGGCGCTAAAGACTCGCCGAACCAGGCGTCGTTACTCACCGTTAAAATGGCTTGGGCCTGGCGGGCGCCGCTGGCAATTAAATCTGGGTAGACAATTTCATAGCACACGGCGGGCCAGATGGGGGTGCCGCTTAGCATTAACGGCGCTTGCTCGCTCGGACCCTTGTGCAGCACGGACATAGGTAAATTAAAAAATTGGATTAAGCCGCGCAGTTGCGCTTCAAGTGGCACGTATTCGCCAAAGGGTACCAAGCGTTGCTTGTGATACAGGCCACTGCCTTGCCCGACAACGACCAAGCTATTGAAGTAGCGCGAGACAAAAAAGTGCCGGCCGTTTTTATTCTCGCTATTGATTTGATCGGTGATAACCCCGGTGACGAGGGCGGTTTGCGTGGCCTGTGCTTGCTCGGCCATGGTCGCAATAAAAGGCTGGGCTTCACTTAACACAGTGGGTAGCGCGGCCTCGGGCCAAATTAACCAGTCGGCGCGCCATAGGGATTCACTTTGCGCGACGAGTCGTTGATAGGTTGGCTCTAGCCAATCTCTATCCCATTTGTGTTCTTGCGGAATGTTGGGTTGCACCATGGCCACGGTTTTCATCGGGCCGGCGGCCTGCGTCCATTGCTTTTGCGCCAGCAGGCCACCGATAGCGATGATACCGATTAACAGGCTGGCCGCGACTAGGCGTTGTTTTAGTGTGGTTTGAATCAACGCGAGTAGACTCACGGCGCAACAGGCCAGTAAAAAACCCAAGCCGAAAATACCCAGCACCGGCGCCCAGCCGGCGAGCGGAGTTTCCAAATGCCCATAGCCAATATGGAGCCAGGGAAAACCGGTAAAAATCCAGCTGCGGTAAGCTTCATTTAAGGCCCAGAGGGCGGGGAAACCGCGCAGAAATAATTGCGGTGAAGGCCTGCCGAAGCGCTGCCAGCACCAGAAGGGCAGGGCAAACATAAAGCCGAGAAATACCACGAATAGCGTTGTCAGTAGCACACCTAAAAAGACTGAGGCGTTACCGTAGGTGTGAATGCTCACAAAGACCCAGCTGACGCCGACGCCGTAAAGACCGATGCCATAGGCAAAACTGGTGCGAAAAAAGCCCAGCGTTGGTTTGTAGTAAAGGATGGCGGCGAAACTTAGCAAGCCTAAAAACGCAACCGGCCAGTAATTAAACGGCGCCAGGCCCAGCGGTTGGCAGGCGCCGGCCAGCAAGGCTGCGGCAAACAGGGGTGTTTGGCGCAGGGCCTTGTTCATGGCGTTAGGTTTCCAGTGGGGTGCTGACGCGCAGTAAATGTAACTTGCGGCTATCTGAGTAGAGTACGGTAAAGGTGTAGCCGTCGATGGTGACCGACTCATTGCGCTTGGCTAGATGACCAAAGGCGTTGAGTACGACACCGCCAATGGTGTCAAAGTCGTCTTCGGGAAAACCGCAGGAAAAGAATTCGTTAAAGTCGTCCACCGGGGTTAGGGCTTTGACGATAAACACATTGTTCTCTAATTTTCGAATATCCGAATCGGTATCTTCTTCATCGGTCTCATCTTCGATTTCGCCAACGATTTCTTCCAAAATATCTTCGATAGTCACCAGCCCAGAAATGCCGCCGTACTCATCCAACACCATGGCCATGTGATAGCGGTTCTCGCGGAATTCGCGCAGCAAGATGTTGAGGCGCTTACTCTCTGGGATGACGTTAGCGGGGCGAATCATCTGCTCTAGGCTGAAATTTTCTTTGCCTTTGAGCACTAGCGGTAATAAATCTTTGGCCAGTAGGATGCCGCGCACGTTGTCGGTGGATTCTTCGATCACGGGAAAGCGCGAGTGACCGGATTCAATAATGCGCGGGAGAAATTGCTCCGGTGTTTCTTCGATGCGAACCACCACCATTTTGGAGCGTGGTACCAGAATGTCGTGCACCCGTTGATCCGATACTTCAAGCGCGCCTTCGATAATGTGCAGGGCTTCTTGGTCGAACAGGTTGCGGTCGGCGGCTTCCTTGATAATGGTCAGCAATTCGGCGCGGGAGGTGGGTTCGGTAGAAAATGAGCTCATCAGTTTACGCAGCCAAGATCTATCTTGCTGCTTCTGACTACTCGGTGGTTCGTCGCTCATGGCGCCTTAAATATCCTGTGGTAATGAATGGTTTCGAAACCTTGGCCGGCATGCAACCAAGACATCAAAAGAGGGGTCATTTTACTTAAACTTCGCGATCTGCATAGGGGGCAGAGTAGCCTAATTCGGTAATTATCCGCGTTTCGAGTGCTTCCATGGCCTCGGCTTCGTCGTCGTCGATGTGATCGTAACCGAGCAGATGCAGGGTGCCGTGCAGCACCATATGGGCCCAGTGGGCCTCGAGAGCCTTATTTTGCTCGGCCGCTTCGCGTGCCACCACGGGCGCGCAAATCACTAAATCGCCAAGTAGGGGTAGCTCTAGCTCGGGCGGTAGCTCGGCCGGGAAGGACAGAACATTGGTGGCGTAGTTCTTACCGCGGTACTCATGGTTCAGGCTTTGGCCCTGGGCCTCGTCCACGATCATGATGCTAACTTCGGCTGTCGCCTGATGAGCGCCAATAGCAGCCGCAACCCAGCGCTCGAACTGGGCTTGGCTTGGGATATTAGGTGCTTTACTGGCGGTGTCGACATCGACGGTAATCGCCGTCGGCTCATCCATGGGGGCTGTGGTCACAGGCGATTATCCGAATGTTTTGACTCGAAGTCCTCGTAGGCCTCAACAATGCGTTGCACCAGTGGATGGCGCACTACGTCCTTAGACAAGAAGTAGGTGAAGCTAATGCCGGCCACCTTATCGAGCACTTCCATCACGTGCTTTAAGCCCGATTGCTGGCCCCTGGGCAGATCTATCTGCGACGGGTCGCCGGTAATGATGGCGGTGGAGCCGAAACCGATGCGGGTCAGGAACATTTTCATCTGCTCGCGCGTGGTATTTTGGCTCTCGTCCAAAATCACGAAGGAGTTGTTCAGGGTGCGCCCGCGCATATAGGCCAGGGGTGCCACTTCGATGACATTGCGCTCGATGAGCTTGCCCACCGTGTCGTGACCGAGCATCTCGTACAGCGCGTCGTACAGTGGGCGCAGGTAGGGGTCGACCTTTTGCGATAAGTCGCCGGGTAAAAAGCCCAGCTTTTCGCCGGCTTCTACCGCCGGACGCACCAGCAGTATGCGCTCGACTTCGTCTTTCAGCAGGGCTTCCACGGCGCAAGCCACGGCGAGGTAGGTTTTGCCGGTACCGGCTGGACCCACGCCAAAGTTGATATCGTGGGTTTGCACGGCTTTGACGTAGCGCTGCTGGTTGGCTCCGCGTGCGCGCACCGTGCATTTGGCGGTGCGAATTAAGGTAATAGGCTCGGCCGAGTGGTTAACCTCTTCCATGTTGGCTTCAAGGTCTGATTGCTGTAGCGCCAAGTGCACCTCGTCTGCTGTTAATGCCTGATTGTTGTTCAAGCCTGCGTACAGGCTTTGCAGTATGTGTCGCGCTGCTCGGGCTGGTCGAACCGCGCCCACGAGCGCGAAATCCGCACCTCGGTTGTGGATGCTGATGTTAAGCCGTTGCTCTATCTGTTTTAGGTGCGCGTTCATCGGGCCGCATAATTGGGCCAGTCGCACGGGATCTTGGGGTTCGAGTGAAAAGGTGTCTTGGGGTTTGACGTCAAGCGGGGCTTGAGCGTGGGTATCGGCAGTATTCAAATGTCAGTGTCTTCCTTTGCGGTCGGTGTCATTCCAGATTACCCCATGGGGGGCATGGGTGGAATGACCCGAAACAGCTAATTTTTTATATTAACGGCGTTGCTTATATCGATTAATCATCGAGCTCTGAACTGATTAAGGTGCCACGCAACGAATTAGACAAGGCCTCTTCAATCAGGATATCGGCGAATTTGCCGATTAGCTCTGACTGATCTGAGCGGAAATTGACCACGCGATTGTTTTCGGTCCGGCCCGATAGCTGGCCAGGGTCTTTCTTCGATACACCGGTGACCAACACCCGCTCGGTGTTGCCCACCATGGCGCGGGCAATCATTTGTGCCTGCTGATTAATTTGATGCTGCAGCCGGTGCAGGCGCTCTTTCTTGAGCGCTTCTGGGGTATCGTCTGGCAGATCGGAGGCCGGTGTGCCTGGGCGACGGCTGTACACAAAGCTGAACGACAGGTCGAAGTTCATGTCGGTGATCAGCTTCATGGTGGCTTCGAAATCGGCCTCGGTTTCGCCCGGGAAACCGACAATGAAGTCGGACGAGAAGCAGATGTCGGGGCGAATTTTCTTCAACCGACGCAGTTTAGATTTGTATTCCAAGGCGGTGTGGCCGCGCTTCATGGCCGCTAAAATGCGGTCTGAGCCGCTCTGTACCGGCAGGTGTAAATGGCTAACCAGCTCGGGCACCTTGCCGTATACCTCAATCAAACTATCGGAAAACTCCACCGGGTGGGAGGTGGTGAAGCGAATCCGGTCTATGCCATCGATGGCGGCCACGTAGGTAATGAGTTCGGCTAAGTCTGCAACCTGACCGTCGGCTGTGTCGCCGCGATAGGCATTGACGTTTTGGCCCAGCAAGTTCACTTCGCGCACGCCTTGGGCGGCTAGGTGAGCAACTTCGGTGAGGACGTCGGCCAGGGGCCGTGAAACCTCTTCGCCGCGGGTATAGGGCACCACGCAAAAGGTACAGTATTTTGAGCAGCCTTCCATAATCGATACGAAAGCCGTGGCGCCATCGGCCTCCGGCTGCGGCAATCGGTCGAACTTCTCGATTTCAGGGAAGCTGATATCCACCACCACGGCGCCTGAGTCGCGCTTGGTTTCGATCATCTCGGGCAGTCGATGCAAGGTTTGCGGGCCGAAAATAAGGTCGACAAAGGGCGCTCGCTTGCTAATAGCCTCGCCTTCTTGGCTGGCCACGCAGCCGCCGACGCCAATCACGATATCGGGGCGCGTGTCTTTGTAGTTTTTCCAGCGACCGAGCTGGTGAAAGAGCTTTTCTTGGGCATTTTCCCGAATTGAGCAGGTATTGATCAGTAATACGTCGGCTTCTTCGGGGTTGTCTGTGGTCTCCATTTTATGGGAATCGCCCAGCAGGTCGCGCATGCGAGCTGAATCGTATTCATTCATCTGGCAGCCGTGCGTCTTGATATAGAGCTTTTTAACGGCTTTCTCAGTGGTGGACATAGACAACACCTGTATAAAACTTGAACAATCGAAAAATGGCCGCGCATTATAGCGGGGCAGCAGGCCCTTGCCCAGTTGGCATTGCTGGGATTTGTGGTATCCTTGCGCGCCTTTCAGGTGACAGGGTCCTAGCGTCCGTATTTAGGGTGTATCTTAGGTTTGTCGCCGTCTCTATTTTAGTGTGTTTGTCATGTCGTTAAGTCCTACCTATAAAGTCATCTTCTACAACCAAAATCAGGTGTATGAGGTTTACGCGCGCGCCATCTACCAAAGTGAAATGTACGGTTTCATCGAAGTCGAAGAATTTGTGTTCGGTGAAAAATCCGCCATTGTGGTAGATCCGGGTGAAGAGAAGCTAAAAACTGAATTTGCCAAAGTGAAACGTTCGTATATCCCTATGCACAGCATCATTCGTATCGACGAAGTGGAAAAGGAAGGCTCCGCCAAGGTGGTAGAGATAAAAACGGGCGATAAAGTGACTCAATTTCCCTTCTCGGGCAACTTTCCCAAGCCGGCGAGCGATCAATAAACCCCGTCTCTGGCGGCTTTGAATTGGCAGTTGATTGGCACATTTGTAAGTAAAAGCAATGGTTTAGCTGGTTTTTGTGACGCCTGCCTTGAGTCTCGTGCGGGTCGGATGCAGAGCAGTTTTGTACATTTGTATGCTTTTGTCTCGCGCAGCGGTTTCCTCGCGCTGCCAGCCCGGCGCTTCCTTGCGCCAATCGAGCTTGCCGCTAGGCGAAAATAATACCGATTAATTGCCCTTCCTACTTTACAGCTGGGAAAGCCTTGGCCCACAATGCCGGTTCCTTAGCTACCCACTAGGTCCAATGGACACCGGTCTTTTAGCGTTATTCGTTCCTATATTTTTTCTGGTTTCTATCTCCCCTGGCATGTGCATGACGTTGGCCTTGACCCTTGGTATGGCCATAGGCGTAAGGCGCAGTCTGTGGATGATGGCGGGCGAGCTCACGGGCGTTGCCCTTGTGGCCATTGCCGCGGTGCTTGGCGTTGCCGCCCTCATGCTGAATTACCCAAGTCTTTTCACGGTGCTGCGCTATGTGGGCGGTGCTTATCTCTTGTGGTTGGGCTGGAAACTGTGGCGCGCACCGCCGCCGGATTTGAGCCAGCCGGGCGCTGCCCCGCAAACTCGTCTAGCGCTCGTGTTGCAGGGCTTCACCACCGCGGTGAGCAACCCGAAAGGTTGGGCTTTCATGGTCACGCTCCTGCCACCCTTTTTACGCGATGATCTACCCTTGTGGTCTCAACTCGGGGCATTGCTGGTCATTATCGTCACGATCGAGTTTTGCTCCTTGTTGCTTTATGCCAATGGTGGTAAGCATCTGAGCCGCTTTTTGGCTAAAGCCGGTGGTGCCCAATGGCTTAACCGTATTGCTGGCAGTTTAATGGTGCTGGTCGGCGTATGGCTGGCGGTAGGGTAGGTCGTGATGTTTGAAGGAATAGACCCAAGTATGTTTTTAACCTTAGTGATGCTGTCGCTCTACACCGCTGCATTTTTAGTGTTTCGTTATTTATTTGAGCGCGGTCTGCGCAAGCTGGCGATAAAGCAAAATGTGGGTGAGTTGGGCGTTGCATTTGCCCTGCGCTCGCTCAATACCGTTCTGTTTGTCGCCTATGGTTTACTGGTGCTGGGTGTCTTTGGTTTAGATTTTAGCGACGTTGAGGTACTGTTGAGTTCCGTTTTCGCCGTGGTTGGCGTGGCCTTTTTTGCCCAATGGTCGATTCTGAGCAATATCACGGCGAGCTCCATTATCTTCTTTAGTTTTCCCTACCGCGTTGGCGATTGGGTGCAGGTGGTCGAAAAGGATATCGATGTGGTTGGCCTGATCGAAGATATCAGTTTGTTTCATGTGCTGATCCGCAACGCCCGCGGCGAACTTATTACCTATCCGAATAATTTGATCCTGCAAAAGCCTGTGTTGCGTTTTAACGAAAAGCCACAGGATCAATTGCCGAGTACGATGTCGGAAGAATTAGTGCCCTTTAATGTGGGGCAAAAAGTGCGGGTGGAAACCCTTGATCAGGTGACCGAAGGCTCGATTACCCATAAAAATCTTCAGCGCATAGTGTTAAGTGACGACGACGGCAAGTTGTGTGTATTGCCCACACAGAGATTGCAGCGGTCGATCATCACCTTGCTGTCGTAGCGGTAGTTTTAGTTTTTCAGCGTTACTAAAAAATGTGCGTTGCAATAGAATTTTAACGAGGAAAGCGTAAATGAATATTGACCCGATGGTGTTACTTGTAGGTGTGGGTCTATTGTCGATTACCTGCCAGTACTTGGCCTTTAAAGTCAAAATCCCAGCCATTCTGCCGCTGTTAGTAACGGGTATTTTGCTCGGCCCAACCTTTGGTGTACTAGATCCAGACGCACTCTTCGGTAGTTTGCTTTTCCCGCTGGTTTCGCTCTCTGTTGCTATTATTTTATTTGAAGGCGCTTTGACGCTGAAGTTTGAAGACCTCGCTGGTCACGGCTCCATGGTACGCAATTTATGCACCGTTGGTGCCGCTGTTACTTGGGCGGTTGCAACCCCAGTTGCGCATTATGCGCTGGGGATGTCGTGGCAAATGGCTTTTTTATTTGGCGCCATCGTAACCGTGACCGGGCCTACGGTTATTGTGCCCATGTTGCGCTCTGTGCGCCCAACCGCAAAGGTCTCTAACATTTTACGCTGGGAAGGTATTGTTATCGATCCCATCGGTGCCTTGCTCGCGGTTTTGGTTTACGAATATATTATTGCGGTACAGGATGCTTGGACCCATACCTTACTCACCTTCGGCTTGGTATTGGCAGTTGGTTTTGGCTTGGGTGCGTTAATGGGTTATGGCATGGGCCTCGTGTTGCGTAAAAATTGGATGCCCCATTATTTACAAAACACGGCGGTTTTAACCTTGATGCTCGGCGCCTTTGCCGGCTCAAACATGTTGGCCCATGAATCTGGCCTGTTAACGGTTACCGTGATGGGGATGTGGTTGGCCAATATGAAGGATGTTGAGGTTGACGACATATTGGAATTCAAAGAAACCTTAAGCGTTCTGCTTATTTCGGCTCTCTTTATTTTGCTCGCTGCACGCTTAGATTTCGGCTCGATTATTCAGGTGGGCTGGGGCGCCATATTGGTGCTGATTGCAATTATCTTTATCGCGCGGCCGATTTCCGTTTTGGTTTCTTCGATTGGCACGGGTTTAAATTGGCGCGAATTAGGTTTGCTCAGCTGGATAGCGCCGCGCGGTATTGTGGCGGCCGCGGTATCTGCACTTTTTGCCTTAAAACTTGAAGAGCTCGGCTATGCCGAAGCGGACTTGTTAGTGCCTATGGTGTTTTTAGTCATTATTGCAACGGTGGTTTTGCAGAGTTTAACCTCGGTGCATGTTGCCACTTTCCTAGGTGTGCGTGCGCCAGCGCCAAACGGCTTTTTAATCTTCGGCGGCAGTAAATTTTCGCGTATGTTGGCGCTTGAATTGATGAATAAAAATATTCCGGTGCGCATTGCCGATACCAACTGGGATTCTATTCGCCAGGCCCGCATGGATAATATTCCTACCTATTACGGCAACCCTATTTCCGAGCATGCCCGCCGCACCATGGATTTATCCGCCATGGGGCAGGTGTTGGTGATGTCGCCCTACCGGCAGCTCAACCCACTGGTGACCTATCATTTCGAGCACGCCATGGGCAAAGGCTCGGTGTTGGGCTTGAGTGCCAATGAGCAAGAAAGTCGAGCCAGTCATCAGGTGTCTGAGTCCTATGCGAAAAAGTTGGGGCTGTTTTCCGAATCCGCAACTTACGGGCGCTTGGCCAGTTTAGTGGCTAAGGGCGCGACCATGAAAACCACAAAGCTATCTGAGGCTTTTACCCTTGAAAAATATCATGAGACCTATGGTGTAAGAGCGCTGCCCCTCTGTGCGATAGACCCCAACGGCCAGATTTTTATCTATACCATCTCCCATGAATTCAAAACCAAAGCCGATTGGCAGATTGTGAGTTTAGTGACGCCTGAAACGGCCGAGGAGAAGGCTGCACGGGAAGCGAAAGAGGAGGCGGCGAAATTACAGAAGGAGGCCGATGAGCGGGCGCTGAAAGAAGCTAAACAGCGGGAAGTTGAAGGTGATATGCCACCGGCCACTGAGTCGTAAATGCGTGGTGTGCTACAGCATTGCTGCGAAGGGCGGCGCCACTTAACATTTGAACGAATAATATCTTAAGCTAGTCTGATGTTTTGGTGCGAATCCACGCGTTAAATATCTATTAAGTCACGTAATTTTGGAGTAGTCATGTCAGTTAGTAGCGCATTTCAACGGTTTATTGCGAAGGAAACCTCGGCGGGGATCGTCCTGATCGCCGTGACTCTTGCCGCACTGCTGATGAAAAATTCGTGGATGAGTGGGTTCTATGACAGTTTTCTGCACACGCCTGTGGTTATACAGTTTGGCGCACTAGAAATAGCTAAGCCCTTACTGCTGTGGATTAACGATGGCTTGATGGCGATATTTTTCCTGCTGATTGGTTTGGAAGTGAAACGGGAGCTCGTTGAGGGCAATTTGAACTCCGTGTCGCAGATGACCTTGCCAGGTATTGCGGCTATCGGTGGCATGCTTATTCCGGCGTTAGTTTATTGCTTCTTTAATTGGGGCGATGAAACCGCTATGCGTGGCTGGGCCATTCCAACGGCTACGGATATTGCATTTGCTTTGGGAATATTGAGCCTGTTAGGCAATCGGGTGCCGTTATCGTTAAAAGTCTTTCTGATGGCGCTGGCTATCATTGATGACTTGGGTGCGATTGTTATTATTGCACTGTTTTATACCGTGGAACTTTCGACCTTATCCATTTGGGTGGCCAGTATTGCGGTGGCGACGCTTTTTGCGATGAATCGCTTGGGTGTTTTTAGGCGCGGGGCTTATGTCATTGTTGGTGTAGTGCTTTGGGTTAGCGTACTGAAGTCGGGAGTTCACGCCACTCTGGCTGGTGTTGCATTGGCCTTTATGATTCCACTCAAGTCGATTAACGATAGGGGCGAAGTATTTTCACCGTCCAAGAAAATGGAGCACGACCTGCACTATTGGGTCAGCTTTTTCATCTTGCCGTTATTCGCTTTTTGTAACGCCGGCATAGATTTACGCACTATCTCGCTGAGCCAGTTAGCCGCTGGAGCACCTATGGGTATTATTTTTGGTCTGTTTGTTGGTAAGCAGTTCGGCGTGTTCGGTTTGAGTTGGCTGGCTATTAAGCTAAAGATTGCAAGTATGCCTAAAGGTGCAACTTGGGCATCCCTTTACGGTGTGGCCTTGTTGACGGGCGTCGGTTTTACCATGAGTCTGTTTGTGGATTCCTTGGCCTTTGAAGATGAAGCTTTATACAAGGGTGCCGATCGACTCGCAGTTTTAATTGGCTCTTTGCTGTCGGGCGTGGCGGGCTATTTAATGTTGTATTTTGGCACCAAGCCGCAAGAGGACGACGATGTGATCTATCTACCTTCCAGCGTCGGTTCCACCATGGAATCGCTAACGCAATCGGCTGCCTGGTTTAAGGATCAGCCGCCGAAATTGAAGTGACATAAAAAAAGAGGCCGAAAGGCCTCTTTTTTTATGTCGCGGTTAATCGATTAGGCGAGCTGTTGGCGCACCGCCACTAATTTTACACAGGTAACGAAGACTTCCATGGCGCCAATAACTTCCTGCACTGTTGGCACAGACGGTGCGATGCGAATATTGCAATCTTGCGGGTCTTTACCGTAGGGAAAGGTGGCGCCAGCTGGGGTAAGTTTGACACCGGCCTCAGCCGCCAAGCGAACCACTTCTTTAGCGCAGTTGGGTCGCGTATCAAAGGCGACAAAATAGCCACCGGCTGGTTTTTCCCAAGTACCTAAATCGGTGCCGGTAAAGGCCTCGTCTAAGGCTTTTAGTACGGCGTCGAAACGCGGTTGCAAAATGCTGGCATGTTTTTTCATGTGTTGGTTGAGGGCATCGATATCAGGCAGCAAGCGCATGTGGCGCAGTTGATTGACTTTATCGGGGCCGATGCTTTGAGCATTGAGGAACTTTCGGAAACCTTTTAAGTTGGCTTCGCTCATGGCCACGAAGGCGACACCGGCGCCGGCATGGGTAATCTTTGAGGTGGAGGCAAATTGCAGCACAGAGTCTTCCGTGCCGTGGGCGCGGCAAAATTCCATGATGTTCGCGAGAGGCAAGGCAGCGCCCAAATCATGCACGGCGTAGGCGTTGTCCCAGAAAACGCGGAAGCCACTACCGGCAATTTTTCCCAGTTTGGCAATGCGCTCAACCACGTCGTCGCTATAAATGACGCCGGTTGGGTTTGAATATTTAGGCACACACCAGATGCCCTTAATGCTGCTATCGGCTTGCACCAAGGCTTCAACTTGGTCCATGTCGGGGCCGTTTGCGTTCATAGCGACAGGGATCATGTCGATGTTCAGCTGTTCGCAGAGGGTGAAATGGCGGTCGTAACCCGGTACTGGGCAGATAAACTTCATGCGTCCGGCCTTAGACCAGGCACCTTCCGCGCTGGTAAAGCCGAATTCAACGGCGGTCAGTAAGCACTGAAACATTAAGGTCAGGCTGGAGTTGCCCTGAGCCAGCACTTCTGCCGGTTTCACACCAAAGATGTGCGCGCCTAGCTCGCGCGCTTCGGGCAGGCCGTCTAAGCCGCCGTAGTTACGGGTGTCGGTGCCGTCGAGACTCTTGTAGTTTCCTTTCAGAATGCCGTCGAGTTCGTCGGATAAGCTCAGTTGTTCGCTGGAGGGCTTGCCGCGTGTGAGGTCTAGGCTCAGCTTCTGGGCAACAATCGCGTCGTACTCGGCGCTGAGTTGTTGTTCCCACTGGCGTAATTGGTCATTGCTTGCGTTGTTTAAGTTCACTTTAGGCCTCGGTTTGTAATACGGCTACAAAAAACGGGCGGGATTATAAACGGCTTTCGCGCAACTTTTAATCGATTTTATTACTTGGGGCGCAATAATTTGATGGGGAGACCCGTCGCTTGTGGTTGGCGCCTGACTGTGGCTAGAAATCCAGTATTTGCGCAAGGTCTGTTGTTTTTACGACTCGCTAGGGGTTGAATCAATGCTTGTCGGCGCGAGAATTTGCAAGCGGTCTTAATACCGCTAACTTGATTGCGGCTTTGGCGGGTAGAAATGTAAAAACATATCGACGGATTTCTCTAGGTATTGATCGATCGCGTCCAGACAATCTTGATTGGGAAGCCCCAGCAACGCCTTAAAATGCGCACTGCCTTTCAATATACAGAGTAATTGATCCGCAGCTATGGCGATGTTATCGCACTGAATATTGCCGAGTCGGTTTTGTTTGGTCAGATAATTTTGCAAGGAAGACTCTACTTGTGCCGGCCCGGCGGAGAAAAACATGTCTGAAATTTCTGGGTGTAACTCGGCGTTTGTAGCGCAGAGTCGACACAGCTGAATCGCTTCGCGGCTCAGGATCAACTCCTGGAAATGATGAGCAAAGGCCATTAAAACGGTTTTGACCGGTAGCGTGTCGACAAAGATATCTTCATTCAGGGCACTCGCTATACAGCGATTTTCGATACAGAACTTGAACAAGTCATCTTTGGTACCAAAGTGGCTGTACACCGTTTGTTTAGAGACGCCTGCAGTCTCGGCTACCTGGTCCATACTGGTGCTGAGGAAGCCTTGTTCGGTGAATAGATGGCTAGCAGCGTCGATAATCTGCTGGCGCTTCTCTTCGCTGCGGCCGCGGGTTTTGTTTTTTGTCGTGTCGTTCATCGCGCTAGTCTAACTGAAAAAATAGTCTAAAAACAAACTAGACGGCTCAGTCTATTTTGTCTATTCTAGACTCGACCGTCTAGTTTAGCTTTAAGCCGGTTTGCCCGTGAGGCGAAATAGACAAATCACCCCTATCAACGATTGAGGTTTTCCGTGTTCCAGGTCAACGATTCAAACGGCTTAATGTCCGGATGGCTAAGGTTTCTGCGCCGTTACTGGGTGTTTGCGCCAGTGTTAATATTGGCCCTCGCGCTTTGGATGTCCTCACTATTGCGTCAGCCCAATGCGGCGGAAGTAGAAAAACATCGGCTGCACGCCGCGGGCCAAGTGCTGCAAGAGCAGGCCAGTTATAACATCGAGCGACGCTTTGCCGGCCGCGTTGCCGCCAGCCAAGACGCGGACGTGGGCTTCGAGTTGGCGGGGCGGGTCTCGCAGTTGTTGGTCAACGATGGCGACAGGGTGCAGGCCGGCCAAGTGCTGGCCAAGCTGGATACAGAATTGCTGGTGGCCGAGCGGGCACAACTGTTAGCGCAACTCGACGACACCAAAGCGAGGCAGTTATTAAACAGCGCTAACATCAAGCGCCATCAATCCTTACAGGCCAGTGGCTTTGCTTCGCAGCAGCGTTTAGACGAGCTGGAAACCGAACAAAAAACCTTAACCGCGAGCTTAGATGCCTTGCGCGCCAACCTCGATAGCGTCGACAGCCGTTTGCGCAAGGCCAACCTGAAGGCGCCCTACAGCGGCGTTGTGGCGCGTCGATTTGTCGATCAAGGCATGGTGGTCAACGCCGGCAGCCCAGTGCTGCGCTTGCAGGAGTCTGGCGCCATGGAAGCGGCTATTGGTGTACCTGTGACCTTTGCCTTGAATTTGTCTGCCGGGCAGTTAGTGCCTTTGTCCCTGCGCGGCAAAACGCTCGAGGCGCGTATTATCACCGTGGGCTCAGATGTGAGCCCAGTCACCAACACCGTTAATGTTCGCTTGTTGCTGCCGCAAAATACTTTGGCTTTCAATGGCGATTTAATCCAGTTGATAATGACCGAACCCGTGCAGAAAACTGGATTTTGGATTGCTGCCGATGCCATAACTGATGGTGTCAGAGGTCGTTGGACTGTGTATGTTTTGGTAAAAGATACCGATGATATGTATCGTGTCGAGGCAAGGGATATTCAGATTGAGCACACCCTTGGCGATCGTATGTTTGCTTCAGGCGCCTTGAGCGACGGCGAGTTAATTGTTGCCAATGGCGTGCACCGCGTAGTGCCCGGGCAGCAAGTTCACCTTTCGCTCATGCCTGCGGCTGATGATGGGAGCGCCACCTCGGTGGTGTCGGAGGGGCAGCCATAATGGTGCGGGCATTTGTTGAAAACCCGCGCTTAGTCATCTTAGTTATCGCGGTGTTACTGGTTGGCGGCTTGGCGGCGGTAAATTCGTTGCCGCTGTCAGAAGACCCTTACATCACGGGGCGACACGCGACCATTCTCACGCCTTTCCCTGGTGCCAGTGCCGAGCGCGTCGAAGTCTTGGTGACGGAAAAAATTGAAAATAAAGTCCGCGAATTAGCTGAACTGGAGCTGGTGACATCCGTTTCTAAAGCGGGCCTGTCGACGCTTGTGATCGAATTGAAAGGCAGTATTCCGCCTGAAGACGTACCCGGCCTTTGGTCGCGCACCCGGGCGCTGATCGACGAAGTGCAAACGCAAATGCCCGAGGGCGTGTTGCCAACGCGCATGTTAGATAATCGCTCCCATGCATTCACGCGCATTTTAGCCTTGCAGTGGCAGGGTAAAGGCGAGCCCGACATGGCGATTCTGGCGCGCTACGCGCAAGAGCTAGAAAGCCGACTGCGAGGTTTGGCCGGCTCCTGGCGGGTCGAAAAATTCGGCGCGGCAGAGGAAGAGATTCAGGTGGCTATCGATAGTCACCGCGTTGCAAGTTTGGGGCTAACGGCGGCTGATATCGGTCGCGCCATCAGTCGCGCCGATAGTAAAGTGGCGGCGGGTGAGCTAAGTTCCGGCAACTTGTCTGTAGCTGTTGAAGTGCGAGGCGAGATCGACAGCGTTGAGCGTGTGCGCCAAGTGCCGCTGCAGTCACCCGCTTATGGCAGCCTTGTAGTTGGCGATATTGCGCACGTTTATCGGGCTGAGAAGACACCCCAAGATAGCCTCGCCATTGTGCACGGCGAGCGCGCGGTGGTGGTGTCGGTGTCCATGTTGGCGGATCAGCGCATCGATCGCTGGAGTGAAAAAGTGGATCAGCGCCTGCAAGACTTTGAGGCCATATTGCCGGCCAATGTGCAGTTGCAAACCTTGTTTGATCAGCGCGGTTATACCGAGACCCGGCTAAGCGATTTGATGGGTAATGTGGTTCTGGGTTTTTGCTTGATTTTGTTGGTGCTGTTTTTTACCTTGGGTTGGCGCTCTGCCATCATCGTCGCTTTGGCGCTGCCTTTAACGGCGATGTTTACCCTCGCCGTGATGAAGTTTTACGGCTTGCCGATTCATCAAATGTCTGTCACTGGCCTGATCGTTGCGCTCGGTATTATGGTCGACAATGCCATTGTGATGGTGGATTCCATTGCTCGCGAACGTCAGGCCGGGCACGCCCGCACTGAGGCGGTTTTGCGTTCAGTGCGCCACCTTTGGTTGCCGCTGTTGGGTTCGACCCTGACCACAATTTTGGCTTTTATGCCGATCGTGTTAATGCCCGGGCCCGCGGGAGAGTTTGTTGGCGGCATTGCGTTGTCGGTAATTTTTTCTTTAATTGGCTCCTGGATAATCTCCCACACCTTAATTGCCGGTTTAGCCGGGCGCTGGTTGCCGCAAGAGCAAAAAAGTTTGCGTTGGTTTGAGTGCGGTATTTCCGGCACCAAGTTCAGCGCAAAAGCTGAGCAAATGATTTCCGCCGCTATGCGTAGACCTTTGGCAACCTTGGTCGCTGTGGCTAGTTTACCGCTCTTGGGTTTTGTTGCGGCCGGGCATTTGACCGAGCAGTTTTTCCCAGCGTCCGATCGCGATATGTTTCACATCGAGGTCTATCTACCCGAGCAAGCGACCATCAATGCGACACGCCACGTGGTTGCTAACATTTCTGACTATTTGGCTGCCGAAGTGCCGGAAATTGAAGAGGCGCATTGGTTTATCGGCAGTGCCGCTCCGGCCTTTTACTACAACTTGATGTTTGGTCGCGATGGTTCTGCTAACTATGCACAAGCGATGGTGAAAACGGCGCACTTTTCGGTCGCTAATAAGCTTATTCCGAACTTGCAGAAACAATTAGATAAGCACTTTCCGAGCGCACAGATTTTAGTGCGTAAACTTGAGCAGGGGCCGCCTTTTGAGGCGCCGGTGGAAGTGCGTTTATTTGGCCCGAGTCTCGATGTGCTTAAAGCCAAAGGCGATGAGGTGCGAGCGGCCATGGTTGCCGTGCCAGCGGTGACACATTCGCGCGCATCCTTAGCGGCAGCAGTGCCAAAACTTTGGTTGGCCGTGGATGAGGATGTGGCCAAGCGCGCACAATTGCAGTTGGTGGACCTGTCACAGCAAATGCAAAATTCTCTCGATGGCATGGTGGGCGGGTCGCTTATCGAAGGCACAACAGAAGTGCCTGTAAGGGTGCGATTACAGGCCAGCCAACGGGTTGATTTGGATGTGTTGCAGCAGTTTCAATTTGTCGCCGCAGTGGATGCCGATGATCGCGCTGTGCCTTTGACGTCTATCGCGGGGCTCGATTTAGAGCCAGCTCAAGCGACCATTACCCGGCGCGATGGCGAGCGAGTTAATACCTTGCAAGCGTTTATTCGCGACGGTGTGCTACCGGCCGCGGTACTAACCCAGTTGCAAGCGCAGCTCGATGCGCAAGGCTTTCACTTGCCGCCTGGTTATCGATTAGCCTTTGGTGGCGAGAGTGCCGAACGGGATGAGGCTGTGCATGACTTGATGGGGTCGGTAGGCCTTATTTTAACCTTGCTGGTGTTGGTGGTGGTGCTAAGCTTCAACTCGTTTCGGCTCAGTGCCATTATCTTTGCGGTGGCCTTTCAGTCGATTGGATTGGGGCTGCTTTGTGTTTACCTATTTAACTACCCCTTTGGTTTCACTGTCATCATCGGCTTGCTCGGTTTAATGGGGCTGGCGATCAATGCCGCTATTGTTATTTTGGCTGAGCTTAAGTCGGATGCTAATTCGGTGCGTGGCGATGAGGCCGATATTGTTGCTGGTGTTATGCGCTGTGGTAGACACATTGTATCCACAACAATTACCACCGTTGGCGGCTTTTTACCCTTAATTTTAGCCGGTGGTGGCTTCTGGCCTCCCTTTGCTATCGCGATTGCGGGCGGCACCGTGTTGACTACGCTATTATCTTTTTTGTTTGTGCCCGCGGCGTTTGTGCTGTTTGCGCGCACCCGCGCCTTCGATCAGGCCGCAGACCAAGCCTTGGCTTAGGCTTAATCGCCAGTCAATTATAGAATGCGCTAATACGGCAACTAAGAGGAAAAATAATGACTAAACAATTTGAAAGTTTCGCGCAATTTTACCCCTTCTACTTGGCGGAGCACGCCAACGTCACTTGTCGGCGCTTACATTTTATCGGCTCAACCTTGGCGCTTATTTTGGCTGCGCTAGCCCTATATTCCAGTAACTACTTGTGGTTTTTGGTTGCTGTTATTCAGGGTTACGCCTGGGCTTGGGTTGGCCACTTTTTCTTCGAAAAGAATAAACCAGCGACTTTCCAGCACCCGCTGTATAGTTTTATCGGCGATTGGGTGATGTATAAGGATATGGCGACAGGGAAAATTGCGTTTTAGATTTTATCGTGCTCTTGCCCGGCTTGTCCGGGCTTTTTTATTGATGTTTTTTATGGTGATCAATCAATTTTATAAAAGTACCGTCAATTCTCATCGCTTCAATATAGGCAGAAATTTCTTCCTCCCTGCTTATCAGTTTTGATTTTTTTGACAGGCCTATCACGTTTGAATCCTCGTCCCATGGCACAAAAAAATCGAGCAGCGCGATAGGTTCCTTCGATGTGTCGTGCTTGTTTTTTTCGCTTTGTAGAATATGCAAGGCAACCGTTTCATTTAACGCAAGAGCGTCTATCTGATTGGCCCTTAACTTTCGGATGCCGGCTTCCGGTGTGGATGAAGTTTCGATAAGCAAATCACTATTGCGAAAAAATTTTGGGTATAGAAAGCCTTTAATCAGACCCACTCTTAAGGGGAGTATATCCTTCTCTTCTTTTAGGCTGCCTAGCATTTTTGTTTGCACAATAAAGCGGGACGGTTCGGGGCTGGAATAGGGAAACATCGCTAGGTAATTCATTCTTTCTGGCGTTCGCAGCAAGCTCACTACAAAATCAACCAGCCCAGCTTCCGCCATGCGCATACAACGTATAAAAGGCGTGTTAGGCGTATAGTTGAGCGTGAACTGCATTTTTTCTGCAATTATTTCTAAGGCATCTACCATCGCACCCGTCGGTTTACCTTCGATAAAATAGGTAAATGGCGGGTAGTTGTCCATACATAAAGTAGCCTCTTGCTGTGCCTGTGCTGGGGTATGCTGGATAAAGATGCACAGCAGCAATGGTAGTACGACCTTCATAGAGTAGTCTCTGTCCTATAACGCATATTGTGGGCGACAAACGATGGTCTTCACTGCTCTAGGTATTAGCCCATTCACAATTACAGCTTGTGCTTGTCAATAGCATTCACAAGCTATTAGGTTAGCAAATAAATTTCGCGCTGTGGCCAAACTATGAAGATTGAGGGGCATGGGCGCGATATCGTCTAACTAGGTAGACTGCTGGTAGCTGAGATGGCCGACTTAATAAAGACCTATTATCTTGAAATGCTGGCGCCCAAACCTGCCCTCAAAGTTCCGTTTGGTCGCGTCGATATCAAACTTGAAGCCTTGCAGCATGCCGATGCTAGTATCAATCAGCAGATGTATTTGGCGGTTGGAGGGGCATGGGGTTGGCGAGATAAAGCCGGTTGGCCACTTGCACGCTGGCAGGCCTATGTAGACGGCTTTGGCGATGCTGATACCTTGCCTGATACGCCAATAGAGCGAATCGAAACAACGGTGTTATGGTGGCGGAACGAGCCTGCAGGCTATTTTGAGTTGAGCTTCAAGGGCTCGGACGTGGAAATACGCTATTTTGGCTTGTTACCCCATGCCATAGGTCAGAAGTTAGGCGGTGCCTTGCTGAGCGCCGCGATTGAGCAGGCTTGGCAAATGGGAGCTCGACGGCTTTGGGTTCATACCTGCGACTTAGATCATGCTGCCGCGTTACCCAATTATCAGCGCTGTGGCTTCCAGCTTTACAAAACTATTACGGAGTGATTTGTTTCACTTCTATAAAAACTACTCACTAAGAGGGGAGAGAGATGGCAGAGCTCACATTAGTCATCGGCAATAAGAATTACTCGAGCTGGTCGTTAAGGGCTTGGCTGTATCTGAAAATTAACGATATTAGTTTCGATGAGATTCGGCTGCCGTTGGATACCCTACAGTTTCAACAGGAGATTTATACCTATTCACCCTCTGGCAAGGTTCCAGCCTTAAGTCACGGCAAGGTGCGCGTGTGGGATAGTTTTGCCATTATTGCTTATATCTATCGAACTTTTCCCGATAGCGCCAACTGGCCAAAAGATCCCGTGGTGCAAGGTTTGGCTATTTCGGCGGTAATGGAGATGCACGCGGGCTTTATGGCGCTGCGTCAGCACTATCCGATGAATTGTCGCAAAGCGTCCTTTAAGGCACCTCTGCGCGGTAACGTGGAGCGCGATTTGACTCGGCTCGAGTCGCTGTGGAGTATGTTGCTCGATGCTAGCGGAGGCCCTTGGTTGGGTGGTGAGCTCGGCATTGTCGACGCTTACTTTGCCCCTGTGGCAATGCGTATTCATACTTACCAGTTGCCGGTCAGCGAGCGCCTGCAAAATTATGTGCAGCAGGTGCTGGCACTGCCGGCAATGCAGGAGTGGATAGCCAGTGCCCAGCAAGAAACTGAAGTTGTTAATGCCGATGAATGGCAAGATTAAGGAAAAGATGATGATTAAAATAAATAAAAAGGCGTGTTTGGCTGTATCGATTGCGGCGGCATTGATGATGGGTTGTCAGTCAGATGAAAAAGCTCAGGCCAAAACATCGGTTGCTCCCGTTTATGACCAAGCTAGTGCCGAGGAAATGCTCGCACAGGCTGAAAAAGATCTAGCCAGTACAGCGGAATTTGCCTCCCATGCCAGTTGGTTGGCCTCAACCTATATCAATACCGATAGCCAATTTGTCGAAGCCAAGGCGTCGAAAGACTATACCTTGAACGTGGTGAAATATGCCAAGCAGGTGAAGCATTGGGATGGCGTAACGCTACAACCAGACACCCGACGCAAACTCGATGCTTTGCGCTTGGGCTTGAGTTTCCCGTCACCGGATGATGAAACCCTAGCCGGTGAACTAGCGGATATAGGTTCGAAAATGCAGGGCATGTATGGCGAAGGAAAATATTGCCGGCCCTCGGGCGAATGTTTGGATTTGATTGAAATGAGCAATATTTTGGCGGAAGGTAAAGACCCCGCTTTGATGAAAGAGGTTTGGGCCGGATGGCGCAGCGTATCACCGCCTATGCGGCCACTGTATGAGCGCCAAGTGGAGATTGCAAACGCGGGCGCCAAAGATTTAGGTTTTGAAAATCTATCGGTACTGTGGCGCTCCAATTACGATGCCGAGCCCGATGCTTTTGCCGCCGATGTGGATGATCAGTGGAATAAGGTAAAGCCATTGTATGATGCATTGCACTGCCATGTGCGCGCGCAATTGAATGCTTCCTACGGCGACGATGTGGTGCCGAAAGCCGGAAAAATACCAGCGCATATGCTCGGCAACATGTGGGCCCAAACCTGGGGTAATGTGTACGAAAAAGTTAAGCCTGCCAACAGCGAAAAAAGTTATGACTTAACTAAGTTGATCGAGCAAAGCGGCATGAATGAGCTGGGCATGGTGCGTACCGCTGAGGCCTTCTTCTCATCCCTCGGCTTTGCGCCGTTGCCGGAAACTTTTTGGCAGCGTTCACAGTTCACCAAACCACGTGATCGGGAAGTGGTTTGTCATGCAAGTGCTTGGAATTTAGACAGCAAAGATGATCTGCGCATCAAAATGTGTATTCAGAAAAATGGCGAAGACTTCCAAACCGTTCATCACGAGCTGGGCCACAATTATTATCAGCGCGCTTACAATCAACAGCCCTTTTTGTTTCAGGGTAGTGCCAATGACGGTTTCCACGAGGCACTTGGCGACACTGTCGCTTTATCTATTACGCCTTCTTACTTGGTTAGCCTAGGTCTGCTTGAAAAGGAGCCACCAGTGTCAGAAGACCTTGGCTACTTGATGCAAATGGCGTTGGATAAAATTGCTTTCTTGCCCTTCGGTTTGATGGTGGACAAGTGGCGTTGGCAGGTATTTAACGGCGAAATTAAGCCCGAAGATTACAACAAAGGCTGGTGGCAGTTGCGCGAGCAATACCAAGGTATAGCCGCGCCTGTAGCGCGCTCTGAAAATGATTTTGATCCGGGTGCTAAGTACCATATTCCCGGCAATACGCCTTACACGCGTTACTTTTTAGCGTTCATCCAACAATTCCAGTTTCATCGTGCACTGTGCGAAACCGCGGGCTTCGAGGGCCCTTTACATCGCTGCTCTATCTACAACAACAAAGCCGCAGGCGAAAAGCTTCAAGCAATGATGGCGATGGGTAGCAGCCAGCCTTGGCAAGTAGCCATGGAAACATTAACCGGCCAGCCTAATCTGGATGCAAGTGCGATAGTGGATTATTTCGCACCGCTGAAAGTGTGGTTAGATGAGCAGAATAAAGATCGGCAATGTGGTTGGTAATAATAGCGCCACCTAAATCGGTAAGTTTAGGTCACGAATTATCATAGTAACCATCGTAGCCAAAAAAGAGCACTTTGCGCGTTAGCCTGCTGGCTAGCATCAATTCTAAGCGCTGTGTCAGGATTGCCTGCTCGAATATTAAACTCAAAAAAAAGCGGCCTCAGAAGAGACCGCTAAATCTTACTACGATTGAGGAAGGGTCCGTAGATTTACAGTGTCCAGTTAAACGACAGCCGCATGCTACGTGGTGACTGATAGGCAGAGGCCTGACCGTAGTTGTCATACTGGCCACCAGAACTATCCTCCAATTGCTCAAACAGGTCAGATTTGGCTGAACTGTCAAACAGGTTGAAGACGTCCAATCGGATTGTTATTCCTCCGGGGATACTGCCGCCCAGATTGGGTGTAAATGTTGCACTGGCGTCAACTGTACTTACCCAGTTACTTTCCATTGATTTACCTCGTGGTGACGCCTCGCCATTACAGAACCAGTAATCGTCCTGATAACGGCTTTCGTATACCTGCCGCAGTGCCGCAAGATCGCCGGTAAAGTCACCATTGCCGTCAAAAGCGTTATCGCTGTCGCCGAAGGTGCCATTAGGCAGATTGCCCTGACAGCCAAACTTGCGTGGTGATCTGATTCTTGCGCGAGCACCTACCTGCATCCAGTCGTTTACCTTGTAGAAACCGGCGAGCTTGAACTGGTGCTCAAACTCGGTAGGCAAAGGACCATAGGCGTTCATCATAACGGATACTAAGTCAAAGTCTTGCGTCAAGCCCGCATCATCCTGACCATTGTCTGACTTCACTACCCCTTCTGTATTGCCTTTATTGGAGGTGTAGACATACGAGCCATCAATTCCCCATATTTCTGTGCCTTTGCTTAGGGATAATTCGAGTGAACGATAAACCCGATCGGGTTCTTCGTAGCCCAACATTTCCTTGGTCAGGTCCATCCATACTAATGAGCCGTCATCGGTCAGTAGGTCGGTTGCCACCCGCATATCTGTGCCTGGGTTGGTCAGCACGTAGTCGATACCGTGTTGAGAGGGATCCATGATCCAGTAAACGTCATCGAGATCGTAGCCGTTCTCTAGGGCCCAGGCGACCGTAGCATGGTTAATGCCCACGTCATCAATCTGAACCGCAAGTTTACGGTAGGTTCCGCGAATACCTGCGACCCACTCATTTTCAAAAACGTGTTCATAGCTCAGCGATATTTCATCGGTATAGAGCGGATCAACCGATTGGTCTTTAATGGTAGATACATCAGGTACTGTGCCATCGCTTGAGAGTGTGTAGAGTAAGGGGTCGTTGTAATCGACGCCGCTTGGTGTGTCGTCACTGTTGCGGTTGTCATAACCGTCGTGACGTAGATATTCTTCAACAAAGTACTCTGCACCTGACATCCGGATATTGGTGTTCGCCGCAATTGGCATATAGTACCGACCAAAAAATGCGGTAATCCGGCTGTCACCATCGCCGAACAGGTCGTAGGTCAGACCCAATCGCGGTGCAATTTGGTTGTCAGCCTTGATGAAGGTTTCACCCTCCGCGTTCATGTTGTTGAAGGTTTCGTTGCGCAGTCCCAGATTCACCGTAAGTTGGCTGGTAACTTGCCAGCTGTCCTGAATGTAATAGGCCGACTGCTCCACTTCGAAGTTTCCACCTTGATCAATAACGAGGTGGCGGACATATTCCTCGCCCTGAGCAAGTTGGCCACTGAAACAGCCCGCGGCGCTTGTGCAAGTGTGGTAGCGCCAATATTCGCCCCCAGAAAGCGTGCTAAGCTCTTCCGCCAGCAGGTTCTCCTGATCGTAGCCAAAGCGGATATGGTGCTCGCCAGCAAACTCAAAATAGATGTCGGCATCGATCCGGAAGGCCTCGCGCTTGTCGTAGCCTGTCGCCGCGTAGGTATTGGTCCAGTTTCCAATGGCTACTGATGAGTTAGGGTTGTCGATCCGTTGATAAATGACCGGATTGACGTCGTTTGCAGATTGCGCGCTGCGGAAAAACTCGTTTTCACCGTACATCATTGAAAGGGAAAAGGCGTCGCTGAACACCCCAGTGTATTTAACTATCTGGTTGGTTCCGCCGGCTTCCGTGACTGAGTCGCCGATATACGAGCCAATTTCGCTACCGTTCACATCCTCTCGGTCTGCGCCAGCATCGTTAAAATTGTAGTCCGAGAACTCAATATCACGCCGGTCGGAAAAACCAGTGTACTCAATTCGGTGTCCATCAAAGGGAATGAAATCCAGCTTGACTGCCCAAAAGGGATCGTTGTCGCGGGTCTGCGTGTATCGGCCTGAGGTGTAATCCTCTTCTTCGTTTTCGCGGATATTGTACAGGCCGTAGGCAAACAGCCGGTCTTCGATGACTGCCCCTGACAACTCGATGATGTAGTCGGTACTGTCGGTAGTATCGAGGCTGTTCCAGGTGGTTTCTATATCTTTAGCTGTGGATCGGAGACTGTCCGGCTCATAGTAAGCCGTTACCGAGGCGTGGAAATCATTCGAGCCAGATTTAGATACACTGTTTATAAAGCCTCCAATGGAGCGGCCATATTCAGCTTGGTAGCCACCGGTTTTAACTTCAATCTGATCATAAAACTCAAATGGAATGGTGGAGCCGCCGGTAAAGTTGCGGAAGTTGGTGACGTTTAGACCATTAATGTAATAGGCGTTTTCACCAACGGAGCCGCCAGAGAATGAGGCAAGGCTTCCATTTGAGCGACTGTTAAAGGCAGTGTCGCCTTCCTGTGTACCCGGGGCAAACAGGGCGACGTCGGTCAAGGATCGCGCCACAGGGTACTTGGACTGGAGTTCGCCCACGTCCACAGAAATACCTGATGTGGTGCTATTGAAGTCGTACTCGGCCTGCTTTGCGCCAACAACGTACACTTCTTCGATATCCCCGCTAAGCGGTTTCAGAGTAAAGGTGTATTTGCCTCCTGCTCCGATAGTTAGGTTGAGCTCCACATCCTCAACTCCATTGTAACCATCCGCAGACACTCTGGCCTTGTAGCTACCAATGGGAAGTTGCTGCATACGGAAACTGCCATCTGCGTCAACAGTTGCGGACCGCTTGATTCCCTTATCGGAGGTGATTTCGATAATTGCACCTGGAATCATATTGCCCGCACTGTCCCTAACCTGGCCGGCAATAGTGCTGGTGGTGTAGTCCTCTGCAAATGCGCTTGAGGTGACCAGTGATCCGGCGGCTGCAGAAGATATCGCAAGCGCCAAAAGACTTCGTTTTACTATCTTTTTCATATTGATCCTTACTTAATTATTAGTGTTATTGGCAAGACGTGAGCTCAATAGAGCTTTTTTTGAGACGAGCGGGCTTGAAAGTTCCTCAGAAGAAGATCTAGTTTAATGAATAGGGTGCCAATCATTTGAAGCGCTCTAGGCATTTCGAGTGCTTGTCTGGGTGTTTAGTGGCAAAATTTGTGCTGGCTATGCGGTATTCGCATCTGGTGTTTGATGGTCGTTCCAAGGTGATGATCCTCTTGAGCCCAGTGGTGGCGCTTTTCGATAGGCGCAATAAGTCATTTGCCCCCATTCCTTGTTGATGTGACCTAGAAAGGATTATTCCGTTGCAGCTCGAAATTTGACTAGAGAGCAGAAAAAAATCAGTAGTGCTGTTAGTAGGAGCAGTTGACAGGACAAACAGTTACAGGTGGCAAGGCCTATGGTGGCTTCCTGTAAACTGTGATTTCGGTGCGCTTGCTAATTGCATCTGAACGAGTTTTCGTTGTTGCTTTAGTCTTCCCTGACGCTGTTTGCGTTTTTTCCTGTCCTACCGAACAATAAAAAGCCCAGCAAATTTGCTGGGCTTTTTATTGTTCGATTGTGAACATCGTCTGTTAGCTTAACGAACCCCGTGCATTCCCTTCTTCAAGATAGGGGAAATAACGATCATGAAAATACCGACGCCAATACCAATCCACATTAAAAATTCGTACAGACTGGTGTAGGTAACAAGCAAGCTCGCCGCGTCAGCCGTTTCAGCGCCCGAGGTATCGATTGCTGCCATCTTGCCAATGCGGGTAGCGACAGTTTCCGAAAGTGCCGTGGCCAAAAACCAAGTGCCCATGGAGACGCCAACCACCTTGTTGATGGACAGTTTAGTGACTGCTGATAGCCCTACTGGTGATAAGCAAAGCTCGCCCGTGGTGTGCAGTAAATACGCTAATACCAGCCAAATGATGGCCACCTTGCCAGCATCATCGGCAAATTGCGCACCGATCACTAACGCGCCGAAACCGAGTCCGGCTTGCAGAATGCCTAAGCCAAACTTAACGGGGGTCGAAGGCTCCCAGCCGCGCTTGGCAAGCCAAATCCATAAGGCAGCAAATGGAATGGCAAGTAACATGATGAAACCGGCGTTTAGTGAACCAAACATGGATGCGCGAACTTCTGTGCCGCCAACCTCGCGGTCAAGTACACGATCCGCATAGAGGGTCATACTGCCGGCAGATTGTTCAAATAGCGACCAGAACACGATGGTGGATACAATCATCACCATGAGAACCACAGTGCGACCGTATTCAGCGCTATTGTGAGACTTGAAGCCATAGGTGATAAACGCAACCAGCGCTAACAGCATTAAGCCTAACCAAGTGTCATCACCTAAAAACGCCCACATGAGACCTAACACCATGGTTGCGATTGCGACGCCGATGGCGAGCCAGTCTTGGCCCTTTTCCGGCTGGTGCAGCATGGAGTAGAGAATGATGCCAACAATCGCAACGATCAGCA
Organism: Simiduia curdlanivorans; assembly: GCF_030409605.1. Lineage (NCBI taxonomy): Bacteria > Pseudomonadati > Pseudomonadota > Gammaproteobacteria > Cellvibrionales > Cellvibrionaceae > Simiduia > Simiduia curdlanivorans. The sequence continues at coordinate 1,958,416 of NZ_JAUFQG010000004.1, forward strand.
GGCTATTTTGCGCTACGTGCACAACCGGTTCGTGCTGAACCAAAAGCCAAACCACCGACAAAGATAAAATACCGCCTAGGTAGATTGCCCACTCCTTGTTGATGGGGCCTAGGAAGGTCTCTTTGAGCCGCGCCGGTTCAGCCGGTTCAGCATGGCCTTGTAGGGTGTGTTGGAACTTCAGGAAGGTAATCAGGCCCAGTAGCATGCCGATACCGGCAGCACCAAAGCCATAGCTCCAGCCGTAGGTTTCACCTAACCAGCCACACAAGAGAGTGGCGATGAATGAACCGATGTTGATGCCCATGTAAAAGATGGTGAAGCCCGAATCTCGACGTGGGTCATCCTGCGCATAGAGCTTGCCAACAATGGTAGAAATGTTGGGCTTCAAGAAGCCAACGCCGACGGTGATTAACGCCAGTGCAAAGAAGAACACCTTTAGCGCCACAACATCCTGAATGATGACGTCTTCTGCTAGCAGGGTGCCTGCAGCAATGACGGTGCCATCGTTAAGGGTGATGGATTCGGCCAGAGTTGTGCCCGCGGCGTAAGACAGCGCTTGAAAGCCTTCATAGGCCATAGTGGCGTGACCGGCGGTCAGCAGCAAAGCGCCGAAAACTACGGCCTTGCGCATACCTAGGTAGCGGTCGGCAATCAGCCCCCCGATGAGGGGTAGTGCATATACGAGGCCTGCGTAGGCGCCGAGCACGTCGTAGCCAGCCATGTCGGTAAACAGGTGGTATTTTGTCAAATACAATAGCAATAAGTACTTCATGCCGTAAAAAGAGAAGCGCTCCCACAGCTCGGTGGCAAAGCAAACGTAAAGGCCTTTCGGGTGCCCCAGGAATTCCCCAGGTGCTGAAACAGTGGCAGTAGTCATGCCAAATCCTCATTATGGTTATTTCACATCGTTATAAGGACGAGTGTGGCACTTAAGGCCTCAATGGTCGTTGGTTACGAATTACCCCAATTTAAGTTGGGGTCCGAGAGGTTCAAAATTTGAAGTGCCAATAACGTCGAGCTGGAGCTCTAGACCCGCTCCATATGTTGTGGTTTTTTTGAGTTTTCCAACTGTCTGTTTCGTTATTTGGCCCGCTAGGAAGCGGTTAATATAAAGTCAATATCACAGCCATGCTGTGTACATTGGTTATTCAGAGGCAATTCTTTAAATTGAAAATACACTTCAGCGTGGGCTAGGCACAAAAAAGCCCTAGCAAATGCCAGGGCTTTTTTACTCATGGTTTAATTAAAAGCGGTGACGGATGTTGCCGCTGTAAACACGACCGGAGATAGAGTACAAGCCCGTGCTCACGCTCTCGGTGTTAGTGTTCCAACCAGTGGCTGTTTCAATCGATGGATCTTCGTCTGTCAGGTTTTGAATGCCGAACGAGAACTCAGTACCGAAGGGCGCCGTGTACAAAAAGTTGAGGTCGTGGCTATCCCACTGCTCGAACTTACCGCCGTAATCAGATTCAGTTTCGTCAATCCAAGTGTAATTATAGACCACAGTAACCATGTCTAAACTATAGCGGACTCCGAAATTAAATCTGTTTTCTGGGAAGCCTTGAGTTCCTGCACGCTCAATCACACCAATGATTGGTAGCTCTTCGTCATACTTCTGTATGTTTGACAGGACAGCGTCAAAATCGAAGCTACCAATGCCAGTCTCTAGGCCGTAGTTGATCTTGAAATCTAGTCCCTGTACTTCGCGAGATGCGAGGTTTCCGTAAACGTTCACAATGCCACAGAAAGGTAGCGGTTGAGTGTTACCCTCGCAGCGCGTGATGTTGCCTGGAATGCCGTTTACCGTTGGGGTCCTGTTAACATACATACCTGGAGCCAATTGACCTTGGCGCTCGAGCTCCAATACATCATTGGTATCCAGTGTTTGCACTACGTCATCAATGGTGATGTTCCACAGATCAACGCTCATGCTCAAGCTGTCCAGAGGTTCGATTACAAAGCCAATATTGTAAGACTCGGTGGTCTCTGGTTGTAACTCAGGGTTGCCGCCGGTGTGTTGCTCCAGTTGTGAATTGGGGCAGGCGTTGTCAGCAATACCCTGTGCTCGGCAGCGGAGCAAGTCTGGGGCTTGTGGGAAGTCTTGAGCTAGTTCGGAATACATGGCAGTAAGGTTAGGTGCTTTAAAGCCCTCGCCCCATGAAGCGCGGATAGTCAGCCAGTCAGTGGGCTGGTAGCGTCCGGAAAGCATGGGTGAGAACTCGCTGCCTACATCGTCGTAATCATCGAAGCGAGCGGCAACGTTGATTGCTAAGTTGTCGAGAACAGGTAGTTCTACTTCGCCGAAGACGGCTTGGCGAGAGCGGCTACCGGATGAACTGTTACCAGCACTCCCTAAAACGTTACCTGCTTCGCGGTACGAGTCGTAGATATCTTGATAAGATTCGCGACCGTATTCCCAGCCGGCTGCCCAACCAATTGCGCCACCAGCTAATTGGACGCTGTCCATTGAGCCGTCAAGCGTGATTCCATACCCTTCGAATTGGGTGTTAATGTCTCGGCTCAGCGTTGCACTTGAGGCTGCGATCGCACCTGCATTATCTTCGTCGAAGGGGTTGAGGAAGTTGTATTCTCCAGAGGTAACTAAGTCCTCAATAACGCTGGTTAGAATGTAGTTGTAGCCAATTTCTGCCGCTTCAAAGCGGTAGTCGCGAGCGTAAACTTCATAATTGACTTCATCGTTAAACAGGTTACCGCTTAGGCCAATGGTGGTGTCCAATTCATTAGATGCACCTGAATCATCGCGAGTGCCATGTCCCACAAAGCGGTGATAAAGAATGAAGTCCTCGCCAAAGGTGTTTAGCGGTGCTGTCTCGTCTACTACGAAACCACCGATTGCGGGGGCAAAAACACCTAAGTCTTCTTTATTCATGTAGCGGTTTTCAAAGAAGATCTTATGGTCGTCATTGATGTTGTACTCGCCCGCTAAGAAGGTAGAGCGACGCTCGTAGCCACGAGTAATGGCTTTGAAGTCAGCGTAGGCGTAGCCACAGCCTGTACCTGGTACGCCAAAGGGGTCTGCAACGGGTGTTAGGCCTGAGTAATCACAAGTACCTACGGGCCCTAGAGCGCGTGAAAAGTCCATGGAGAACGCTGAGTTACCGCCCCCATTGATACCTTGTAAATCAGTACTGCCATCTACCGGCAATACTCCGGCAGGGGAATTGATCTTAACCTTGGAGAAGTCTCGGTCACGATCATAGATTGTGCCTTTCTTAGCGTATTCAGCCGAGAAAACGATACTGCCCTTGTCTGATGCAGTACCTGCTGTAAAGCTAAAGTTTTCTCCTTTGGCGTCATCGCGATCTGGTTGTGAGCCGCCGACACTGATTTCAACGCCTTCCCAGTTCTTTTTCATAATGACGTTTACAACGCCGCCGATAGCGTCTGCACCGTAAACTGCTGAGGCGCTGTCGGTCAGGATTTCAACGCGTTCAATAGCTGCCATCGGAATGGTGCTAATGTCTACCGCTGACGTGCCTGTCCAAGGGTTGCCCGGTACGCGACGACCGTTCACCAATACCGCAGTGCGGTCAGGGCCAAGACCTTTAAGGTCAACCAATGCTACTGAGCCGAAGCTGGAGCCGGATTGGTCGCGGTACGAGCCCAACGTGTTATATGTGCTATGACGCAAATATTCACCAACGGTATCGTAGCCGCTTAGTTGCATGTCTTCTAAGCTAACAGTAGTTACGGGGCGCGGAGTGTCAGATATCGCGGAGGCAATACGTGAACCCGTTACCATGACTTCCTCAATTGCGTTTATATCATCTTGAGCGAAGGTTGGAGTTGCAGACAGCATGGCTGCACCAGCAGCACCGAGTGCCGCCAGCTTGATTGCTGTAGCTAGTTTTGTGCGTTTAACCATTATGGCTTCCTCATTTATGTATTCTTATTGGAGGGTTGGGTTTAGTGGAGCAAACACCAACCTCAGCCCATTAGACGAAGCGGGATTGGGGTGCCTCAAATATTTTTTTAGATAAAACGAGATGTTTTAGCGACGGGATAGTCTAGAACTTCAGGCTAACCCGCCCGTACCAAAACCGACCTTTTAGGTCGTGGGTGCGGGAGTCCATGCTGTCGTTGAAGGCAGATGCTGCAAAGGGGGCGGCTTTATCGAGTAGATTGTCTGCCCCTAGGGTCAACTTTAACCCTTTTTTTACCGGTAACAGATAATTGAGCTGAACGTCGTGGGTAATCCAGCTGTTTATAGTGCGCTGTACGCCGGTTTTAGGCACTTCCTCGTCGAGTGGGCTGACGTAGTTAATGGTGTAGTGCAGATCTAGGCCGTCCTGTTGCCAGTGAATGCCGGTATTGGCTTTGAGTTTTGGTAGCGCGCCATTACCTTCGGATGCCTCGTCGGAAAAGCTGCCGGCCAGCTCTTCGGCGGCCGCGCTAGGGGCTAATTGATCCTTAAATGAATGTAGGTGAGAGGCATTAAGTGAGATTGAGGCTAACCCGGCATCGATAAGATGTTGGTATTTTAGGGTTAAGTCCGCGCCGTTAATCTCCCTGCGCCCAATGTTAATAAATGAGGCATCGATTTTTTCGATATCGCCCACAGCGTTGCGGGCTACCTTGTCTTGAAAAAGGCCTGTTTCGGCATTTTGGTCGACAATGTATTGCGCGGATGCGTCTACCACATCATTTTGCTCTATCCAGAAAAAATCTAACGCCGCGTAGAGCCCGGGTAGTTCAGCAGGAGTCCAGACAAGGCCTAAGGTGCTGTTGTTGGAGCTTTCTGGCTCCAGGTTGGTCGAGCCTGAAAATTCCGTTAAAAACTGATTTCGCGTGGGGTCGCTCTGTTGGCTGCAGCCGGGCAGCACGCCCACATTGTCTGTATTGGCACAGGGGTCATCTAGGAACGCTTGGGTGGTTTGGCCGCCTTTGTGCAGCTCATTCAGGCTTGGCGCTCGGAAACCTTTTGAGAAGGTTGTTCTGAGTAACAGATGAGCTGTCGGTTGATACCTTAATCCAGCCTTGGGTGTAACGGCGGTGCCGAAATCGCTGTAGTGTGAGATTCGGCTGGCAATCTCCAAATCCAAGTGATGTGCCCAGCCGGTGTTTTGTGCCAGCGGTATTTGAAGCTCGGCAAACATCTCCGAGATATTGCGCGAACCCTCGGTGGCGGTGTTTTCGCCGCCGCCAATATAAAAGTCGTCGCTCGCCAGCGTGTTGGGCTTTCTGCTGGTGGACTCCTGCCTGACCTCGAAGCCGCCTGCGGCCAACACTTCACCGCTGGCCAGCTCCGCCAATTGTGAGTCGATGCTGAAGGATAGCCCGATGAGTTGGCTGTTGCCACGCACCTTGTTGTCGATGCGAATGCTATCGGCCATGTCCTGGGTAAGGCTGCCGGCAGGGCCGAAAATGTTGAGCGGGACGCAAGCGGGGGTGGCGTTGCATATCGCTGAGTCTCCTAAGGCTTGTTGGGTTTTCAAGCCGCTTATTAGGTTGGTGCTATCGAGCTGGGCGTTGGTTCTGCTCCAGAACTGATTTAACTGCCAGCGCACGACGCCGTCATCGCCTTCTAAGCCAAAATTGAGACGATAGGCTTGCGCTTTATTGACCTGCTCCCTCGGCCCCAGCTCAACCAGCCGTTTTCGCACATCTTCTAGCGTTTGCCCGAAGGGGTTGAACATGTTGTTTTGGTCAACGTAGATAGGCTCTGCTTCAAACCCGGTAAAGAGTGGCGTAGGTGCTAAGGTGATGCTGGCTTCGGTGCCGGTATAGGAGGCATCAATAAAAACGCTGGTTGTATGGTTCAGTTCCAGTCTAGCGGTGGAAAACAGGCTGGCACGGGAGGATGGAGAGATTGAGCTGGTGAATTCAGGGTAATCAAACAGGTCTGTGGCTGAGGCCGCTTCGAAATCTGCACTCGAGCTGCCATCCTGACCTTTTATCAGTGTTAGTACTTGGTCATTGACGGTGATTCGCGCATCTGGTGTTGCGCTAGAACGTAAATCTGCTCCGCCCTTGGCTAGGTTGTTGGCGCTACGAGATATTTCCCTGTCGCGGCTCATGACGCCTTGCTGATTGAAGTAGGAGGCGGCAACCATCAGTGAGGCTGATTCAGATTGGCTGCCCCAGAGCAGGCTGGTTGTGGCCGTTTCTAGGTCGGATCGCGACGTTTCGCCGTAGAACTGCTCAACTTGAAAGCCCTCAAAGCTGTTTCTTAGGATGATATTGACGACCCCAGCAATGGCGTCTGAGCCATAGACCGCAGATGCGCCATCTTTGAGGATTTCGATCCGCTCAACGGCTGCCGGCGGAATAGAGTTTAAATCGATGGCATCCCCCGCAAGGCCTGAATAAGCGGTTCGCTGGCCGTTTAGCAGTACGAGGGTATTGTTGGCCGGCAGGCCGCGCAGCGTTACGGTTGCCGTGCCATCGCCGCCGTTACTGACGGCCGTAGAAGTGGAGTTTCCCGCCACTGTGGGTATGAATTTTAAAAACTCGCCCAATGATTGGGCGCCGCTCGCGGCAAGCTCGGGTTGGGATATGACATCTATGGGCGATGCCCCAGTTACATAACTTCGCCTAATCCGAGAGCCAGTAATGGGCTTGCCTTCAACGGCTACCTCTTCTAAATACAGATTCAAGTAGTATTCGTCGGGCTGCTCCGCCTCGGCAGCGGCCAGCGTGATAGCGATAACTTGACTGTTAATGATTTTGTAGCTTAAGCCAGAGTTAGCGAGCAGTAGGTTGAGCGTCTCTAAGGTTGAAAGCGTTGTTGCTTGTGGCGCGATGCTTGGCGTCAGCTTGCCTTTTAGCAGGCTGCTGGGGAAAACGATGCTGACATCACCCTCACGGCCCAGTTTAATCAGGCTGTCTGAGAGCGGAATTGGGGCGGTTTGGTGGTTATCGTTAGATAAGACAACTTGGCTATCGAGCGCTGCAAACGCTGAGCTCGACACCAAGGTGGCTGTTGCTAACCATGCCCGGGCCGCATTGCGGGGTTTTAGTTTGTGCATCTCTCTCGCATTTTTGGCTGCCACCTCTCTTAGCTGGAGGTTGGTCAGTCCTAAAAAGGTGCTTATTTTGGCTGAATTGGCCGAAATAGACAAAACCCACTCGAGGTGTGCCTCAAATGGATTCGTTTACTAGAGAGGTTATATATTATTCGCTACGAGCATACAAGCGAGCGCTGTCGCCGCTGGTGTCCTGCTGTAGGTCAAATGTGGTGATAAGAGCGGTCAGTGTGGACTCTGGCGTTTGCAAACTAAAGGTGCCAGAGACCCTCAGCTTAGCAAGTGATGGATCAGAGCTGTCCACGGGCTGCTTGAGATAGCGATTAAGTTCGCTCAGTGCCGCCGTCAGTGGTTGATTTTCGAGCACTAACAGCTTGTTTCTCCAGGCTAGCGCCTGATGAGCATTGGTCGCTTGAACGCTAGACAGCCCCTGCAGGTCAATTGAAAGCCCTTCATCGGCTTTGACCAATAATGATTCGGGTTTTATCTGCGGTTGGGTTTCTCTTTCTTTAACGCTGACTATACCTTCGATGACGGTGACTTTGATATTTGAGGCATCGCGATTAACGCCAAAGGCAGTGCCCACGGCTGTAACAGTGCCTTCGCCAACGTCAACAACAAAGGGTCTAGCTCGGTTCGAGGCGACTTTGAAAAAGGCTTCGCCGCCGTCTAATATCAGCCTGCGCTCAGAATCTGAATACTGAACGTGGATTTGCGAGTTGGTGTTTAGATTGATAGTCGAGCCATCGGGCAGGTTAATACTTTTTTGCTCGCCGACCTCGGTTGCGTAGTAAAGCGTATCGACATCGGCACTGGGTGCCGTTTTGAGTAGGCCAAGGCCGACGAATGCGGCAAGCACTATGGAGGCCAGAGCTGCAGACTGCCAGTTGAAAAACCATGTGCTAAAAGAGTGGCTTGACTGCTGGCTTGGCAGAAGCAGGGCTTGTGCTTGGCGTGAGTATTTTAGTGCGCTGGCGGTTTGCCAGTCGCTTAAGGCATTGTCAAACGCGAGCTCGTGGTTTGCATCGCGATTTAACCAGCTTGAAAATGCAGCTTTGTCGGCGTGAGTGGCAGCATCAGAGCGTAAGCGGGCTATCCAGCCGCTAGCTTCGAGTGATAATTGGTTTTGCTCTGCTGCGTTCACTTCTATTCCTGCGATGCATGTGCATCATTAACAACTGGGTTTTAGTTAAAGCTGGCGATATTGGAGTTTGCTCCCTTATGGCCTTCTACTTTCTTGCGCAAGCCTATCGAGTTGTGAGTAGGCTGGCTGGTCTTGGACACTGCCATAACCAAATAATTCATCGTCATCTTAACGCCGGCTATGACTAGTTTTACTCTAGTTATAGCAACCGTATTTTCGCTATCTTAGCGCGGTCTTTATAGCCTTCTCGTCGCTAAAAAGTTTTAATTCGTCGATTTTCACAGTGTTTGTAGCTATTTATTGCTGTCAAACGCTTGTTTTATCTCAAATATGTCCCGTGCAGGGCGCGCGATATTAGCACAGGGATAATTGAATTGGCACCCTTGTTGTGCCCTTTCAGTCATTTAGACGAACAGGGATTCAATGTGCGCAAGAAAAGATGTGGAAAAAGTGATCTAGCGCTAAATTTCGCTCGCGCCGACCCTTTCTAGTGCTTTTCTGCACGCTTTTAGTGCTTGCAGGATGTATTTTTCGACACTTGATACTGAAATTGCCATTTCTTGCGCAATTTCCGCATAGGAGAGGCCTTTTAGGCGGTGTAGCAGGAACGCTTGGCGGCACTTCAGGGGTAGCTTGCCGATAGCCTTTTCCATTTCGTTGAGTTGCTGTTTCGCGGCGAGTAATCGCTCTGGCGTGCAGTAATCCGGCATGGCGCCTGGAATTTCGTAGTCGGCTAGTTGCCTTGTAACCTCGCCTTGAAGGTAATTGCTGTGTAGCTTTTCTCGTCTGATTTGGTCGATCGCGAGATTGGATGCGGTTTGGTAAAGGTAGGCTTTCGGGTTTTCCAACTCGCCCGCTTCGGCCAGCTTTTGTATGCGGATGAAGGCGTTTTGTGCGATATCTTCAGCATCTTGCGCACTCTTCATCTTTCGAGTCAGGTAGCGCACCAATCCCGTAGCATGGCTGTCAAACAGTTGTTCGAGCATTGATTTTTTAGGTAATGCCATGTACCAAAGGTGTCTTTAGGTTGGATATTTTGTCGTTATGGGCGCTTTTCCCTAACTAGGGCGTATCGAGCGAGTGGCGTTTTATATCACAGGCGGAGTTTATAGGACAGCGCTTGCACTTCGCAACAGCAGGTTGCGACTCAGGCTTGCTGTCTCGGGTATGATGCACGGCTTTGGGACAAGGGATATCGAGTCATGATTAACGCGGTAATGCACCTACTATCGTGGGGTCTGGTCATTGTGTTGGTTTGGGGGCATCTCGGTGCTGCGCCGGCGCAGCAGAAGAGCGAGTTTCGCGGTGTGGCCGAGCTGGGGCAGGGCACCTACTTGGTGGCATCTGGGGCGGCCAATCAATTCGGTCTGCTGAAATACGATGACGCGGGCTTGGGTTTTCGCGCCATAAGAATTGACGATTGGGAAGGGTATTTGGCTGGGCAGCTGATCGGCCTTTGCGCGGTCAAAGGTTATGACGGCGAGGTTGTGGCCGCCATCGCTCAGCCAGATGGCCAGTCCGCACTCGTGCATATTCAAGTGCGAAATTGGTCGAAAACTCCAAGATCTGCCATCTTGGGGCGGGCCTTGTTACCACAATCACTGGCTTTAACGGCATTCAGTTGTGGCGAGGCATCACAAACGACCATGGCAGTATCGCTGTTTAGCCATGAGCAAAATCTTTCCGCCGATTACGTCTTCGAGGGCTATAAGCTCGCGAATCTAAAGCCTATCGATAGCTATCCGACGCTGCTTGAGCGCGATCTATCAGGCGCCTATGAGGATGCGCGCGGCCGGTGGTTGGCGGTTGCCGACGCGGGTGGGCCGGGCACGGTTATTTGGTCATTACCCTTTGACGCAGAGGCCTATCCGGCATTCCGTTTGGACGGGTTTAACGTGACCGGTATTGCCGTCGGCCCCAAGGGCTACGATATTAGCGTTGTTACCTCTGAGCCGGGCTTGGGCAGTGTTTGGCGCCCCTTGGGCGCAGCATTAGCCCAGTAGCGCGTCTAGGCCTGAGTCAAGGGTTTTGGTTTCGGCCAACTTATCCTTCATTTGCTCGACATTGATACCAATGGATTCTGCCAGCTGGTCTGGGAATTCTGCCTGCATCTGCTCGGGGTGTTTACTGGCGTTCATAGAGAGAATAAATATCGCCAGATAGACGAGCTTGGCGTAGGGCGCAGATTGACCTGGCGACAATTGAAAGCGCACAGCGTCAACGATGTCACTTGGGAAGCGCCAGTTTTGCGCCAGTTCTGCACCGGCATCGGTGAAGTCGAAGCCGAGTTGAAGGTCTTGTGTTTGTTTTCGGTCCAGCCCTTGGCTTACTGCGCCGTCAATTTCCGCGGCTTTATCGGGTGCTAGGGTGTGGATGAGTAGGCCGCCAATGTTGTGCATCATGCCGCAGGTAAAGGCGACTTCTGGGTCTAGCTTAGTAAATTTTGCCAGCCATTTACACAGTGCCGCACAGGTAAAGCTGTTGCGCCAGAATTGTTTGATATCGAAGCTTTCTGGCGTTTTAAACGCCGAGGTTAGACCCGACGCTAACACCAGTGTTCTCAGGGCGTTAAAACCCAAAATTACCACTGCGTCATTTACCGAGCCTATTTTACGATTGCCGCCATAGCGGGCAGAATTGGCCATGCGCAACACCTTGGCGGTGAGCACTTGGTCGGAGGCGATTTTTTTTGCAATGGCATCGGTGTTGACGTTATTGTCGCCAAAGCTTTCGATCAATTCTTGTACAATTTTCGGGATGTTGGGTAGTTGCTGAGCGTTGTTCATCATTGCTTTCAGTGGCATGGCGCGACCTCTATTTTCAATTTGTCGGCTCAAAGCATAGTGCAGAAACGGCCGACTGCTACCCTAGGCTAGCCAGCGTCTTACTAAGGTCTACACTGACCAGTGAGCCATCAAATTAGGGGTAGGTGTGCAGCGATTTACTTTTCAGCGGGGCTACTTGCTGCGCACGAGAGCCATGTGGTTGGGTTGCGTGGCCTTTATTTTTTTGTTGGTGGCGCAGTTGGGGGTTAGGTATTACGTCAATCTTCCCGTGATGTTGCAGTTAATTGAGGCGGCCGACAACAAGGATAGGTTAAGGGTGGATAACGCTTTGGCTCAGCGGCTGGCACTTTATCAGAGCCGCGTGGCGGATAATGCCTTGTGGAACGACGCCTTCGAATTTGTGACCCAGCCAAATGATGCATTTATCGAGAGTAATTTCGATCAGCGTACCTTGGTCGATAATGAATTAGATGGTGTTATATTTCTCGATACGCAGGGTAATGTGATTTGGCATTATGGTTTGCATATTCATTACGACGGGCATGGCGACGCACCATTATTGCAGCCGCCGGTTTCTAATGCGCAGCTGTTAGAGGCTTTTTATATTGAGCCGCAAAAACCAGTGCTGGGTAAATTTGAAACGCGCCAAGGTTATATTAAGGCGCGCGCAGGCGCCTTAATTTATTCAGCGTCTCCCATATTCCCAACCAATCTTGGTGGCGGTGCGTTAAATAGCCGCGGCACATTGGTCATGTGGGCCTGGCTGGACGATGAATATTTCGAGTCGCTGGCCGAACAGACTAAGTTAGATTTAACGGCTCAGTTTTTAGAGCGAGGCGGGGCAGCGTTAGAGAGTTCCTCGCGCCATCTTTTGTCCCAGCCCGAAAATGTTCGCAATACCGATAATCAACTAGCTTGGCTGTTAAAGGATATTGACGGCGAGCCTTTGTTTTTATTGAGTATTCAGTTTGAGGCGTTGGGGCCAGAGTATCGCTTGTTTTCCCAATCGATACTAATCGGCGTGATTGCAGCTTTGTTGCTGTTGGTGGGTTTGGCACTTGCAGTAAAGTTTTGGTTGGTGAGGCCTTTGACGGCTATGGGCCAGCAGATGGATGACATCACGGAGTCTGGCAGCTACGAAAACCGCCTAGCGATAAAAAGTTACGGTGAGTTGGAGCGATTGGCTGGTCAATTTAACTTGCTGCTTGACGAAGTTTGCCGGCAGCAGGATCTAGCGAGAAAAAAGCACGCTAAGTTACACTTGGCCTCCATATCTGATGGCTTAACGGGGTTGGCTAATCGGCGCTATCTCGATCAGTTTATGGATGAGTCTTGGGAAAAGGCTAAAGCTCAGCGCAGCACTTATAGCCTTATTCTGATCGATATCGACTTTTTCAAAAAATATAATGATAGCTATGGCCACGCCGCCGGCGATCGCGTCTTGAGTCAAGTGGGGCAGTTGCTGCAATCTTTTCAGCCCAACCTAGAGGCGCTTACGGCGCGTTATGGTGGTGAAGAGTTTTCGATGGTTTTAGTGGGCGCGAGTTGTGAGGCGGTTGAGGCCTTGTGTCAGTGTCTCTGCGCTGCGGTGCGCGAGCAGAAAATTACTCATGCGGGGTCATCGTTTGGCTACTTGACCATCAGCGTTGGCGCCGTGTCTATTTTCGCCGGCGAGCCGCTACCGGAATATTTATCTGGGCCAAACCCATTGCGGACCATTTTTAAAGCGGCCGATTCGGCGCTTTATCAGGTCAAAAATCAGGGCCGAAATAACTATAAAATGGGTGTAATTGACGAATCTTAGCTTAATTTAGTGCTTTGGTTGGTCAAAATACACGCAGTTAAGCCTGCCGTGTTATACTCCCGCGCCTTAATCCGGTGAGTATTCCACATTGATCGTCAAATTTATAAAAAACTTAGTGGGCGGCAAGCAGTCAGCGCCCAAGCCCAGTGAAGGCAGGCAAGAACCCAAGCAACATCGCAGTTCAGACACCAAAAAGGCGAGTCGAGCGCCTCGACCTGAGAAATCTGATACTCAGGGCGGTACGGATTCCCGCACGCGCCACAGCGCTAGCCGCCAAGGTAATCGCGGCCGAGGCGCAAAGCGCGAAGGCGCCACGGCAAAAGATGCCACTCAAGCCATCAAGGCCCCGGACAACTGGGATATCTCTGAATTTAAGGTAGCTAAGGTTGCCGATAAGACGCGCTTCCATGACTTAGATTTACCGCTACCGCTTATGCACGCCATTGCCGATCTCGGTTTTGAGTACGCATCGCCCATTCAGGCGCAGTCTTTACCCTACGCACTCAACGGCGACGACTTAGTTGGCAAGGCGCAAACCGGCACCGGTAAAACCGCCGCTTTTTTGATTGCCATCATCGACGAGTTGATGAATAACCCGATTAAAGGCGAGCGCTTCGCCGGTGAGGCGCGCGCGCTTATTATCGCCCCTACCCGTGAATTGGTTATTCAAATTGCCGACGATGCCAAGTTGCTGACCAAGTACACCGATTTAACCGTGCACACCCTCGTGGGCGGTATGGACTATGGCAAGCAGCAGCAGCGCCTACACGGCGAGCTGGTCGACATTCTGGTGGCTACACCGGGCCGGCTCATCGACTTCACTGGCAATCGCGATTGCTATTTAGACCATGTTGAAATTCTGGTGCTCGATGAAGCTGATCGCATGTTAGACATGGGTTTCATTCCACAGGTGCGCAGAATCATTCGCCAGACACCGCAGAAATCCCAGCGTCAAACCTTGCTGTTTTCGGCCACCTTTACCGATGATGTATTGAGCTTGGCTGAGCAGTGGACCGTCGACCCTGTACGCATTGAGATTGAGCCTGAATCTGTGGCGACAGATACCGTCGAGCAGTTTGTCTATCTTGCTAGCACCGAGGAGAAGTACACACTGCTGTACAATTTGTTGAATCAAGATAACGTCGAGAGTTTGATTGTATTTGCCAATCGGCGCGACGAGTGTCGACGCCTGCACGAGCAATTGCTTGCCCACGGTTTTAAAGCCGGTTTGTTATCGGGTGAAGTGGCACAAAATAAGCGCGTAAAAACACTGGATGATTTTAAATCCGGCAAATTGAAAGTGTTAGTAGCAACCGATGTGGCCGGGCGCGGTATTCATATTAGCGGCATCAGTCATGTGGTTAATTTTACCCTGCCTGAAGAGCCGGAAGATTATGTGCATCGCATTGGTCGCACAGGCCGAGCCGGTAGCCATGGCACGTCAGTAAGTTTTGCCTGTGAAGATGACGCCTTCCGCTTGATGCCTATCGGCGATTTGTTGGGCGCGCCGTTGAAATGTGAACAGCCGCCTGAAGTCTTGCTCGCACCTACGCCAGCCTTGCTGCCACCGGCCAAGCGCTCTCGAGGGCCTAGACCGTCTAGCGGCAGCCGCTCCGGCGGCTCGTCCCGAAGTGGTGGCCACCGATCGGGTGGTCAGCGCTCAGGCGGCCATAGATCACGCTAATTAACTAACCCGGCAAGCGCCGGGTTTTTTATTTCCGGTCTAGACTAATAGACATCTCAGCGAAAATGTTTAGGACGGCACGGCATGAAACGAATATTAGTGGTGGAAGACAGTCAGCTGGTCACTAAAGTCGTACGCCATGTTGTGAAGTTGGATGACGGCCTCGAGGCGGTGTACGCGTCTAGTTTGGCTGAGGCAAAAGAGCAGTTAGCACGCAATAGCGGGCAGTTATTCGCGGCTTTGGCAGATTTAAACTTGCCCGATGCGCCAGATGGCGAAGTGGTCGATCTTATCTTGGCGGAAGGCATACCTACCATCGTGCTCACCGGCAGTTACGACGAAGAGCGGCGCGAGAAAATACTGGCCAAAGGCATCGTTGATTATGTGGTTAAAGAGGGCCGTTACTCCTATGAATATGCGATCGGTGTGGTGCACCGGCTTGCGCACAATCAAGCCACCACGGTGCTGGTTGTTGATGATTCGGAGACCTCTCGACGCTATATATCCGAGCTGTTAAAGCGTCAGCAGTTTATTGTTTTAACCGCCTGTAATGGCGTTGAGGCGATCAAGTTATTACTGGCACATGAAGAGATTAAGCTGGTGATAACCGACTTTAATATGCCCATTATGGATGGCATTGAGCTGGTTAAAAATATTCGTTACAAATATGAAAAAAGTGACTTGGTGATTATCGGTTTATCTGGCCGCGGGGAAAAATCGCTGTCGGCGCAGTTCATTAAAAATGGTGCCAATGACTTCCTACACAAGCCGTTTAACTATGAGGAATTTACCTGTCGGGTCAGGCACAACGTGGAATCTTTGGAGCTGATCCAGCAAATTCGAGCGGCGGCTTCTAAAGACTATTTAACCGGGGCGTGGAATCGGCGTTACTTTTTCGAGCAGGCCGAGCCCCTTCACCAGGAGGCCTTGCAGAATCAAGCCCAACTTGCCGCTGTGCTCATCGATTTAGATCACTTTAAAAAAATTAATGACACCTACGGCCATGAAGCGGGTGATCGAGTGCTGGTCGAAGTGGCAAACCTGTTAAATGCTAAGCTCAAGCGCTTTCTCGTTGCCAGAGCCGGTGGCGCAGAGTTTTTTGTATTGTTGCCGGGGTTGGACAATGATCAAGCGCAATCTCTTATCTCACAATTGCGTCAAATGCTTGCCTCGCGGCCAGTGGTATTAGCCGACGGCACTGAACTTTATCTTGGCTTTAGTGCCGGTGTTACCAACCAGTTGTGTAGCTCCATGGATGAGCAGCTCGCCGTTGCCGATAAGTTTCTTTTCCGGGCCAAGGATGCCGGTCGAAACTTAGTGGTTGGCGACGACGATGAAGACGAAGATGAGGTTTAAGGCTTCAGCAACCTAGAGGGGTCTAATGGTTTGCCTTGAATATCCTTTAACCAAAACACCGTCGCACCGGCAACGGCGATGGGCATGACGAAAATATTCAATACTGGCACCATATTGCCGAGCATCACGAGGCCGCCAAAGCTATAGCTGCCGAGTGTTTGGCTGCCGAGTTGTTGGCGCAGGGATTTAAACGGCGTTTTATGGTTGTCGGATGCATAGTCTACATATTGAATAGACATGCACCAAGCACCCCACAGTACGCCAATGACCGGCGCCAGTAAGTTCACAAGGGGAATGAAGGCTAGCGCGAACATGAGCAGTAGCACCAAGAAACCGCGGGAGATGAAATACCACAATTTCAGCAATTCCCGTAGCAGCGTTCTCGGAATCATCTGCTGCAGCGGTTCGGCTGGGGGCGCAATGCCCGTTAATTTCTCTTCTATTTTTTCCGCGAGTATGCCGTTAAAGGGTGCGGCGATTAGGTTGGTGATAATGCTAAAGCTATAGCCGTAGACAAATATCACCAGAAAGGCCGCGAATAGCCACAGAATACTGCCTAAAAAACTAAGCCAGCCAGGAAGATAGCTCATCATGCCATCCATCAGCAGGCCGAATTCGCTTAATAGCCAAGCGGTTACCACAAAGAATAAAACCACGTTAATGATCATCGGCACTAAAATAAACAGCCGCAATTCTGGGTGCAGAATGAGCTTTAAGCCGAGCGAGAGCGAGGCTGGGCCTGAGGTTGGGTTGCCATTCAGTGCGAACATTTAAATCCCTTGTGGTAGTGCTTAGTGTGCGCCGGCGTCGGCCAGTATGGCTGCATACTCATCGCCTTGGCGATGTTGTTTGGCCAAGGTTAGCAGTGTGTGTCCGTCGGCGTTTGTGGCGTTGATATCCCTACCGGCTTCGAGGAAAAAACGCACAAAGGTTGCGAAATTTTCCGCTACCATGCCGCGGTAGGCTTTTTCTAGGCAGTGAAAATCGGCATCAATGCCGGCTGGTGGAGTGACATCTAAAAAGGTTTTTACTTGTTCATCGCTAAATACTTCGCCGAGAACTTTTTGTTTATCTTTCTTGAGTGACATATGGGTAAACCTGTTGCGATGCAGCCAGGGGCTGCACCAAGTCAATGGTAATGTAAATTTAAAGGAGTTCGTTCAGCTTCTTCAACAGAATGTCATTGATGGCTTGCGGGTTTGCCTGCCCCTTCGACGCTTTCATGATTTGGCCCACGAAGAAACCGAGCATTTTAGGTCGCTTGTCGGCGTCAGCTGCGCGATAGTTTTCTACCTGTTTCGGGCTAGCCGCGATGATCTCGTCGGCCATGGCTTCGAGGGCACCCGTATCGGATACCTGCTTGAGACCACGCGCTTCGATAATCGTATCGGCGTCGCCTTCGCCGGCCCAGAGACCATCGAACACGTCTTTGGCTTGCTTGCTGGAGATGGTGCCATCTTTAATGCGCGCAATCATGCCGCCTAATTGCTCGGCGCTTACAGGGCTGGCAGATAGACTTAAATCGTCGGTGTTTAAACGCGCCGCCAATTCGCCCATGATCCAGTTGGCCGATAGCTTCGCTTCGCCAGATGCCAGTACCGCTTTTTCGAAGAACTGGGCTGTTGTTAAATCGTCAGCCAATTGTGCTGCATCGTAATCGGATAGTTGGTAGCTCTCGATAAAGCGTGCACGACGGGCGTTTGGCAGTTCGGGCAGGCTGGCGCGCACCGCCTCGATGTACGCGTCGTCGAGGATAACGGGCAGTAGATCGGGGCAGGGGAAATAGCGGTAGTCGTTTGCCTCTTCCTTCGAGCGCATAGACCGGGCTTCTTTGCGTTCGCCGTTATACAGCCGGGTTTCTTGCCGTACGGTGCCGCCGTCTTCGATCAAATCGATTTGGCGCTCAACTTCTAATTTGATGGCCTCTTCCATGAAGCGGAAGGAGTTCAAGTTTTTCGTTTCGGTGCGGGTGCCGAGTTTTTCTTCGCCCATGGGGCGCACGGAAATGTTGACATCGAAACGCATGGAGCCCTGCGACATTTCGCCATCGCAAATGCCGAGCGACGTTACAATCGAGTGTAATTTTTTCGCAAACGCCACCGCCTCTTCGGCGTTGCGCATATCGGGTTCGGAGACAATTTCAATCAGCGGTGTGCCGGCGCGGTTCAAATCGATACCGCTCATGCCGTGGTAGTCTTCGTGCAGGGATTTACCCGCATCTTCCTCTAGGTGGGCATGGTGGATGCGCACCTGCTTTGTGCGTCCGCCGCTCAATTCGATCTCAACGATACCGGCGCCGACGATGGGGGCTTCCAGCTGTGTCGTTTGATAGCCCTTGGGCAGATCGGGGTAAAAATAATTTTTGCGCTCAAAAAAGGAGCGCTTGCCGATATCGGCATTGATTGCCAAGCCAAACATGGTGGCGTAGCGGTAGGCTTGCTCGTTGACCACGGGCAGTGTGCCCGGCATGGCGAGGTCGATGGCGCAGGCTTGTGTGTTGGGTTCAGCGCCAAAAGCCGTGCTGGCGCCGGAAAATATTTTGGTTGCTGTGGCCAGTTGCACGTGCACTTCTAGGCCGATTACCGTTTCCCATTGCATAGGGATGACTCCTTAATTATGTGGCCTATTCGATGCCTTGCGGCGCCAGTTGGTGGAAGTTGGTTGCCTGTTGGAATTTGTGCGCGGCGTTGAGCATGCGCGCCTCTTCAAAGTAATTGCCAATCAGTTGTAGGCCAACGGGCTTGCTGTCCACCAAACCACAGGGGATAGACATGCCCGGTAGGCCGGCTAGGTTGGTGGCGATGGTGTAGATATCTTCCAAGTACATGGCTATCGGGTCCGCACCCTTGGCGCCAAAGGCGAAGGCCGGTGACGGCGAGGTTGGCCCAACCACGAGATCTACTTCCTTAAAGGCCTCGACAAAATCTTGTTTGATCAAGCGGCGCACTTTTTGTGCCTTGCGGTAATAGGCATCGTAATAGCCGGCCGATAGGCAATAGGTGCCGATCAAAATGCGGCGCTGAACTTCTTCGCCGAAGGCTTCGCCGCGCGAGCGCTTGTACAGGTCGGATAAATCCGTTGGGTTTTCGCAGCGGTAACCGTAGCGAACGCCGTCAAAACGCGACAAGTTGGCCGAGCACTCGGCCGGTGCGATCACATAGTAAGCCGGTACCGCCAAGGCAGAGTGGGGCAAGCTAATCTCTTTAACCTTGGCGCCCATGGCTTGGTATTGTTTGATGGCGGCCTCGACGGCTTGTTGCGTACCGGCGTCTAAGCCTTCACCGAAATATTCCTTTGGTACGCCGAGGGTTAAGCCCTCGAGTGAGTCATTTAGATTGGCGCGGTAATCGGGTACGTCGCGGTCGATGTTGGTGGAGTCTTTGGCGTCGAAAGATGCCATGGCATTCATCATCAGCGCGGCGTCTTCGGCGGTGCGGGTCAATGGACCAGCTTGATCGAGGCTCGATGCGAAGGCAATCATGCCCCAGCGCGATACCCGGCCATAGGTGGGTTTTAAGCCGGTTAAACCACACAGTGCCGCCGGCTGACGGATTGAGCCGCCGGTATCGGTTGCTGTTGCCGCGGGTGCCAGGCGCGCCGCCACAGCCGCGGCTGAGCCACCGGACGAGCCACCGGGTACACAGTTAACATTCCAGGGGTTTTTTACCGGGCCGTAGAAGCTGGTTTCATTCGATGAGCCCATGGCGAATTCATCCATGTTGGTTTTGCCCAACATAACGGCGCCGGCCGCTTGATAATTTTCCACCACGGTGGCGTCGTAGGGGGCGATGAAGTTATCGAGCATTTTCGAGCCGCAGCTGGTGCGAATACCCTTGGTGCAAAAAATATCTTTGTGGGCAATGGGCACCCCGCATAGCGGGTTGGTATCGCCTTGGCCAAGTCTCGCATCGGCGGCTTTTGCCTGCGCCATAGCCACCTCTTCGGTGACGGTAATGAAGCTGTTGTAGTTGCCGTCTAGGCGTTTTATTCGCTCGAGAAAATGGCGTGTGAGCTCTTCGCTAGACCAAGCTTTTGATTGCAGGCCCGCACTCAGTTCGGCGATGGTTTTGTTGTGCATGTTGTTGTCCTTAATACGACGATCAGTCGATCACCTTGGGTACTAGGTAGAGGCCATCTTCTGTGGCGGGGGCTATTGCTTGGAAGGCGTCGCGCTGGTTGGGTTCGGTCACCAAGTCGGCGCGCAGGCGCTGAATGGCATCCATGGGGTGTGCCATGGGCGCAACATTGTCTGTGTCGGCTGCTTGTAATTGGTCCACTAGCGCCAGCACATTGGCTAAGCGGTTGGTGACTTCGTCGATTGTCGCTTCGCTGATTTCTAGCCGTGCGAGTTCGCCCAACTTTTCAATATCAGATCGATCCACTGCCATGGTAATTCTCCGTCGTCAGGATCTTGGTGTCGTACTTGAGCGCGCAAATTTTAAGCATTTGACCCTCTGGGTTCGGTCAAAGTTTGTCTAAGGGCACTGGTTTGTGAAAAAGGGCGCTAAACTTACCATATTTGCGCCTTGCTCAAAATCCCTACCGTTGTTAGAGTGCGTGGATTATGGACGAAGTGGCCATTAACCTGCGCGATTCCTGTCACACGGCGCCTGAAGTGTAATTTATAAGGTGAAAGCCCTATAAAAAGCGTCACGGTGGTTCACGCCAAGGCCCGACTCCTCAATAACAATTCAGTTTATCAGCAGTAAGGTGCGCCCCACCCATGTTTAAACGCCTGCGCGGTATGTTTTCTAACGACCTGTCCATCGACTTGGGCACGGCAAATACACTTATTTATGTACGTGAACGCGGTATCGTCCTCGATGAGCCGTCAGTGGTTGCTATTCGCCAGCACAACGGTTCCAAGATTGTGGAAGCTGTGGGCGTTGAGGCGAAGCGCATGTTGGGTCGAACCCCCGGTAACATCACCGCTATTCGACCGCTGAAAGACGGCGTGATTGCCGATTTCCAAGTCACCGAAAAAATGCTCCAGCACTTTATTCGCAAAGTGCATGAAAATAGCTGGTTTCAGCCATCGCCCAGAGTGCTGATTTGCGTCCCTTGTTTATCCACCGAAGTTGAGAAGCGGGCGATTCGCGAATCCGCTATCGGTGCTGGTGCGCGCGAAGTGCGCTTAATTGAAGAGCCCATGGCGGCCGCTATCGGTGCCGGATTGCGGGTTGAAGAAGCCACCGGTTCTATGGTGGTGGATATCGGCGGTGGCACCACGGAGATTGCCATTATCTCTTTGAATGGTGTGGTCTACTCAGATTCCGTGCGCATCGGCGGCGATCGTTTCGACGAAGCCATTGTTAACTATGTGCGCCGCAACTACGGTTCGGTGATCGGCGATGCCACGGCCGAGCGCATTAAACAAGAAATTGGTTGCGCCTTCCCCGGTAGCGAGGTGCGTGAAATTGATGTGCGCGGTCGCAACTTGGCTGAGGGTGTGCCGCGTAGCTTCACCCTAAACTCCGATGAAATTCTCGAGGCCTTACAAGAACCTTTGGCTGGCATAGTGCAAGCGGTAAAAAGTGCGCTTGAGCAGTCGCCGCCAGAATTGGCCTCAGACATCGCCGAGAGCGGTATTGTATTAACCGGCGGCGGCGCCTTGTTGCGCGATATCGACCGTTTACTGTCGGAAGAAACCGGCCTGCCGGTTATTGTTGCCGACGATCCATTGACCTGCGTCGCCCGCGGCGGTGGCAAGGCCATGGACTTAATGGATAAGCGAAATATCGATCTGTTGTCCTCTTAAACCTGTAAACAGGAGGCTTGACGATCAAACCGCTGTTTACCAAAGGGCCCTCCCCGGCATCGCGCGCCAGTGTGCTTATAGCGGCGATGTTGGCGTTGATTTTAATCAACCGCTATACCCCGTGGCTCGATCCCGCGCGCGAGCAGCTGGGCGTCATCGCCGCGCCATTCTATTGGCTGTCTAATGTACCTTCGCGGCTGGGCGAGTGGCTGGATGACAGCATGAACTCGCGCGAAGAACTCGAGCAACAAAATGCCGCGTTAAAAGGCGAAGTCTTGGTGCTCAAGCGCAAGACCCAACAGATGGCCTCTCTGGCCGCTGAAAACGTGCGCTTGCGCCAGCTATTAAATTCGGCAGATCTGATCGAAGACCGGGTGTTAGTAGCCGAGCTTATCGGTGTTTCACCCAATCCCCAATCCCATGTCGTCGTGGTCAATAAGGGCAGTGACGATGGCGTCTATGTCGGCCAGCCCTTGCTCGATGCCAATGGCTTAATGGGGCAGGTTATCGATATTACCGCCCTAACCAGTCGTGTCATGCTCATTACCGACCCCACCCACGCATTACCTGTACAAGTGAACCGCAACGGCGTGCGAGCCATTGCCGAGGGCGTGGGCGATTTGTATTCGCTAAAGTTACGCCATCTATCGAGCACGGTGGATATTCGAGCCGGTGATTTACTCGTCTCTTCCGGTTTGGGGCAGCGCTTCCCCGTTGGCTATCCGGTGGCCGAGGTAGTGTCTGTGACCATGGAGCCAGGCAAGCCTTTTGCCGATGTGATTGCCGTGCCCAAGGCACAGCTCAATCGCAGTCGCCATGTACTGTTGGTATTTGATAGCGAGACGAATCGTGCAGGCACCCAAGCCCAATAATCTGTGGGTCTTACCGCTAATGCTGGCCCTTGGCCTGCTATTGGCGGTTTGGCCCATGGGCAGTTGGAGCATCTATCGGCCCGCTTGGATCGTCTTGCTGTGCACCTATTGGGTGCTCGCTTTGCCTTATCGTGTTGGTCTTGTGTCGCTTTGTTTGGTCGGCTTACTGCAAGATATCGTCGAGGGTGGCATGCTGGGTTTTCATGCCCTATCGCTGGTGCTTATTGGCTATGTCTGTCTCCTGTCTTATCAGCGCCTACGCAACTACGCGCCTTGGCAGCAGGCCGGCTGGGTGTTTGTCTTGGTGGGCATGCAGCAGGTTATTGGCAATTGGGTCAACTCGCTGTCCGGACATGAATACACTGGCTTAGATTTCCTCTTGCCCGCGCTGACCAGCGCTTTGTGTTGGCCCGGCATTCATCGCTCGCAGCAGTGGTTGCGCCGGCGTTACAAGGTCACTTAGTTGGCAGTGTTAATCACGGATATGCCGCTGCAAAGGACTACTGAGCCTAGGTTAGGGATATAATGTGAGGATTCTGTTTTGATGGCCAAGGAAGATGTATGGTTAAGTCACCGCTGGTTTTAGCCTCTCAATCTCCTCGGCGCAAGGAAATCTTGCTGCAACTGGGCGTGAACTTTAAACAGATAGCCGTCGATGTTGAAGAAATTCCCCTCCCCCATGAATCGCCTGCCGCCTATGTGTGTCGCTTAGCCGAAGCAAAAGCGCGCGCCGGTTATGCCTGTCAAAACACGGCGGGTGCTGTGGTGCTGGGCGCTGACACAGTGGTGGTGTGCGACGAACAAATTTTAGAGAAGCCCGAATCCGAGGCGCACGCCAAATCCATGTGGCGGCGCCTATCCGGGCGCAGCCACGAGGTGTTAACCAGTGTTTGTATGTTCAACGGTCAAGTGGCGGAACTCGAGTTATCGGTAACCCAAGTTCAATTTACCCTGCTCACTGACCACATGATCGATAACTACTGGCTCACCGGGGAAGGACTTGATAAAGCGGGCGGATACGCAATTCAGGGTATGGGAGCTGCTTTTGTAAAAGCGATATCGGGCAGTTACTCTGGGGTGGTGGGCTTGCCGATCGAGAAGCTGATCCCACTGTTTGATCAGTTTGACATAGCCTATTGGTGTCAACCCGTAAAAAATCGAGCCTTGGATTAAGCCATGAGTGAAGAGCTGTTAATCAATGTGGCCCCCACTGAAACCCGCGTTGCGCTAGTGGAGAATGGTGTCCTACAGGAAGTCTATATCGAGCGCCCGCAGCGCAGGGGTTTGGTTGGCAATATTTACAAAGGCAAAGTTGTGCGCGTGCTGCCTGGTATGCAGGCGGCGTTTATCAATATTGGCCTCGAGCGCGCAGGTTTTATTCATGCGGCCGATATAGCACCCTTGGATGAAAACGGGATGGAGGCGCGGCAGGTCGAAGTGCCTGACATTCGAAGCCTCGTACACGAGGGCCAAACCTTAGTCGTGCAAGTGACCAAGGACGCTATAGGTACTAAGGGCGCGCGCTTAACCACGCACCTTTCGCTGTCCTCGCGCTACCTGGTTTACATGCCTAAAACTGAACACATTGGTATTTCCACTCGCATCGAAGAAGAGTCAGAACGGGAGCGGTTAAAGCTGTTGGTGGAGCGCGCCATCGCAGAAAATAACGGTGTCGGACGGGGTGGTTTTATTGTTCGAACCGTTGCCGAGCTTGCCACAGAAGCTGAAATTATGGCCGATGTGCCATTTCTTTATCGGCTGTGGGATAACTTGAGCGGTGCCATTTCCGCCGCCGCGGTACCCACGGTCTTGCATGAAGACCTGCCGCTATTTCTGCGCACGCTGCGCGATCTGGTGAAGCCCAATTTAGAGAAAATTCGGGTTGATTCGCGTGAAGTTTATGCCCGCATGAATGAATTTGCCCATCAGTACTCGCCGGAAATAGCGAGTTTGCTGGAGCATTACCCGGGCGAGCGTCCACTGTTTGATCTATACGGTGTCGAAGACGAAATTGAGCGCGCACTTGAAACTAAAGTGCCCTTGAAGTCAGGTGGCTATCTGTTGATCGAACAAACAGAAGCGATGACCACGGTGGATGTCAATACCGGCGCTTTCGTTGGCCATCGCAATTTAGAAGAAACGATATTTAAAACCAATCTTGAAGCAGCAACGATGATTGCTCGTCAGCTGCGCCTAAGAAATTTAGGTGGCATCATTATTCTTGATTTCATTGATATGCAAGATAAGGAACATCAGCGCCAAGTGTTGAGAACCCTTGAGAAGATGATGGAGCGCGATAACGCCAAGACAAGTATCACCGGCGTATCAGAGCTTGGTTTAGTGGAGATGACGCGCAAGCGCACGCGCGAATCTTTGGGGCAGGTTATGTGCGCACCCTGCCCAGTTTGCCAGGGTCGCGGTCAATTGAAGTCTGTGGAAACCGTGTGTTTTGAATTGTTTCGAGAAATTCTACGGGAAGCCCGTTCTTACGAAAACGAGAGTTTTTTGGTGCTTGGTGCGCAGGTTGTTATCGATCGGTTACTCGACGAAGAATCTGCCAACGTGGCTGATTTAGAGGAGTTTATTGGGCGGCCAGTAAAGTTTCAGGTGGAAACCCTTTATAGCCAAGAACAATACGACATCATCTTGGTTTGATTAACTTTTTATGAAAAAGCTTGGCTCCTTCCTCGCTATCACCATAGGCCACTTCTGGCGGCTCATCGCATTGTTGCTAATTCTATGCGCGTTGCTTGTGCAGCTGGGCCGAATGGCGACACCGATGGTCGCCGATTATCGCGAGCCCTTGATCGATTATCTGACCGATAAATTGGGAATGGCTGTAGCTATTCAATCGCTCGACGCGCGCTGGGAAAGTTTGCTGCCTGTGCTCGCCTTGGAAGGCTTGGTCATATCTACGCCCAATGGAAAAGTGGTATTGGAAGTAGAAAGTGCGCTGGCCGAGGTAGATTTAATTGATTCGGTGATAGACCGACAGCTACGTTTCTCTGATGTTGAATTTTTAGGTGTACGCAGTAACTTTGTCGAAAATGCGACAGGTGCTTTTAGTTTGGAAGGCCTTAGTACGAATACCAGTGCCGCGAAAGATTCTGCCGTTACTCCCTACACGCTTGATAACCTACGGGATGTTTTCCTAATTGGAAAACAAGTAAATTTAATTGATTTAAAAACCCGTATTCGCCTAGATAGCGGTCACGAACTTGAGGTGACAGTAAATCGCATATTGTTGGAACACGGCAATAATCGTCATCGCTTAAGTGCCACTATTCAATTGGAAGACAAGCCCGAAGCGATTTCATTAACGATGGAGGGCAGCGGTGACCCCTTCGATATTTCTGAATTCGGCTCCAAAGCCTACCTCCGGGTCGACAATTTTCCCACTGAAAAATTACTGGCCCTGGTGGCGCGGCGCTATTGGCAAAGCTTACCCGAAGGGCGG
Organism: Simiduia curdlanivorans; assembly: GCF_030409605.1. NCBI lineage: Bacteria > Pseudomonadati > Pseudomonadota > Gammaproteobacteria > Cellvibrionales > Cellvibrionaceae > Simiduia > Simiduia curdlanivorans. The sequence continues at coordinate 1,984,263 of NZ_JAUFQG010000004.1, forward strand.
TGGCGCAGAGAAGGGCAGGCGAGTATTGAAGCCTGGTTGACATTGGCGCCAGATAAAGGTCTGAACTGGTTGGGGCGTGTCAGCTTGAGCGGGTTGCCCTTTGAGTTAAAGGGGCATCAGGTTCCCTTTCGTTCCATCGATGCAGAAATTGTTGGCGATGCTGACTTTGATGGAAATTGGTTGTTGCAGTTACAGAACATCAATATGCAATGGGGTGATACCGAGCACCCGCCGTTTACTATGCAAATTCAATCGAGCACCAACAAGCTGATGAGCATCAACGCCGATCGGTTGGTGTTGCAGCATTGGCACAAGTGGTTAAGTGATAGTCAGCTATTGGCGCCGGCTTTAGTTGACGTGTTCGACGAGTTAGCGCCAGCCGGCAGCCTTGAAAATGTACATCTGTCTTGGCCGCAACAGAACCCCTCAGATTTTTTATTGCAAACTAATTTGACTAAGGTATCGGCCCAAGCATGGCGCGGCGCACCTACCGTAACCGGTGTGGATGGCTATTTGGAAACCACGAAAAGCAGTGGCTTTGTCGATTTGGATAGTCGCCAGGGTTTCAGCATGCACTACACCACTGTGTATGAAAATGCGATGGCTTACGACAGCGCCAATGGCCAAGTAGCCTGGTGGCTTAGGCCCGAAGAGCAGACTCTTTATGTCAATAGTGGGCCTATTCGGTTGGCCGGTGACGACGGAAACGCAACCGGGTTCTTATATATCAATGCACCGATACAGCGTGAAGATCACACGCTGGAGCTGCTACTGCAAATAGGCATAGAGAATTCTGCGGCACAATACCACAAAAAATATGTACCCTTTGTGGTCTCGGAAAATTTGCGCCAGTGGCTGGATGTAGCGGTTCAAGAGGGCGATGTGCGTCAAGGCGGGTTTATTTTCCACGGCTTTATTGCCGGTGCCTTGGCGCGTATGCCGAGCGTACAACTTTGGCTGGATATTGAAAATGCAGCTCTCGATTATTCATCGCCATGGCCAGCGGTATCTGAGGTCAGTGCTGAATTGGTTTTAGATACTTCGCATCTGCTTGTGAATGCTAGCTCTGGGCGAATTTATGATTCTATTTTGCAGCAAGCCAAGGTTGAATTGATTACTCAGGAAAGCGGATCGTCGAACTTGCTGATTGATGGTCGGCTTGCGGGTCCTTTAGCGGATGGGCAGAAATTGTTGGCCGAGAGCCCTTTGGCCGATATCACCAACCACACCTTTGCCAATTGGCAAATGGCTGGCGATTTTGCAGCGAATCTAGCGCTTAATGTGCCCATGACTAAGAACAGTGATGAATTGGATTTCGATGTTCAGGTCGAAATCGGAAAGGGTGAGTTAGCACTGCCTTTTATTAATTTGTCTGCCAAAGATTTAACCGGTGGGATAAGGATATCGAGACAAAACGCCATCGCGATTAACTCGTTAAAGGGCACTTTGTGGAACCAACCGCTAAGTGTGCGCTCTGCCTTGAATGACAGTAAAAACTTTTTGGAAATTAGCTTGGCTGCTCGGGCGGATATTGCCGATCTCGTAACTTGGGCTGGCTTTTCGTCGGTGAAGCAAGTCTCTGGAATCTCGAACTATGCTGTCGCTATTGACGTTCCTTGGGGCGCGCAGCAAAACCTAAACACCCCGGTAAATATTGGCGTCAGCAGTGATCTTATCGGCCTTGCCGTAAATTTACCGACGCCTTTGAATAAAGCATCGGATCAAAAATTGCCGTTTGCATTAGATATTCCGCTCACACAAGAAAGTGTACGGGTGACTGCTCGCGCTGGTAACGTCGCTGATTCGATTCTGCTGTGGTCTAAGGTTGATCAGCGTTTTGCTTTTGATCGCGGCGCTGTACAGCTATTTGGTAAGGCGCGTTTACCCGAGCAACCCATGCTTCGGTTAGGCGCTGGTTTTGAGCGTTTTGATCTTAACGCTTGGCTAAGTGCTTTCGATGGTCAATGGAGCGGCATACGCAAACCGATTGAGGCCTCGTATAGTATCGACGATGGCAACGAAACTGCTGTAGATGAGCGTGCATCGGAGGTGGAGAACGAAGCATATTTGCCGCTTTATATCGTGCTTAATGCAGAGCAATTGGTCTTAGCTGGCGAGCACGAGATAGGGGAAACCCATTTAGAGGGAATAAAGAGCGCGGATCGCTGGGCGTTCAGTCTTCAGAATGAACGCTTGGCGGGCACCTTGGATTTGCCGCTTGCAGCGGACAGCTCGCTCGACCTTTCGTTAAAAGTTTTACGTTTACCGCTATGGGCGGCTCAGGAAGCACCGGTACAGGAAGGTGCTCCCGTTGTAGCGGTTGAATTATCGAGTGTTGATAAAGAAGCGTTAGCGCTAGAGCAGGCCGAGTTAGTGTGGCAGCGGGTAAAGTCGCTACCGAAGATTCATGCGGCAATTGCGAGCTTGTATGTTAAAGAAAAAAATATTGGTCAGTTAACTTTTGACTCTTACATCCAGCAGGATACTTGGCATATCGATAATATTACCGGTGCTCTATTTGGCTTGTCTGTTGCTGGCTGGCCGACCAATGAGGCTAGTGGCGCAAGTGAGGCAATTGGAACAACCGGCACAATAGGGACAGCAATGACAAGCGGTGCGAGTTTGTCGTGGAATCATGGCAATAACGAATCGGTATTTACCGGGCAGGTAAAGGCGGGTGACCTCGGTGCGGTGATGGAAGCCTTTGATACGAAAAAATTAATAGAAAGTAATCGCGCCACCTTCAACGCCAATCTTGCTTGGCGCGGTGATCCTTATGGGGTCAAGCTGGAAAGTTTGCGTGGTGACATTGATTTTCAAGTTAAAGACGGCCGCTTTATGCGCGCAGATGCCTCCGCCAGTAATGCGTTAATGCGGCTCATGGGAATATTTAACTTCGATACCTGGATTCGTCGTTTACAATTGGATTTTTCCGATGTTTACGCCAGCGGCATGGCCTACGACGAGGTCAAAGGGGCGTTGGAATTTGATCGAGGGCTGGTGCAATTTAATACACCTGTGTCGGTAAAAACGCCGTCGAGCAAAATGCAGATGGAAGGGCAGGTGAATTTGGTCGATAACACCATCGATACCAAGCTTACGGTTAACTTGCCCGTGTTAGATAACCTCACTTTTATTGCGGCGGTCTCAGCCGGTTTACCCGTGGCTGCGGGGGTATTTGTTGCCAGCCGGTTATTTGAAAAGCAATTCGATAAAATGACCAGTGTTAACTATCGGGTGGTTGGTGCGTTGGATAACCCAAGCATGCAGTTTAAACAAGTTGCAGACAACCCGAAGAAAGCCGGCAGCGCTCAAACAGAGTCCCCGCAAGAACCTGCTGTTGGTGACCCAACCACCGCTTTGGATTCATCTACAAGTTCGGAACAGTCAAGTTCAAGTCAACGATCCACTAACCAAGAAAACTTTGGTCATAGTGAAGAAGATAAACCTATCCTCGATAACTAGGGAACCTCTGAATAACTCTGGTACCGCTCTGCGTGACCTGTAGCGGTCAGCCGCAAGGCGAGTTTCGCAGCTAATGGCCCTAGCGCTTAGCAAGAAGCTCAACGCAACGGATGGGCGCTAAAGGCCTCGCCCTACGGGGCTTCCAGCAAATTCCGTGTGCGTTGTTGCGACTGCTCGACAGACCCCGGTATGCCTTCGAAGCCGCGCCTAGCCCACGAAATTTGCTGGAAGCCAGAGCTGCACCAGAGTTATTCAGAGGTTCCCTAGTGCGAGCTTAGATGCACAAGTGCTGCAGTTGCGCTACCGCAGTCGATTCCTCGGGTTGGGTTAATTTAACTGGCTAGGCGAATTTAGGTGTATGGCTTGAGGTCCTGCTCGCTGTGTCAATAAATGCCTGTACTTGTGCCAGTGGGATATGGTCGCTGGTGTCTCGGCCGTACCAGGCCTGTTGAATTGCCCCGTCTTCGTCAATGAGAAAATCTGCTGGCACCAACTTAACATGTGGGTTGTTACTGGGTTTAGCGCCGAGCATAAAACCCCTAATGATCCTAGGTAGTTTCAATACCAAGGCTTTGAGTAGAGCTGTGCCCGATTGCTCGACACCATAATGATTGTATAGCGCCAATTTGGGGTCGGCGAGCATAGTGAATGGCCGAGGGTGATTAGCAACAAAGCGGCGCACTTGCGCTGGGGTGTCGCTAAACACGGCAATTACTTCGAGGTTTTGATCTTGCCAGTGCTGATAATTTTGACTCAGCTCATACACCCGTAAGTGGCAGAAGGGGCAGGCTGCATCGCGGAAAAATGACAGCATAACGCGCTTGCCCCTGAAACTTTTCAAGCTGAAGGGTTTGCCGTAAATATCCTTGGTTGCGAAATTTAACCCTTGGTGCGGTGTGATTAGTCGCATGGCGTCAGCTCATGGTTATAGGATTTTAGTCGGTTACGAGCGAAATGGGATTTTGGATGACAAAAGCATTAAAAAACGAATTAGCGGCGATGCAACATAGGAAACTTGCGGCAATGCTCTGAGTTGGCTGGCTTCCCCTAGAGCTTAGAAAAGCGCGGGTGTAACAAATACATCTAGGCCGAGTCTAACCGATAACTAGACTCATTTGCCGTATATAGAGGTATCGCTGTGACAAAGATGATTGGTTGTATCTTGCTGCTGGTTTCGCTCTTCGCCTGTGCGGACAAGGCCCAAGTAGATAATGAAAAAATAGAACAAGCTAAAAAAATGATCGCTGATCAGCGAAATCTTGAATCGATCTCCAGAGATGTATGGGCCGAGTTATTAACGGCGCAACAATTTGATGTGATGTGGAATGGCGCCACCGAGAGAGCTTTTACAGGCGCTTTGTTAGAGACAAAAGGTGAGGGTACTTTTGTGACAGCCGGGTGTAAATTACCGGTATTTCGGTCTGAGCATAAGTATGAATCGGGCAGCGGCTGGCCCAGCTTTTGGGAGATGTTTAATGCCGACAATATCGTCCTTAAAAAAGATTACAGCTGGGGTATGCGCCGGGTAGAGGTATTATCCAAATGTGGTGAGCATCTTGGCCATGTGTTCGAAGATGGGCCAGAGCCCACTGGCTTACGCTATTGCATCAATTCGGCGGCGTTAGAATTTATTCCCGATCAACAGCAATAGTTAGTCTTGGTATTTTGGTAGCCTAAGGTCCCAAATAATCGCAGCACCGCGCAGACTGAAGGCGCCGATAAAGCCTAGGCAGATGCTTAATGACGAGTCTAGCTGCAGATGATTTGCGATGAGAAACACGAGCGAACCCGTCACGCTCGCCGAGACGTAAATTTCAGGTTCCAAAATAACCGGCATTTGGTCGAGCATAACGTCGCGAATCACACCGCCGAAGGAGGCGGTTATCATGGCCATGGCGATAGCGACTAGCCAGGAGTCGTTCCACGCGAGTGACGTGTGAGTTGCCATCACGCTAAACAGGGCCATACCGGCGGCGTCCATCCACACCAGCGCGCGGTGTTTTGACGCTATATAGTGGGCAATAAAGTAGGTGAGCGCCGAGGCGATCACGCACACATAAAGATAAATCGGTTCGGCTAACCAAAACACTTGAGGTTTATTGAGTATTAGATCTCTTATGGTGCCGCCACCAATGCCGGTGACTACACCCAGAAGGATAAAGCTCATGATATCTTGCTGTTTCTCTGCCGCCGCTAGGGCGCCAGAGATAGCAAAAACTGCGCAGCCTAAAATGCCGGTAAAAAAGATGATTTCACTAAACAAGGCTGCTAGACACGATGGTGTCGCGTATCGCACGAAAGACTTTGCGTGCAGCAGCAGGCGGCTTGCTGCGCTCGAGTTCGGACTTTGCCGTGCGCACTAGTTGCCTTAGTTGCTGTCGGTCAGCTTGAGGGTAGTCCAACATAAACTCGTTGATAGCGTCGTCGCCATCGGCAATAAACCGATCGCGCCAACGCTCGGCTAGGTGTTGTTGCAAAACGTGTTGTTCTGAAACTTGCATTAAGCCTTGGTAAGCTGCTGCGATGGCTTCGTGATCGGCTTCGCGCATCAGTCGCCCAATAAACTGCATGTGCCGGCGTTTTGCGCTGTTGGTTTTGATGCGACCCATTTCTACGATAGCCAGTTGCAACGTTTCCGGCAGCGGAATCTTGCTCAGCTGATCCTTATTGAGATCACATAGCTTAGCCCCAAGCTGCTGTAGCGCTGTGGCCTCGTTTTTGATTTGGGTTCGACTTTTTGGGAGTTCTTCGCCGTCGAGCAGGTCGTCAGCTGGGTCGTGATTTGCCATGATAATATCCAAAATTCTTGCTCGGCCCTTCCATCAGGTGCGGGCGGTTGCGTCTCGGCCCGCATGGTACCCAACTCGGGGTTAAAGCGACAGCGTTACTCGCCTTCGCCGAAGTAGTCGTTGATCAGAGCGGTGATGGCGTCCATGGCTTCCTGCTCATCGTCGCCGTCGGTTCTTAGGTTGAGCTGTGTGCCTTTGGCCGCGGCTAGCAGCATGAGCGACATAACACTTTTGCCGTCTACCATTCTCTCGCCGATGCCCGCTTGAATTTTGCAGCCAAAACGTGCGCACAAGGTCGCCATTTTTGCCGCCGCACGGGCGTGCAGGCCTAGCTTGTTGATAATCTCTATTTGGGTTTCAATCACGCTACGCCTAGCCCTTTGTGCCGGTTAATTCTCGATGCCTAAGTTGTAGTTTAGAGTTTTTTCCCGCCAGTGCTTTATAAAGTTCTTCGGCCATATAAACCGATCGGTGTTGGCCACCAGTGCAGCCAATAGCGATGGTCATGTAGCTGCGGTTGCTTTGTTCAAATTTTGGCAGCCAGCGCGTTAAGTGCGCCAGAATATCGCTGCGCATTAGGCGCGTGTCTTCTTGTTCTTCTAAAAAATCCGCCACCGGCTGATCTTGCCCCGTTAGGGCCCTCAAGTGGGGTTTCCAGTAAGGATTGGGTAGGCAGCGCACGTCAAATACGAAATCGGCGTCTACCGGCACCCCGCGCTTAAAGCCAAAGGACACCAGTTGCACGGACATACTGGTATCGGCGTTCAAGCTGACGCGGTTTTTGACCAGGTCGCGCAGTTGATGCAGGGTGAGGGTGGTTGTGTCGATGACTAGATCGGCTAAATCGACGATGGGTTGCAGTAGCTCGCGCTCTTTTACCGTCGCCTCTTTTAGGCTGACCCCTTCTTTACTAAGTGGGTGCTTGCGCCGCGTTTCGCTAAAGCGCTGAATCAGTACCGGTGATCGGGCATCTAAAAACATGACCTCGATCCGTATACCCTTGGCATTGGCGTCGGCCACCAATTGTGGAAACTTGGGCAGTTCCTGCCAAGCATTGCGAGCATCGACGCTGATCGCAAATAGAGAATTGGGTGTTGGATCTGATACTAATTGATGTACCAGCTCGGGTAGTAAGCGCAAAGGCAGATTATCGACACAGTTAAATCCTAAATCTTCGAGCACGTGCAGGGCGGTACTCTTGCCTGCTCCGGAGCGGCCACTGACGATAATTAAGCGCGGTGATTGTTTGACCGTACTTTTATCCGTATTCATGTTGACAGAATCCCTTTATTGCGTGGCAAGGTATGCGCTTACCCTACTATAGAGTAGATCGCTTGTCTCAGCCGTTCTCAGTGCCGCGCGGAATTCTTCCTGTTGAAATAATTCGGCCAGTTTTGCCAATGTTTGTAAGTGCTCGCTACTGGCTTCTTCCGGCACCATAAGGGTAAATATGACGTCGACCGGCGCACCGTCGATGGCATCGAAGTCGATCGGGCTGGAGAGCACAACCAAAGCGCCAATAGTGCTTTCACAGCTGGCGACTCGACAGTGTGGGATAGCAATTCCATGACCTAAGCCCGTGCTACCCAGTTTTTCACGCGCGATTAAGCTGCGAAATAGTGTATCGGCATCTAGGCTGGGTATATCAGTGGCGATGATGTTGGCGATCGTCTCAAGCACGCGCTTTTTACTGACGCCCTCTACACCGTGTTGTACACGGCGAGGGGCTAGAAGGGTTTCAAACTGCATAGGGTTATCGATGGCTTCGGAGTTTTTCTTTGTGTTTAATTAGTTGGCGATCTAGCTTATCAGAGAGCAGGTCTATGGCTGCATAGAGATCCTGAGACTCTGAATCAGCGAAAAATTCAGCGCCACTGACGTGTACTGTCGCTTCCGCCTTTTGCTGTAGTTTATCAACACTTAGTATGGTGTTGATACTGGTTATTCGGTCGTGGTGTCGCTCGAGCTTTTCCAGCTTTGCATGGACGTAATCTTTTATGGCGTCGGTCAGGTCTAGGTGGTGTCCGCTGATATTTATTTGCATTCGGCTGCTCCTTTGTGTCGCTGCTTTTGCTGTCAACTGCCCTTTTTTGGTGCAAACCCCAAAGCTGGGCGCCTAAAACTAGGGTGTAGCGGTGTTGCTTGATCTAGCGTTTAGATCAATCTCTTGCGTTCATTGGATGCTGCAATGCCCAATGACTCTCGGTATTTAGCGATAGTTCTGCGCGCTACCTGAATGCCTTGCTCTTCAAGCAGGGTGGTGATTTTACTGTCGCTTAAGGGTTTTTTCGGATTCTCAGCCGCCACCAGCTTCTTAATAATGGCGCGAATCGCGGTGGATGAGCACTCTCCACCCGCATCCGTGCTGACGTGGCTGGAGAAAAAGTATTTCAGCTCGAAGATGCCCCGCGGGGTGTGCATATACTTTTGTGTGGTAACGCGGGAGATGGTGGACTCGTGCATGCCAACTTCTTCTGCAATGTCGTGCAGTACCATAGGGCGCATGGCCTCGGGGCCGGATTCAAAAAAGCCCATTTGCTTTTCGACGATGCAACTGGCGACCTTGAGCAGGGTTTCGTTGCGGCTTTGCAGGCTCTTGAGGAACCAGCGCGCCTCTTGCAAATGGTCGCGCATGAAGTTGTTATCTGGGCTGGTATCTGCCCGTTTGACGAGCGAGGCGTAACCAGCGTTAATGCGTATTTTAGGCGCTATGTCTGGGTTAAGTTCCACTAACCAGCGATCCTGCTTCTTACTGACAAAGACATCTGGAACAACATATTCAGTATCGGCCTGTGCGATTTGTTCGCCGGGGCGCGGGTTTAGGGTTTGAATTAACCCGATTACCTCTGCCAGCTCAGCTTCTTTAAGTTTACAGCGCCGCATCAGTTGCTTGTAATCGCGATTGCCTAACAGCGCTAAATGATCCTTAACAATAAGCTTAGCAGCATCTAGGAAAGGTGTAGTAGTTGGCAGTGTTCGCAGTTGGATAAGTAGGCACTCGGCCAAGTCTTGGCCGGCGACACCGACCGGGTCAAACTGTTGAATGCGATGGAGAACCGCTAACACTTCGTCCAGTTCAACCGGGTCTTCGAGCATTTCCTGTTCTTGATTGAGGCCCTCGGCTATGTCGCCGATGGGGTTGCCCAGCATGCCGCTCGGTTCGATATCGTCGATGATCGATAGGGCGATGACTCTGTCCCTGTCGCTCATGGGGGTTAAATTGAGCTGCCACAGCAGGTGTTCCTGCAGGCTTTCGCCGGTGCTATCGCCGCGCTCGTAATCGCGGTCTTCGTCGCTGCCTGAACCGCTGCTGGCTGGGCCGGAGGTGTAGATGTCGTCCCAGTTGGTGTCGACCGGCAGGTCGTCGGGTATGTCGTTGTTCCAGTCACTATCCATCTCATTGGACTGGTTGTTATCGGGTGAAGTTTCCGGCGTGTTTAATTCTTGTAGGTTGGTTTCGGTAGATTCTTTGGCACTGTTAAATTCTGGGTCGCTAGGTTCGCTGACATCGCTACTGGCCTCTGTGTCCTGTGCCCCGTCTTCGCCCTCTGATATTTCGAGCATGGGGTTGGATTCTAGCGCCTCCTGAATTTCCGCTTGCAAATCCAAGGTGGACAACTGCAGCAGCCGGATGGCCTGCTGCAACTGCGGCGTCATGGTCAGTTGTTGACCTAGCTTGAGCTGTAGTGATGGCTTCATGGTTTGATGACTAACATCCTTTAAGGTAGTGCCTCGCAACTTCGCCGAGGTATGGTCTTAGTGTAGTCATCCGTCAGGGCTCAGGCAATATTGACAAGCAAGCTCCATGCCTTTATGAGCCGTAGGGTAAATTAAAATTAGAGAGTGAATTGATCACCTAAATAAACCTCGCGGACTCGCTGGTTGGCTAGCACAGTATTGGCGTCGCCTTCTGCGATGATATGCCCCTCGCTGACGATATAGGCTTTCTCGCAGATACTGAGAGTTTCGCGCACATTGTGATCGGTAATAAGCACGCCTATACCGCGTTCTTTGAGGTGTTTGATGATGTTTTTAATGTCGCCCACGGAAATTGGGTCTACCCCAGCAAAGGGCTCGTCCAGCAAAATAAACTGCGGCTCAGTGGCCAATGCCCGTGCAATTTCTACGCGTCGTCGCTCGCCGCCAGAAAGTGCCATGCCTAGGCTGTCTCGAATATGGGTGATGTGAAATTCTTCGAGCAATGCTTCCATGCGTGCGAGGCGTTGCTTGCGGTTGAGCTCCTTGCGCGTCTCCAGTATGGCGAGAATATTGTTGGCCACGGTGAGCTTGCGAAATACGGACGCTTCTTGGGGTAGATAGCCGATACCGGCGCGCGCGCGGCCGTGGATGGGCATGCCCGTCAGGTTTTTATCGTCGATTAATACGCGCCCGGCGTCATTTTCCACCAGGCCCGCAATCATGTAAAAACAGGTGGTTTTGCCTGCCCCATTGGGGCCGAGTAGGCCGACGATTTGACCGCTGTTGACCTCCATGGACACATCGATAACGACACGCCGACCCTTGTAACTTTTGGCCAAATTTAATGCACTTAATTTAGCCATGCTATTCCTTCGCGTCGCTGTTTTTTTTCTGGGGTTGAAGAATCATTTTTACCCGGGAATTATTACTGTCTCGGCTGCCGGCTTCCACCAGCGCGAGATGAATGTCGTAGTTAATAATATCGCCCGTCACGATGGAGCCGTCTTGTTCAACTTGCGCGTTTTCAGTGATGGTTAATTTATCTTCTACAACCTCGTACTTGAGCGTGTTGCCGCGCGCAATAATCACTTCTTTGTCGAGTGCCGGCTTTTGTTGAAAGTGCGCGGGCGCGCCGGTGGCAACAATGCGGTTAACTTTTTTCTCGGCGCTGTGGATGACAATTTTATCGGCAACAATATGAATGCTACCTTGATCCATTTGCACGTTGCCGGTGTAAACAGTGATGCCTTTATTTTGATCCTGCGTTGCTTTGTCGGCTTCGATCTGAATCGGTTGGTCGCGATCCTCGGGTAGGCCGTAACTTAAAACGCTGGTCAGCGCCAAGGCTAGGATGGTTGTATTTTTAACAGCACCTTTAACGGTATTAATAAGGGGCATGGGTTCCTCTTACCTTGTGTTTAAGCGTGAGTGTTTGGGCCTTCATGTCAGCGGTTAAACCCACTGCAGTGGTTGTGCCCGTCGGTGTAATGATTTTTACCGGCTGGTCGGTATCGGCTATTTGACGCTTAGTAAAATAGATCATTCGATCGGTAAAGAGTTCCGTTATGCCTTTGACTGGATCTTCCTGCCATAAATGCACGTTGCCAATCAGTTCAACTTGCTGGCCTTTTTCTGTCGCGCGCCCCTGATCGGCTGTGATGTGCCAAGGGCGGGTGTTGTGCGTGAAAATTTGGGCTTCTATGGTTTCTATTAGGGTGTAGTCTTGATCGCTCGCCTTGCCTTTGGGTTGGAAGTGATCGGCGCGCGCACCGGTGATGTGTTGGCTTAAGCTTCCGCTCACATCGTATTGTTTGCTAATAAAGTTGGTAATAAAAAAAGCCGGTGCCATTTGTTGGTCTTTAGCGCTGCCTTTATCGAACAGTCGGCTGGACGGGTTGTCGACACTAAACAGATAAACAACAACCATAATGGCGATAATTATTGGCAGTAATTTCTTTAGTATTGCCATGCTTTTAGTCTTTACCTAAATAGACATTGAGCAGGTCTTGGTGTGTACCTTGAGATTTCATTAGGTAGTCGCAAGCCTCGCGCACCGCGCCTTCGCCACCGTTGCGGCTACTTTGCCAGTGGGCTTGGGCTACCACATCCGGGTGGGCGTTTGCTGTTGTCATGGCGAGGCCCACTTTAACCATGCAGGTTAGGTCGGGGTGATCGTCGCCCATAAAAGCGATTTGTTCTAGCGCGATAGAGTGGCTGGCGAGTATTTCTTGTAGCGCGGTAAATTTATCTTCGCGCCCTTGAATTAAAATAGTAATGCCCAGATCTTTAGCTCGGCGCTCCACCAGTGCGCTGGTGCGGCCGGTGATGATGCCCACTTTAACCCCGGTTTTTTGCAGCAGTTTTATGCCGTGGCCATCTTGCGTGTTGAACGCTTTCATCTCGTTGCCGCTGTTATCGAAATACAGCTTGCCGTCGGTTAAAACGCCGTCCACATCGAGCAGCAGTAGGCGAATGGATTGGGCAATTTTTAAAACTTGTGTCATGGAGTTAACTCTTAAAAACTAAACGATTCCGGCACGCAATATGTCGTGCATGTGCAGCAAACCCACGGGATGATTGTTGTCATCCTCCACCACCAGGGCGGTAATCTTTCTTTGCTCCATGACGTTTAGCGCTTCGGCTGCTAAGAGCGATGCCTTGATAGCCTTGGGCTTTTTGTTCATGACTTGTGCCATGGTGGCGGTGGCAAGGTTAATACCCTGATCGACATTGCGGCGCAGGTCACCGTCGGTGAAAACGCCTATTAATTGATCGTTGCTGTCGACGATGGTAGTCATACCAAAACCGGTCCGAGTCATCTCCACCAACGCTGACGAGAGTAGGCTGTCGGGCGACACTTTTGGCAATTCGGTGCCGCTGTGCATCAGATCGCTGGCGCGAATAAGTAGGCGTCGACCCAAGGCACCGCCTGGGTGAGAGAAGGCGAACTCTTCTTTAGTAAACCCACGCGCCTCCAATAGCGCCACCGCGAGGGCATCGCCCATGACCAGGGTAACCGTGGTTGATGAGGTGGGGGCAAGATCGAGCGGACAGGCCTCTTCTTTAATACTGATATCTAAATTTACGTCGGCCGCTTGTGCGAGTGGCGAATTAGGGTTGCCGGTCATGCTAATGATGTTGATTTGCATGCGCTTAAATAGCGGTATCAGCGTTAACACTTCGGCCGAGCTGCCCGAGTTGGAGATGGCGATCACCACATCATTTTTTGTGACCATGCCTAAGTCGCCATGGCTGGCTTCGCCCGGGTGCACGAAGAAGGCGGGGGTGCCAGTGCTGGCAAAGGTGGCTGCCATCTTGCCACCTATGTGGCCGGATTTACCCATGCCGGTGACGATGACGCGCCCTTGACAGGCCAAGATGATTTCACAGGCTTTAACAAACTGTTGGTCGATGCGTGCTTGTAACGCGCTCACCGCTTGCGACTCTATAGCTACGGTTCGCTTTCCCGCCTCGATAAAGGCTGTTGTCTGACTCATGTGTCGGCTCGTCACAGATGGTGGGTAGTTTAGATTGGGTAATGGTATAGTGCTAACCGCGTAATGTCAGCAATGCCGTGTTAGCTGATGTGGGGATTGAGCCTGCAGGCTTTCACCGTTTAGTTGCTGATGTTTGTGGGCGAGCGAGAGAAACAAGTACTGATTTTGAGGAAGATGTATGTGGGGTTGGATTAAAAAGTTAGCGTTTGTGGGCAGTTTATTGGCTACGCAAGTGGGTTTTGCTGCATCTACTGTTGGCCCCCACGAGGTGGTCGTGAAAGTGGTCGATGATTTGCGGGTTGCCGTGCGCAAGCACAGCGATGCAACAGACCCAGAAGGGCTGGCCCTGATGCAGGAAATGCGCAGTATTTTAGAGCCAGTGGTCGACTTTGGTTTTATCGCAAAAGTCGTCATGGGCGATACTGCAAAATCAGCCACTAAAGATCAGGTTGGCCGATTTGAAGCGGTTTTTCGTGAAAGCTTGGTGTCTACCTATGCGAAAGGCATGAAGGGCTATGTAGAAGCGGAGATGAATATTCCCCCGCTTGGCCCAGAAGCGCAGGGGCAAAATCGCGTTGCTGTGCGTCAGGAGGTGACTACTACATCCGGTATTCAAGTCATTGATTACACCATGGCGAAAAACAGAAGCTCGGGCGAGTGGAAGTTGATCAACGTGGTTCTGAATGGTATTAACTTGGGTAAAACCTTTCGAAGCCAATTCGCCCAGGCTATTAAGCAGCACAACGGTGACGTTGATAAAGTTATCGAGCTTTGGGCTCAGGCGCCACAGGCTAAGTCTTAGGCGCGTTAGCCGTGCAATAGCCGGCGCAAACCAGTAAACTTGGCACCCCCTTTATTGGGGGTGTTTTTGTTTTTGGGCCTTTGATTTCGAGGTTCATGGTCGAAAAGTGAACAATTGAGGTGGTAAATGCAACCGAGTGAAATAAAAGCGCTGCTAGAGGCGAATATTGCGGGTAGCCAAGTCGAGGTGAGTTCGGACGGCAGTCACGTCACCGTTAAGGTTGTGAGTGCCGTTTTTGAAGGGCTGCGCCCAGTTCAAAAGCAGCAGTTAGTGTATAAAGTGTTGGCCGATCAAATTGCCAGCGGCGCTATTCACGCTGTGCACATGCAAACCTTGACGCCAGCAGAAGCGGGTTAGTACCCGTTATGCCCTGAGCCTTTGCCCTAGGCTGAGTCAATGTTTTCTTCGTTAGTTCCAATATAGAGATGTGTCATGGACAAATTGTTAATCAAAGGTGGCGCTCGCCTCAATGGCGAAATTCGTATTTCTGGCGCCAAGAACTCCGGCCTACCCATTCTTGCCGCGACTTTGCTGGCAAAGGGGCCTATGCATGTTTGCAATTTGCCGCACCTCAATGACATTACCACTATGTTGGCGTTACTGCGCTGCATGGGCGTCGACATTACGATCGACGAAAAAATGTGTGTGGAAACCAATACCGAGGGCATGACCGACTTTACCGCGCCCTATGAATTAGTGCGCACTATGCGCGCCTCGATTCTGGTGCTTGGGCCCATGTTGTCGCGCTTCGGCGAGGCCAATGTGTCCTTCCCTGGCGGCTGCGCTATCGGGAGTCGTCCGGTGGATATCCACCTGCGCGGCCTTGAGGCCATGGGTGCAACCATCGAGGTGGATGAAGGCTATATTCGCGCCCGCTGCGACGGTCGCTTGAAAGGCGCTCATTTCTTTATGGATACCGTCACCGTCGGCGGTACCGAAAACCTCGTCATGGCTGCAGCGCTGGCCGAGGGCCGCACGGTGCTGGAGAACTCGGCGCGCGAACCGGAAATTGTTGACCTGTGTCAGTGTTTGGTGGCCATGGGGGCTAAAATTTCTGGCATAGGCACGGCTACCTTGGTTATCGATGGTGTCGAAGAGTTGCACGGCTGTACTTACAAGGTAATGCCTGACCGTATCGAGACCGGCACCTATCTCGTGGCAGCAGCAGCCACGGGCGGAAAAGTAAAATTAAAAGATACTCGCGCCGATATTTTAGAGGCGGTTATTTTAAAGTTAGAGGAAGCTGGCGCAGAAATCACCTGCGGTGAGGATTGGATTGAGCTCGATATGAAGGGGCGTCGACCAAAAGCGGTAAATCTAAAAACCGCACCCTATCCCGCTTTCCCCACGGATATGCAGGCGCAGTTTACCGCCATGAACGCCATTGCTGAAGGCGTGGGTATGGTAACCGAGACCATTTTCGAAAACCGTTTGATTCAGGTGCACGAATTAAACCGGATGGGTGCCCATATTACCCTGGAGGGCAATATGGCAGTGATCAACGGTGTTGCACAGTTAAAGGCGGCGCCGGTGATGGCGTCTGATTTGCGCGCCTCGGCAAGCCTGGTTATCGCAGGCCTGGTGGCCCAGGGCGATACCTTGGTCGATCGCATTTATCACATCGATCGCGGTTATGAATGTATTGAAGAAAAATTAATGTCTTTAGGCGCGGATATTAGAAGGGTGCCCGGTTAATGAATAAATTAACGATAGCGCTAACCAAAGGGCGCATTCTCGAAGAGACCTTGCCCCTGTTGGCGGCCGCGGGTATCGAGCCCGAGGAAGATATCAGTAAATCTCGGAAGCTGATTTTCGGCACCAATCAAGCCGATATCAGTTTGGTGGTATTGCGCGGATCGGATGTGCCCACCTATGTGCAGTTTGGCGCTGCGGACATGGGCGTGTCGGGCAAAGATACCTTGCTGGAGAACGGCGCCGATGGTCTTTACGAGTTGCTGGATTTAAAAATTGCTAAGTGCAGTTTAATGACCGCGGCGATCAAAGGTGCGAAGGCTCCTGCAGGTCGTTTAAAAGTGGCAACCAAATACGTCAATGTGGCAAAGCGCTATTACGCTGCGCAGGGCCGGCAGGCGGATATCATCAAGTTATATGGTGGCATGGAGTTGGCGCCGCTGATGAATTTGGCAGATGAAATTGTCGACATCGTCGACACCGGCAACACTTTGAAGGCAAATGGTTTAGAGTCGCGCGATCACATTGCCGATATCAGTTCGCGTTTGATCGTGAACAAAGCCTCAATGAAGATGAAGCATGCGCGCATTCAGCGCATTATTGATGATATCGCTGCGGCGATCGTGGGTTAATTTTTAAAAGTTTATAAACATGATTTCCGAACTCTCCAGTCGCGATGCCAACTTTGATCAGCAGCTTGCGCAGTTACTCGCCTTTGAAACCGATACCGGTGAGCAGGTAGAGCAAACGGTAAAACAGATTTTGCAAGCGGTGCGCGCCGACGGCGATGCGGCGGTGCTGCGTTTTACAGCGCAGTTTGATCAACTCTCTGTGTCGGCGATGGCCGAGCTAGAAGTGAGTGCAGACCGATTGTTGGCGGCCTTTGACGGGCTGCACGCGGATAAGCGCGATGCACTCTTGTTGGCCGCCGAGCGGGTGCGGGTTTATCACCAGCGCCAGCTGCAGGCGAGCTGGCAGTATCAAGAAAGCAATGGCACGATTCTAGGTCAACAAATTACCGCTATGGAGCGGGTGGGTATTTATGTACCTGGCGGCAAGGCCGTGTATCCCTCGTCGGTGTTAATGAATGCGATTCCCGCCAAAGTGGCGGGTGTCGATGAAATTATCATGGTGGTGCCGGCGCCCAAGGGCGAAATAAATCCTCTCGTGCTAGCCGCGGCGCACATTGCCGGTGTCGATCGGGTATTTACCATTGGCGGTGCCCAGGCAGTGGCCGCCTTAGCCTACGGCACGGCGACCATCCCCAAGGTGGATAAAATCGTCGGCCCGGGCAATATTTTTGTGGCCACTGCTAAGCGCGCGGTATTTGGTGCCGTTGCCATCGATATGATCGCGGGCCCGTCCGAAATTCTGGTGATTTGCGATGGTCATACAGACCCGGATTGGATTGCCATGGACCTGTTTAGTCAGGCCGAGCACGACGAGCTGGCGCAGGCCATTTTAATTTCCCCCGACGCCGCTTTTCTGCAAGCTGTAAAGGCATCCATTGCGCGCTTATTGCCGACTTTGGATCGCCAAGCGATTGCTGCAAAGTCGCTGCACGGGCGCGGGGCGTTAATTCTGGTTGAGTCCCTAGAGCAGGCGATGGCCTTATCTAACCGAATTGCGCCAGAGCACTTGGAGTTGTCGGTTGATGAGCCAGAGCGTTGGCTGCCGAGTATTCGTCATGCTGGGGCGATATTTATGGGGCGTTACACGGCTGAGGCCTTAGGTGATTACTGCGCCGGTCCGAATCATGTTTTGCCAACCTCGGGTACGGCCCGATTTTCCTCGCCCTTGGGGGTGTACGATTTTCAAAAGCGCTCGAGCTTGATCTATTGCTCGCCCCAGGGCGCTAGCGAGCTGGGTAAGTGTGCCAGCGTGTTAGCGCGCGGCGAGTCCTTAGAGGCGCACGCGCGCTCGGCTGAATATCGAATCCTCGATAAGTAACGCTGGTAGAGGCGGTTAGCGACTCGGTTGCGCCGCCATCACAAGCTTCACCTCGGTTTTCTGCAGGCCGCGCTGTATGCCCAAGGTGATGCTGTCGCCGGGGCGGCTTTGTTCAATAAATTGCACCCCTTTACGGCCGTCGCCCAGCGCTATGCCATTCAGGTCGGTAATGATATCGCCAGGTCTTATCCCTACCTTGTAGGCGGGACTTTCTTTATACACCGCGGTAACTATGACGCCGAGGTTGATATCCAAGCCGAGGTTTCTGGCCAGTTGCGGCGTCATTTTTTGCGCTTCAACCCCAATCCAGCCGCGTATAACGTTGCCGTGTTCGGCGATGTCTTTCAGTGTTCGCAGCGCCATGTCGATGGGCACGGCGAAGCTAATACCCACGGAAAAGCCGGTTTTATCGAGAATCGCCGTGTTGATACCGATTAAATTTCCGCGCGCGTCAATTAATGCGCCACCGGAGTTGCCGGGGTTGATGGCGGCGTCGGTTTGGAGGTAGTTCTCGAAGGTGTTGATGCCTAAGCCGTAACGGCCAACAGCGCTAATAATGCCCTGTGTTACTGTTTGGCCAACGCCAAAAGGGTTGCCGATGGCCAGTACCACATCGCCCACTCGCGCCTTGCTAGGGTCGCCAATGGGAATGGCTTGGAGATTGTCTAGGTTAATTTTTAACACTGCCAGATCCGTATCTGGGTCTGTGCCAATAACGCGTGCCTGTGCCTCTCGGCCGTCGGTTAGCAGCGCCACTATTTGATCGGCGCCATTGATAACGTGGTGGTTGGTTAAGATGTAGCCCTCAGGATTCATGATAACGCCCGAACCCAGCGACGACTGCAGGCGCTCTTGCTGGGGGATGTTGGAATTGTTGTAGAAGTGGCGAAATAGCGGGTCGTTTACCAGCGGGTTGGTTTGGTTTGCCACTCGGCGCTGGGTAAAAATATTGACCACAGCGGGCGCCGTCTTTTTAACCGCATCGGCATAAGACACTGGCCCAGTACCAGGCAAATTATTCGTGACATTGGCGAGTGCTGGGCTTAGCAGGGGAGTGATCTGTTTTGAGAAAACCAGAAAAAAGAGGGCGATAAGTAGGCCGCAAGCAACTGGCCATGCCAAGTAATCGAATATTTTTTTCAAAGTCATGCCTGCATTTGCGGTTAAAGCGCTTCATTATAGAGTATTGCGTTAGTGAAAGGTTGTGCGCCGCAGTCAATAAAAGCCGTTTGGTTTTCGGTTTGCTGTGTGTATGCCGCTTACCTGTGCGCCATATACCTGCCGCGATTGGTGTGAGTTGTGGTACGGGTTTATTTTTCGCGGCTGCGAATGCCTACGCGGGTGTGTATAAAAAAGGGCACCTTAGTGCCCTCTCTGGTCATGCTCTGCTGTTTAATATCAGCTCTTCGTCTTCGGCGCTTGCGTCATCGTTTAAGCCAAATTCTTCGCTCAATATGCCATGTTTGCCAGGTTTTTTGGGCGCCCAGTCGGTAGGTGCTTTGTAATTGCCGTCAGCATCCAGATTGGCACTTTGCTCGAGTAATTTACCATCGGCTGCTTGCGCTATTTGTCGACTAATGTCGGCATTACCTAGCTTTAAGGCTGAAGATGCCAGATGTTCGTGCACGTCTCGGTAAGAGCGAGTCAGGTTGTTGATTAGTTGTGACGTGTCGACAAAGTGCTGCGTCACCTCGTGTTGGTAGTCTCGCAGCTTGGCTTCCGATTCTAAAAGCTGAGCTTCGAGCTCGCGATTAATTTTTTCTTGTGGGCGCAGTGCGAACATGAGAAACGCGCCCACCACGCCGCCACAGATTAAACAGGTCAAAACGGTCAGGATTAAAGTGCTAAGCGAAAACAAAGGGGCTCTCCTTCTGGGTGCCAAATTTACAACTTACGGCTTAAAGCGCGCGGTCCTCCATGCCATAATGCGCGCCGAATTGCTCTATCGAGCAATTCACGCCTACATTATATGCTGTTATTGATCTGAATGGATCACAATCTTAGAGCAAAATGTTCGTATATCGACAGTCACTTTAGAAATTTGCAGAAGGCTGACGCCCTTGTTTAACCTAAAAGAAACTACATTATTGATCGAAGGACCCGCGGGAGATGTCGAGCTACTCACCCAGAGGGGCGACGATGAAGGTGCTCTGCGCGGCGCCAATTATTTTGCCGTGATTGCGCACCCTCACCCAGTGCATGGCGGCAGTATGAGCAATAAGGTGGTGTCGACCTTGGCGCGGGCCTATCGGCAATTGGGCATAGATTCGGTGCGTTTTAATTTCAGGGGCGTTGGCCAAAGTCAGGGCGCCTTTGATCAGGGGCGTGGAGAGCTAGACGATCTGTTGGCGGTCTGTGGCTGGGCGCAAAAGCAGCTGCCGGCATCAACACTTTTGCTGGCCGGCTTTTCCTTTGGTTCTGCCATCGCCGCGGCGGCAAGTTTTGCGGTTCCAGCTGCGCACCTGATCTTGGTGGCGCCGCCAGTAGAGCGTTACGCCTATGATAAGAGTGGGGCTTTTTCTCAGCCCGTAGCTGTTGCCATTGGCGAGCAAGACGAGTTGGTTGATGTGGCGGGTATGAGGCGCTGGTTTGATGGCTTGAGTGGCGCAAAGCAGCTACTCGTTATCCCTGAAACGGGCCACTTTTTTCACGGCCGGCTTACCGAGTTGAAAGACTGGTTGGTACAGCAGCTAGCGGGGATTGGCCATGGTGCGTCTGCTGGTGGAGAGGCCTGATGATTAGAGACCTGACACCGCTACAGCGCTATGCCCACGATATCACTCACCTGGGCTTTAAACCCGACGCCGCGCAACAGCAGGCGATTGTGCTGTTGCAAGATTTATATGATCGCTTGGCAGCCCCAAAGCCCGCAGACTCTGTCTGGATGCGATTGACCCACTGGTTTGCTAAGCCGGATAAAACGCCAGAAAAGGGTTTGTATTTTTGGGGTGGCGTAGGGCGTGGCAAAACCTATTTGATGGATGTTTTTTACGACTCCTTGCCCTTCGATAATAAAATGCGGGTGCACTTCCACCGGTTTATGCGTCGAGTTCATCAGGAGTTAACGGCGTTGGAAGGGCAGGCGAATCCGCTTGATAAAGTGGCCGATCGGCTGGCTAGCGAAACCCGCATCGTCTGTTTCGATGAGTTCTTCGTCAGCGATATCACCGATGCCATGATTCTGGGCACCTTGCTCGAGGCGTTGTTTGCTCGCGGTGTGGCCTTGGTGGCGACCTCGAATATCGTTCCCGATGGCCTTTATAAAAACGGTTTACAGCGGGCCCGATTCCTGCCCGCCATTGCGTTGCTGAATCAGCACACGCTGGTGGTTAACGTCGATGGTGGGGTGGATTATCGCCTGCGGGCGTTGGAGCAGGCGGCGCTTTATCACTCGCCGCTTGGCGCGCCCGCAGAAGCCGCCATGCGCGAAAACTTTGAGGCCTTGGTGCCGGATATTGAGGAAATCGAGGCCGATGTGGCACTGGAGGTGGAGGGGCGTATCATACACGCGCGCTTCGAGGCTGAAGATGTGGCTTGGTTTGATTTTGATACCCTTTGCGACGGCCCTCGCTCGCAGAACGACTACATAGAGCTTGCGCGTATTTACCATGCGGTGCTGGTGACCAATGTGCCGGTTTTGGGTGGGCAGAAGGACGATCAAGCGCGGCGCTTCGTGAATATGGTGGATGAATTTTACGATCGTAGCGTAAAATTGGTGATATCGGCCGCCGTGCCGTTAACCGAGCTCTATGCCGGTGGTCGCTTGAGCTTCGAGTTCGAGCGCACCAGTAGCCGGTTGCTGGAGATGCAAAGCCGCGAATATCTAGCGCGGCCGCATAAGCCTTAACGGCATTGGCGCTATCCCTATGCCGTTAGGGTGGGCGTTATGATTCGCGATAAAAGCCAATCAAAGCGCTTGAATTACCGCGCGCTACTCTGTAGTATGCGCGCTCTTTTTGTGGGAAGACCCTCGTTCAAGGCTATATAACATGAAGACATACAGTGCTAAACCCGAAACAGTCCAGCGCGACTGGTTCATTGTCGATGCTGATGGCAAGACTCTAGGCCGCATGGCTACCGAGATCGCTAGTCGTTTGCGTGGCAAGCACAAGCCTGAGTACACCCCGCATGTGGACACTGGCGACTACATCGTTGTAGTCAACGCAGATAAAGTGCGTGTTACTGGAAACAAGACGACGGACAAGATGTATCACCGTCACACCGAGTTTCCTGGTGGTTTGAAGACAATGAGCTTTGAAAAGCTTCTTGCTCATGCCCCCGAGCGCATTATTCAGAGTGCTGTTAAGGGTATGTTACCCAAAGGCCCTCTGGGACGCGCCATGTTCCGCAAGCTGAAAGTGTACGCTGGTAGTGCTCACCCGCACACTGCACAGCAACCTAAAGAACTGAATATCTAAGGAAGCTGAAAATGGCAGATACTCAATATTACGGTACCGGTCGCCGCAAGACCTCAACTGCTCGCGTTTTCATTAAGGCTGGCAGTGGCAACATCACCATCAATGAGCGTACTTTGGACGCTTACTTTGGTCGTGAAGTGGCTCGTATGATTGTTCGTCAACCACTTGAGCTGACTGACAATGTTGCAAAGTTCGACGTCACCGTTACCGTAAAAGGTGGTGGTAGCTTCGGTCAAGCGGGTGCAATCCGTCACGGTTTAACCCGTGCGTTGATGGCCTATGACGAAGCCTTGCGTCCAAGCTTGCGTGAAGCGGGTTATGTAACTCGCGATTCGCGTGAAGTTGAACGTAAGAAAGTGGGCTTGCGTAAAGCACGTAAGAAGCCACAGTTCTCCAAGCGTTAATTCGCAGCCTTTTACAGGCGGACTCGAAAGGCGTGCCCTCAAAGGCGCGCCTTTTTTGTTTCAAAAGCACCCATTTTGTCCAAATCGAGGCATGAACTGTGGTTATCCTTGTCAGTTGTGGTCATTTTCATTAAGATTGTGCGACTTTTTGGGGTGCAGAAATTCTCGCTATTTCTTTTTATTTCAGTCATTTACTGGCTCTTGTAGCTGTGATGGGAGAGAAACGTCATGACCAATGACGGTGTAAACGAGGGGCGTCGTCGTTTTCTGACAGCAGCTACCTCCGTAGTAGGCGCTGTGGGCGCTGTAGGTGTAGCGGTACCGTTTGTAGGATCTTGGAACCCAAGTGCTAAAGCCAAAGCGGCCGGTGCACCTGTGCGGGCCAATGTCTCTAAATTAGAACCCGGCCAAATGATCGTGGTTGAGTGGCGCGGTAAGCCTGTGTATATCGTTCGCCGCACAGAGGAAACTCTGAGCTCGCTGGGTGCCATGGCTGATAGCCTGCGCGATCCCGACTCCGCAGAAGAAAAGCAGCAGCCGGCTTACGCAAAAAATGAATATCGCTCCATCAAGCCTGAATACCTCGTATTGCTAGGTCTGTGTACCCACCTGGGTTGTGCGCCTATGTATCGCCCAGACGTTGGCGCCCAAGATTTGGGCGGTAGCGAGTGGTTGGGTGGCTTCTTCTGTCCCTGTCACGGTTCTAAATTCGATTTGGCTGGTCGCGTATTCAAAGGCGTGCCTGCACCAATCAACTTGGAAGTTCCCCCTCACAGTTATGAGTCCGACGCCGTTATTTTGGTCGGCGTAGATCAGGAGGCATAAGGCATGACGAATTGGCTCACAGGTCTATTGGGTTGGGTTGACGCACGTCTACCGGTAACTCGCGCGTGGGATACCCACATGGCGAAGTACTATGCCCCTAAGAACTTCAACTTTTGGTATTTCTTCGGTGTTCTGTCGATTCTGGTTTTAGTTAACCAGTTGTTGACCGGCATTTGGTTGACCATGAGTTACACCCCTACCGCTGAAGGTGCATTCGCGTCGGTCGAGTACATCATGCGCGACGTGGACTTTGGTTGGATTATTCGCTACATGCACTCCACGGGTGCATCGGCGTTTTTCTTGGTGGTTTATCTGCACATGTTCCGCGGTCTTATGTACGGTTCGTACAAGGCACCCCGCGAGCTGGTGTGGATTTTCGGTATGACCATTTATGTTGCGCTAATGGCCGAAGCGTTCATGGGCTATGTGTTGCCTTGGGGCCAGATGTCCTATTGGGGTGCACAGGTTATTGTATCGCTGTTCGGTGCTATCCCCGTGGTTGGCGACGACTTGGTGCAGTGGATTCGCGGCGATTATTTGATCTCTGGTATCACCCTGAACCGCTTCTTCGCATTACACGTTGTGGCTCTGCCTATCGTGTTGCTGGCGCTGGTGGTGTTGCATATTTTGGCGTTGCACGAAGTGGGTTCTAACAACCCCGATGGCGTTGAGATTAAAAAGACCAAAGACGAAAACGGTATTCCACTGGATGGCGTGGCTTTCCACCCCTTCTATACCGTGCACGATTTGGTTGGTGTAACCGTCTTCTTGTTTGCCTTCTGTTTTGTGATTTTCTTCATGCCTGAAATGGGCGGCTTCTTTTTGGAGTACGCTAACTTTGAAGAAGCCAATAACCTGAAGACCCCGCCGCACATTGCGCCGGTCTGGTATTTCACGCCTTTCTACGCAATTTTACGCGCAGTGACCTTCGATATCGGCCCCTTGAGCTCTAAGTTTCTAGGCCTGATTGCCATGGGTGCTGCCATTGCGATTTTGTTTGTCTTGCCTTGGCTCGACAAGAGCCCCGTCAAGTCCATGCGTTACAAGGGCAACTTTAGCCGTGTTGCGCTAATGGTGTTTGCGGCATCTTTCGTTATCCTGGGTTACCTCGGCGTTAAGGCGCCAACCGAAGGTCGTACTATTCTGGCACAAGTTTGCACGGTGATTTACTTTGCCTACTTTATTGGCATGCCGTTCTGGACCAAGCGCGAGAAGTGCCTGCCTGAGCCGACGCGCACACAAGCCAAAGGCCTTGGCGCGGGTATGGTTTGGGGTGGCTTGCTGTTGTTCGTTGCGCTAACGGTTATTCCGATCAAAGCTGTCGGTGCTGAAACGGCCTATGCCTGTGGTGCCATTGAGTGCGATGTGATGGTGCCCGATCTCGAAAATAAAGAGTCGCTGCAGCGCGGTGCCATGTTGTTCACCAACTATTGCATGGGCTGTCACGCGGCAAGTTTTTCGCGCTTTGGTCGGGTTGCCGATGATCTAGGTATTCCACACGACGTGATGATGGATAACATGGTATTTGGCGATCGTCGTATTGGCGAACTGATGACTATTCCCATGGAGCCCGCCAAATCGAAAGCGTGGTTTGGTGCTACACCGCCAGACCTAACCTTGGTGGCGCGGGCGCGCAACCCAGAGTGGCTTTATACCTATTTGCGTAATTTCTACAAAGATGACACCCGTCCTACCGGTGTCAACAACCGCGTATTCGATAAAGTCGCTATGCCCCATGCCATGCTCGAGCTGCAAGGTTTGGCCGAATGTGCGCCTGGCCCGCATTTTGAAAATGGCCGCCCAGTGCGCGACCCTGTGACCGGTGCGGTGATTGCCGATGATCCGTGCGGAAGTTTAAAGGTAGGCGAGAACAAGGGCAGCATGAATGCTGAGGAGTTTGATCAGGCAATTTATGATCTGGTTAACTTTTTAGAGTATATTGCCGAGCCCTATGCGCTTGATCGCGAGCGCATTGGTATCTATGTATTGTTGTTTTTGTTAGTGCTGTTTGTTTTCACTTACTTGCTAAACCGTGAGTATTGGAAAGACATTCACTGATTGAATTGCATGTTCGGGCGGCCTGTGGCAACGCAGTGCCGCCTTTGTTTATTATTGATTAGACTAAAATTGAGGTGAAACCAATGGGTGCTGTCGCGAAGCGATCATCTATGACCTATTTTTCCGATGCTCGTGACCATTACAGTCACCGAGTGCGTATTGTGCTCGCGGAAAAGGGAGTAACCGTAGACGTAGAAGATATAGATCCAGAGGCAAAGCCCGCTGAATTGGCGGATTTGAACCCCTACAACTCGTTGCCCACCCTGGTGGATCGCGATCTTGCTCTGTATGAAACGAAAGTGATGATGGAGTATTTGGACGAGCGCTTCCCGCACCCGCCACTATTACCGGTTTATCCTGTTGCCCGGGCTCAAAGCCGCTTGTGGATGTACCGCATCGAGCGCGACTGGTGCCCTTTGATCGATACTATCTTAGAAAATAAAAACAAAGATGCGGTCACTAAAGCGCGCAAAGAGTTGCGTGAAAGCTTTACCGCTATCGCGCCAATATTTTCTGAAATGCCGTTTTTCATGAGTGAAGAATTCACCTTGGTCGACTGCTGTTTGGCACCGATTTTTTGGCGTTTAGATTCGTTAGAAATTAACATTCCGCAGACTAAGGCGACTAAACCTTTGTTTGACTATATGGATCGTTTATTTGTGCGCGAATCTTTCCGTGAAAGCTTAACCGAGCTTGAAAAGGAAATGCGTCCGTTCAAGAAGTGAGTCAGCCGGGTTAGATAGTTAGCATATCTAACCCGTTAATGTAGTATGTATCATTCAACCCGATAGGAGCTGCTGCCCCATGGCTATGACATCAAGCCGCCCTTACATGATTCGGGCCTTGTATGAGTGGATAGTGGATAATAACTGCACGCCGTATATTTTAGTTGATGCCCACGCCTCCGATGTGGAAGTGCCGCAACAGCACGTCAATAAAGAGGGGCAGATCGTATTAAATATCGCGCCCTCGGCTGTTATGGGGCTTAGTTTAGAAAACCAAGCCATTACATTTAACGCGCGCTTCGGCGGTATCCCCACAGATATCTATGTTCCGAGTCGCGCTGTGCTGGGGATTTATGCCCGCGAAAATGGCCAGGGCATGGTCTTTGAGCCGGAGCTAGAGCCCGAGCCGACGCCGCCTGAGCCCAGTAAGAAGCCTCAAGTGGTTAAACCCAAAGCGGCGAAACCGCCGACGCCGATTGCCGCCAGGCCCAGCCTAAGGGTGGTAAAATAATCCGGTAAAAAGGGGGCTTTAGCCCCTTTTTTTATGCTGTGGTTTTGTAAGGTGTAGCAAGGCTGTACCGATAATTTATTCGAGAGTAGATATGATTCAACTAGGTCAGTTTCACACCTTGCCGGTGCAGCGACTATCCGATTTTGGCGCCTTTTTGGGCGCAGGTGATTTAGGTGAAGTGCTGCTCCCTAGGCGCTACGTGACCGAGGGGCTAAAGGTTGGCGATTTCGTCCGCGTTTTTTTGCACATGGACTCGGAAGATCGCCCCGTGGCTACCACCGAAACACCTAAGGCTGTGGTGGGGCAGTTTGCCTGCTTAAAGGTCAATTCAATTACTAAGTTTGGCGCCTTTTTGGATTGGGGTTTGGGTAAGGATCTTCTCGTCCCCTTTGGCGAGCAGCAGCGGCCGATGGAGGAGGGCAAGTCTTATTTGGTGTATATCTACCTTAACCCGCACGACGGGCGATTAACGGCCAGTTCTAAAGTTGACAAGTTCCTCGATAAGAAACAGCCTTACTTCAAGGCTGGCCAGCCGGTGGATTTGATCATTGCCAACAGTACCGACCTCGGCTTTAAAGCGATTGTTAACCATAGCCATTGGGGGGTTTTGTTTAGCGACGAGGTGTTTCAGCGGCTCAGTTTTGGTCAGCCCATTAAAGGCTTCATTAAGCGGGTTAGGCCCGACGGTAAAATAGACTTGAGCTTGCGCAGCAGTCAGGAGCAGGGCGACAGTCACGCTCAGGTGATACTAAAATATCTAGACAGTAATAACGGCTTTGCTCCGCTGCACGATAAGTCCTCGCCGGAGCAAATAAAGCGCGCATTCGCGATGAGTAAAGCGTCTTTTAAGCGCACGATTGGCCATCTTTATAAGCAGGGCATCATCGATTTGGAAGACGGAGGTATTCGTCGAAAGTAGGGCACTCTTTGGGTGAAGCTACAAGCCGCAAGCCGCAAGCCGCAAGCTACAAGCTACAAGCTACAAGCCGGGCGCTGGTTCAGCATTTCGGTCCCCCACACCCCTACTTATAAAAACAGGGCGGCTTCGAGTGATTGAAGCCGCCTAAGTACCTATTGCTTCGTTTCTGCCTCGGTGAACATACCGGCAAATAATGCGCTCGATAAATAGCGCTCGCCTGAGTCGGGCAGTATTACCACAATGGTTTTGCCCGCATTTTCTGGCTGTTCAGCCACTTTGATAGCCGCGGCTACGGCGGCGCCCGAGGAAATGCCCGCGAGTATACCCTCTTCCTTCATTAGTCTGTGTGCCATCGCGATGGCGTCTTCGTTACTCACGAGTGCTGTGGCGTCCACCAAGCTTAAGTCTAAGTTGTCCGGGATAAAGCCAGCGCCAATACCTTGGATTTTGTGTGGCGCTGGGGCGAGGGTTTGACCGGCTCTGGCTTGGCTAATCACTGGCGAACTGGTCGGCTCTACGGCGATAGATTGGATAGCCTTACCTTGGGTGTGTTTGATGTAGCGCGAGATGCCACTAATGGTTCCGCCGGTACCGACGCCAGCGACCAAAATGTCGATGTCTCCGTCAGTATCCTGCCAAATCTCCGGCCCAGTGGTGGCTTCATGAATGGCGGGGTTAGCGGGGTTGGAAAACTGCTGTGGTGCGAAGTGGGCTACCGTGTCGGCGGCAACAATCTCCGCAGCCTTCTCTATCGCGCCTTTCATGCCTTTTTCACCTGGTGTCAGTACCAGCTCCGCACCCAAGGCTTTAATGAGCTGGCGCCGCTCTAAGCTCATGGTGTTGGGCATAGTCAGAATAAGTTTGTAGCCTCTCGCGGCGCAGACGTAGGCGAGGGCGATGCCGGTGTTGCCGCTGGTGGGTTCTACCACGGTCATGCCTGGTTTCAGTAGGCCCTGTTTTTCGGCCTCCCAAATCATGTTGGCGCCGATGCGGCACTTTACCGAGGCGGCAGGGTTGCGCGATTCTACTTTGGCCAAGATGTTATGGGGGCTCAGGTTATTGAGTTTAACTAGGGGGGTTTTGCCGATAGTTTGGGAGTTGTCTTGGTAAATATTCGACATTTTGACTGTCCTTGTATAGCGTGGATGGGGCTGCGTATTCAGTTGGTGGCTAATTTCTATATATCATCACAGCATTATAACGACTATTTACATAGCGAATTCTTATTGGTTTATCAACCTAGCCTCAATAATACTGAGGCTGCACACGGTTGCTGCCGTCGATAAATTCTCGGCTTAACTAAGCGCTCGGACGTGCAACCAAAATAATTATAGAAGGAGGCTTTATGGCCCTGTTGGAGCACACTTTAGGTATTTTGCTTCATCCCGATCAAGAGTGGAAAGCAATTCGAAACGAACGTCACTCATTTGCTCAGGTATTTTTTAGCCATGTGCCCATTTTGGCACTCATCCCGCCAGTGGCGGCATTTATCGGCGTCACCCAAGTAGGTTGGACCATTGGCGATGGCGATGTGGTGAAACTCACCGTTGAGTCCGCTTTGTCGCTGTGCATTATGACCTATATTGCCTTGATGGTAGGCGTTTATGTACTGGGCGAATTTATTAATTGGATGGCGAAAACTTACGGCGTGACAGATTCTGCCGAGAAGCGCCACTACGAAGGTACTGCCTTGGCCGTTTACATCACAACCCCGGTATTTCTGGCCGGTATAGCGGGTATCTACCCCGAGTTGTGGTTGAATGCGGTGGCGACTATCTTAGCCGGCTGTTATGCCGTTTATCTTGTCTATGAAGGCATCCCCATTCTGATGAATATCGATAAAGAGCGCGCATTTATGTACGCCACGTCGGTCGTGACTGTTGGGTTAGTGATGCTGGTGATTGTGCGCGTTGGCACAGTGATTGTTTGGGGCATGGGCATTGGTCCCGTTTACGTAGATTGACCTAACTTTTTAAATGTTTCAGACAAAAAATGCCCCGCAATTGCGGGGCATTTTTTTAAGCTTGCTTACAGCTTACAGCTTACAGCTTACAGCTTACAGCTTACAGCTTACAGCTTACAGCTTAAGGCGCGTTCGCTGTGCTTTTCCTGTTTACTGTCCACTGCTTTAATTATTCTCAGAACGGTCGATGATCTTGTTGGCTTTGATCCAAGGCATCATCGCGCGCAGTTTGCTACCTACTTGCTCGATACCATGCTCGCTAGAAATACGACGCTTGGCTTTCATCACTGGATAACCGGCTTGGCATTCCAGAATGAAGTCGCGAACAAAGCGACCTTCTTGAATGTCGGTCAGTACGCGCTTCATTTCAGCTTTAGTTTCTGCGGTAATGATGCGTGGGCCAGTCGCGTAATCGCCATATTCAGCTGTGTTGGAGATAGAGTAACGCATGTCGGCAATGCCGCCTTGGTACATCAGATCTACAATCAGTTTTAATTCGTGCAAACATTCGAAGTAAGCCATTTCTGGCGCGTAGCCCGCTTCAACTAAGGTTTCGAAACCGGCTTCAACCAGTGCTGATGCGCCACCACAAAGCACAGCCTGCTCACCGAACAAATCGGTTTCAGTTTCTTCGCGGAAGTTAGTTTCGATAATACCTGAGCGGCCGCCGCCATTGGCTGAGGCGTAAGACAGCGCTGTGTCTTTCGCCTTGCCGGTTGCATCTTGGTAAATCGCGATCAGGGTCGGAACACCGCCGCCTTCCATGTAAGTAGAGCGCACTGTGTGGCCAGGGCCCTTAGGCGCGATCATGATGACGTCGACATCGGCCGGCGGCTGAATCAACTGAAAGTGGATGTTCAAGCCGTGGGCGAATGCCAATGCCGAGCCAGACTTCAAATGCGGCGCGATATCCTTTGCGTAGATCGCGGCTTGGTGCTCGTCTGGGCACAGAATCATGGTGACGTCGGCATCTTTTACCGCGTCGGCAATTTCAGCAACCTTGAGACCGGCTTTTTCAGCTTTTTTCCAGTTCGCCGAGCCTTTACGCAGAGCCACTACTACGTTGGCAACGCCTGAATCTTTTAAGTTTTGTGCGTGCGCGTGACCTTGTGAGCCGTAACCCACGATGGCAACGTTTTTACCTTTGATGATAGAAAGGTCGCAATCTTTGTCGTAGTAAACTTGCATGATTAAATCCTATGTTTTCTGTTGCAATAAATGGGTTCGAATAGGTAATGCTTGAGCCTAGAGGCTCAGTATTTTTTCGCCGCGCGCGATACCGGAAACGCCAGTGCGTACTACTTCCAGAATCGAACTATCACCGACTGACTGCACAAATGCGTCTAGTTTGTCAGAGGTGCCGGCTACTTGAATGATGTAAACGCTGGGTGTTACATCGACTATTTGGCCTCGGAAAATGTCGACGCAGCGCTTAATTTCTTCGCGTTGACCGCCCACGGCCTTGACTTTGATGAGCATGAGCTCGCGCTCAATATGTGCACCTTCAGTCAGATCCACCAGTTTCACCACATCAATCAGCTTGTTGAGGTGTTTGGTGATTTGTTCAATTTTATGATCGTCGCCCAGCGTGGTTAGAGTTAACCGGCTGAGGGTGACATCCTCCGTGGGGGCGACAGTCAAGCTTTCGATATTGTAGCCACGCTGGGAGAAAAGGCCTACCACGCGCGACAGGGCGCCCGGTGCGTTTTCCATCAGTACAGAAATAATACGTCTCATTATGTGCGCTCCGTTTTGCTGAGCCACATATCGCGCATGGTGCCCGGCGCAATTTGCATAGGGTAAACATGCTCAGTTGGGTCCACATAAATGTCCATAAATACCACTCGATCGGTCATGGCAAAACAGGCTTTCATCTGTGCTTCAAGGTCTTCTTTTTTGTCCACTCTGATACCGACATGGCCGTAGGCCTCGGCAAGTTTTACGAAGTCGGGCAGCGAGTCCTCGTACAGAGATTCGGAGTAGCGACCGCTGTACTGCATGTCTTGCCATTGTTTCACCATGCCCAAGGCTTGGTTATTTAAACAAATGATTTTTACCGGCAGTTTGTATTGGGTGCAGGCCGACAGTTCTTGGATGCACATTTGAATCGAACCTTCACCGGTAACACAGGCGACCACCGCATCGCGATGGGCCATTTGCACGCCCATGGCTGCCGGTAAACCAAAGCCCATGGTGCCTAAGCCGCCGGAGTTGATCCAGCGCCGGGGCTTATCGAAACCGTAATACTGAGCCGCGAACATTTGATGTTGGCCAACGTCCGAGGTGACATAGGCGTCGCCTTTTGTAATCTTGTGCAGCATCTTAATCACGTCCTGCGGCATGATCATGTTGCTGTCGGTGTTGTAGCGCGACTGGGTATAAATACCGTGACGGGCGCGCCAGTCTTCAATTTGTTGCCACCAATCGCCGAGCATTTTGGCGTCTGGCCGCTCTTTAATTTCGGTTAAAAGCCCGAGCATATCTTTCATGACGCTGGCCACCGAGCCCACAATCGGAATATCTGCCGACACCGTTTTAGAGATAGACGCCGGGTCGATATCGATATGAATGATCTTCGCCTGTGGACAAAACTTGTTGGGCGTATTGGTAACCCGATCGTCAAAGCGCGCGCCCACGGCCAATATCACATCGGCGTGGTGCATAGCGGTATTGGCTTCAAAGGTGCCGTGC
Organism: Simiduia curdlanivorans; assembly: GCF_030409605.1. NCBI lineage: Bacteria > Pseudomonadati > Pseudomonadota > Gammaproteobacteria > Cellvibrionales > Cellvibrionaceae > Simiduia > Simiduia curdlanivorans. Next base: position 2,016,671 of record NZ_JAUFQG010000004.1, read on the forward strand.
ATGCCGAGCATGCCAAGCCACTGTTTGTCTGAAGCTGGAAAACCGCCGAGGCCCATTAAGGTATTGGTGACGGGAAAATTTAACTGCTTGGCAAATTTTGTCACCAGCTCCGAGGCGTTACCCTGAACGACGCCACCGCCAGCGTAAATAACGGGTCGGCGCGCGGTCATCAGTAGTTGCACCGCTTTGCGAATTTGACCGCTGTGGCCCTTTTCGATTGGCGTATAAGAGCGCAGCTTGATCTTTTTCGGATAGCTGTACTCGTACTTGTCGTGCGGGTTGGTAATGTCTTTTGGCAAGTCGACAACCACCGGACCCGGGCGACCAGTCGAGGCAATGTAATAAGCCTTTTTTATGATCTCTGGAATATCGGCGGTATTTTTCACCAAAAAGCTGTGTTTAACGATGGGCCGCGATACACCCACCATGTCGGTTTCTTGGAAGGCGTCTTCGCCAATTTTATCGGACGGCACTTGACCTGAGATCACCACCATCGGGATTGAGTCCATATAGGCCGTGGCAATGCCAGTAATGGCATTGGTGGCACCAGGGCCTGAGGTCACCAACACGGTACCGACTTTGCCGGTAGAGCGCGCGTAGGCGTCGGCGGCGTGGGTAGCCGCTTGTTCGTGACGAACCAGTATGTGTTGGACTTTTTGCTGCCGGAAAATTGCGTCGTATATATGCAACGCAGAGCCGCCAGGATAGCCGAAAATATGTTCTACGCCTTCATCTTGCAAAGCGCGAATGAGCATGTCGCCGCCGGAAAGCAGTTCCACCTTTATGTCCCCTTAAAGAATATGCATTAATCTACGCTAAATGCGCCTAAGGACACCTACCCATGCAGGTGCGCCCGATCTCAATGCTGAGTTAGCTTCGGATTAACCCGTTCCCTGCGCTTTTAACGCTCCGAGAACCGGACAAGATGGCGTCGGTGGACGCATCTTTGCAACTCTGGATGGTAAGGCGGGTGGTTGACCTGCCTGGGGTAGAAATGAACCGGGTTTACCGGTTGGTCTATAGCCATCTAGCGAATCGGTAATTCTGGCAATTTGGCAAGTAAAGTCAAGTACTTAGGTTAAAAAGTGGCAAACCTTCTGCAAGTTGGTCTATATGTGAGGTGCTTGGTAGGTTTTATTGCTACCAAGTAGTATAGTCTTATGCTGAACCACTAATCTGGAGTATGGATTTCGCCATGCGTAACTTGTTTCTGGCCACTATCGTCTTGGTTGGCGCTGTTTTTTCCGCACAATCTGATGCAAAAGAGTTTTATCGCTGGGTTGATGACGAGGGTGTGACCCATTACACCGTCACGGCGCCGAAGGATCGCCCCTCCACTTTGATTCGCACGCAAATAGGGGCTGGCAGCAAATCTAGCTCAGATGCAATTCCGGCAAGTCGAGTTTTACCTGGCGACGAGACGGGTTCTACGCCCAAACCTCAAACCGCCGCAGCTGATAGACCCGCTGAGACAATGACAGCGTTAGACCCCCAACGCTGCAGCGTTGCGAGGGCTAATGTTGAAACTCTAAATAACCACGCGCGCATTAAAGTCACCGGTGCCGATGGCAGTATTCGCTATCTTACCGACGATGAATTGAATGAGAAGCGCGCTGAAGCCGAAGCGGCTATTCGCGAAAGTTGCGAGTAGCCCAGTCGACAAAGCAATAAAAAAGGCGCCGCGGCGCCTTTTTTATTGCTAGGGAACCTCTGAATAACTCTGGTACCGCTCTGCGTAGCCTGTAGCGGTCAGCCGAAAGGCGAGTTTCGCAGCTAATGGCCGTAGCCCTTAGCAAGAAGCTCAACGCAGCGGATGGTCGCTAAAGGCCGCGCCCTACGGGGCTTCCAGCAAATTCCGTGTGCGTTGTTGCGACTTCTCGACAGACCCCGGTATGCCTTCGAAGCCGCGCCTAGCCCACGAAATTTGCTGGAAGCCAGAGCGGCACCAGAGTTATTCAGAGGTTCCCTAGAGTTTACGCCGTGGTAAATACAATTCGGTCCATCTCCAAGCCCGCCTGTATCTTGTCGCCCGGCACAAATCGCCCCTCCAGAATCGCCTGAGCCAATGGGTTCTCAACGATGTGCTGGATGGCTCTCTTGAGCGGCCTTGCGCCGTACACTGGGTCGTAGCCGGCCTCCAATAGCTTGTCCATCACGGCCTGCGAAAGCTCCAGACTAAGCTCTCTTTCACTTAACCGGCGGCTGAGCAGTTTCAATTGCAATTCGGCAATTCCCCTGATTTGTTCACGCCCTAAGGGGTGGAATACGACGGGCTCGTCAATGCGATTGACAAACTCGGGGCGAAAATGTTGCCCGACAACCTCCATCACCGAGCGCTTAATCTCGTCGTAATTAGCTTCGCCAGCATCATTAGCACTGAGCTGCTGAATGCGGTCTGAACCTAAGTTTGAGGTCATGACAATCACGGTGTTGCGAAAATCTACGGTTCTGCCTTGGCCGTCGGTTAAGCGTCCATCGTCTAGCACTTGTAACAAAATGTTAAACACGTCGGGATGGGCTTTTTCTATTTCATCGAGTAAAAGCACCGAATAGGGTTTACGCCGTACGGCTTCGGTTAAGTAGCCGCCTTCTTCGTAGCCCACATAGCCCGGAGGTGCACCGATGAGTCTGGCGACCGAGTGTTTTTCCATAAACTCAGACATGTCGATGCGCACCATGGCGTCGGCAGTATCAAATAAAAATTCCGCCAAGGCTTTACACAATTCAGTTTTGCCAACACCAGTTGGTCCGAGAAACAAAAACGAGCCGTTTGGTCTATGAGGGTCTGATAAACCGGCGCGCGAGCGGCGTACCGCATTGGCGACGGCAATGACGGCCTCGCTTTGGCCGATAACTTTTTTGTGCAGGGCCGGCTCCATTTGCAACAGTTTTTCTCTTTCGCCTTCCAGCATTTTCGACACGGGGATACCGGTCCATTTGGAAACCACTTCGGCAATTTCCTCTTCAGTGACCTTATTGCGCAGTAGATTCATCTCCATCATTTCCGCTTGACCGGCCATGTCGAGTTGTTTTTCCAGCTCGGGGATAATGCCGTACTGCAGCTCAGACATGCGTGCAAGGTCGCCGGCGCGGCGCGCCGATTCCATGTCTTGCCGCGCCTGCTCTAGGCTACTTTTAATATCCTGTGAGCCACTTAATGCGGCTTTTTCTGCGCGCCAAATTTCTTCCAGATCAGAAAACTCACGCTCGACTTTATCTATCTCGCCATCGAGCATCGAGAGCTGCTTCTTCGCACCTTCGGTTTCATCTTTTTTGACCGCTTCGCGCTCAATTTTTAGCTGTATCAAGCGGCGCTCTAGCTTGTCCATCACCTCCGGCTTGGAGTCTATTTCCATGCGAATACGGCTCGCCGCTTCGTCGATCAAATCGATGGCTTTATCGGGCAATTGCCGATCGGTGATATAGCGTTGCGAAAGCTTTGCCGCGGCAATAATGGCCGAGTCGGTAATGTCGACGCCGTGGTGCACCTCGTAGCGCTCTTTCAGGCCGCGCAAGATAGCGATGGTGTCTTCTTCGCTCGGCTCGTCGACCAAAACTTTTTGGAAGCGGCGCTCGAGGGCCGCATCTTTTTCGATGTATTGACGGTATTCGTCTAGTGTGGTGGCGCCCACGCAGTGCAATTCGCCCCGCGCTAGCGCTGGCTTTAACATATTGCCGGCATCGAGTGCGCCGTCGGCTTTGCCGGCGCCAACCATGGTGTGCAGTTCGTCGATAAAAAGAATAATTCTGCCTTCTTGTTTCGACAGTTCTTTGAGCAAATTCTTCAGTCGCTCTTCAAAGTCGCCGCGAAATTTTGCGCCCGCCAGCAGCGACCCTAGGTCGAGTGACAGCAGTCGTTTATTTTTCAGACCTTCCGGCACTTCGCCGTTGATAATGCGTTGGGCTAAGCCCTCGACAATGGCGGTTTTACCTACGCCTGGTTCGCCGATAAGCACGGGGTTGTTTTTGGTGCGGCGCTGTAACACTTGAATAGTGCGGCGAATTTCGTCGTCGCGGCCAATCACCGGGTCGAGCTTGCCGGCCTCGGCGCGAGCGGTTAAATCGATGGTGTATTTTTCCAGTGCTTGGCGGTTTTCTTCCGCATCTTGGGTTTCAACTTTTTCGCCGCCGCGCACACTTTCTACGGCTGATTTTAACCGCTGCACGTTGCCGAACTGCGCCAACATTTTGGCCAGGTCGCTATTGCCTTCCTCCATGGCGGCCAACAACAGCGTTTCGCTGGAGATAAATTTATCGCCAGATTTTTGTGCGTGTTTGTCGGCAAGGTTGAGCAGGCGACCGAGCTCCGGCGACATGTGCACATCGCCGTTGGGGTTTTGGATGCGGGCCAGTTGATCGAGTTTCTTGGCCAGCCCGTTGCGCAACCCAGTCACGTCAAACCCCGCTTGTGCCAGTAAAGGGCGCACGGTACCGGCTTGTTGGTCGAGTAGGGCGAGCAACAAATGGCTGGGCTCTAGCTGCGGGTGATCGCGGCCAACGGCCAGCGACTGAGCATCGGACAACGCCATTTGCAATTGGTTAGTTAAACGATCAATTCGCATCTCAACACCTCTGTTTGTTTTGCTGCACAGGCAGCTGCGTTATTACAGAAGTAAGGGTAGCAGGGGGAAAATTCAAGCAGAGGAGCGCAAAACCCTGTGCCTGCTTGATGTAAATCAATCGAGCCAGATGAGGCTGGCCATGCGCCCGGTTTGGCCATCGCGGCGGTAGGAGTAAAAGCGATTCGCGTCATCGAAGGTGCAATAGTCTCCGCCGTAGATTTGCTTAACACCGGATTGTGCCAACGCCAGCCGAGCCAGCGCATAGAGATCGGCGTGGAATTTTAACGGCTTCATGCTGGGCTGAAAGGCGCTGGCGATGGCATCTGCGGCGTCGCTATCGCCGGCCAATTCGAAAAACGCCTCGAGCACCTCAACGCCCACTTCAAAATGGGTCTTGCCAATGGCGGGGCCTAGGTAAGCGATGATGTGGTGAGGTTTACAGTTGAAATGCTTGATGGTTTCGGCAATAACGCCCTTGGCTAGGCCGCGCCAACCCGCGTGCACGGCGGCGACTTGGGTGCCAGCTTGGTCGCACAGAAGCAGGGGTAAGCAGTCGGCTGTCATGACACTGCAGGCGAGTTTCGTTTGCGCGGTGATGCAGGCATCGGCGGTGCGGGTGAGCCCATCGGCTTGGGCGCTGACCACATGGGTGCCGTGCACTTGCTCAAGCCATTGAATGTGATCGACACCTAGCTGGCGCTGCAGGGCATTGCGATTTTTGGCGACCAAGGCTGGGTCATCATCAACGTGCAGAGCCAAGTTGCCGGCCGCGTAAGCGCCTTGGCTCGCTCCCGTATTACGGCAGCTGATGGCGGCCTTTACATTTGCTGGCGCCGGCCATGGCGGGGTAATCAGTGTGAGCTTAGCGTGCAAGGCTATCTTCCTCGGCCATTAGCGCCAGCAGGGCTTTAAAGTCCTCTGGGCGTTCGCATTGCCAGTGCATGGCCTCGCCGCTGACTGGGTGGTTCAGGCCAAGTTGTGCCGCATGCAAGGCTTGGCGCGGGAAGGCAGCGAGGGCCTCCCTTAAGGTTAAGCTCAAGCCGGCGGCTAATTGGCGGCCACCGGCATAGGTTTGGTCGCCCACAAGCGGATGCTTCATCCACGCCATGTGCACCCGTATCTGGTGCGTGCGCCCGGTGGCGAGTTGGCAGCGCACGAGGGTGTAGTGCTTGTAGCGGCGCTGAATGGTGTAGTGGGTAATGGCTTCTTTGCCACCGTGTTCAACCACCGCCATTTTGGTGCGCTGGGTGGGGTGGCGACCCATGGGTTGATCGATTGTGCCGCCGCCAATGATGCGACCAAGCGCAAGTGCATCGTACTCGCGCTTGACGGTTCGGGCCTGCAGCTGGGCCACTAAATCATTCTGCGCGATCAGGGTTTTCGCCACCACCATGAGCCCGGTGGTGTCTTTATCTAGCCGGTGCACGATACCAGCACGGGGAATCAATTGTAGATCAGGGCAGTGATGCAGCAGTGCGTTTAGCAGTGTGCCATCGTGGTTGCCCGCGCCTGGGTGCACCACAAGGCCCGCAGGTTTGTTTAGCACGAGAATGTGTTCGTCTTCAAAAACCACATCTAAATCAATATCTTGGGCAACCCAATCACCAGCCGCTTCGAGCACGACATTGAGCGACAGGCGCTCGCCGCCATAACACTTGTCCTTGCTTCGGCAGGGCTTGCCGTCGAGCGTTAGTACGCCGTCTTTAATCCAGGTTTGCAGTCTGGCTCTTGAGTAGTCGGGAAACAGGCTGCTGGCCATGGCATCAATGCGCATACCGCCGGCGTTATTGGGTACTTTGGCGTCTAATTGGATTTGTTGGCTATCCGAGGGCATGGGGGTTTGGTATCTTCAACGGCTGTGTTTAAATGGCCGTCTAGTTTACGCGCTGTGGCCCAAGAACCCTAGTGCCTTATGGGTTTCGGCGGGATGACAACAGGGTTAAATACCGGTTTTTGTGTTGTTGTAGGCTTGGCCTTTCCGTCAGCCGTTCGTTTACGTCAATTTATTGTATTCAAGAGTAGTTACATGACCCTTCGCCAAATCCCCTTTATTGCATTGATCGCCGCATTGTTGCTGGTGGCAGGTTGTTCCAGTACTGATGACGAGCCAAAAGTAAGCACGGAGAAGGAGTTTTACGATGCGGCTCAGCGCCTGCTTAATAGCAGCCAATGGGAGCCAGCTATTAGAAATCTACAGCTGCTGGAAGAGAACTTCCCCTTCGGCGCCTACGCTGAGCAGGCGCAGCTGGAGTTAATTTACGGTTATTACAAAAGTAATCAGCCCGAGGCGGCGATTGCAGCAGCGGATCGCTTCATCCGTTTGCACCCACAGCACCGCAACGTCGATTATGCCTATTACATGAAGGGCTTAACCTCCTATACGCAAAATCAGGGCATATTTGAGCGTTTCATTCCGTCGGATTTAACCGATCGCGATCCAGGTGCTGCGCGCGAATCCTTCGCCCATTTCGCCCAGTTGATCGCGCGTTACCCCGATAGCCAGTATGCCGGCGATGCGCGCAAGCGAATGATCCATCTACGCAATATTTTGGCGCGTTACGAAATTCACGTGGCAAATTATTATTTCAAGCGTGGCGCCTACCTTGCCGCCGCTAACCGTGGTCGCTATGTGGTGGAAAACTTCCAGCTGACGCCAGCTGTGCCCGATGCTTTGGCGGTCATGGCGCAAGGCTACCATTTGTTAGAAATGAACGAGCTGGCCGATAGTGCCGTTGAAATTTTGAAGGCGAACTTTCCCGATTACCCTAACTTTGACAGCGACGGAAATTTCAATTTCCAATACAGTATCGATATCAATGATCGCAGCTGGCTGAATCTAATGAGCTTTGGTATGTTCGATAAGCAGGAATTGCGAGGCTTTGATACCCGCGCAATTTACAATCCTGCTGTTGCTACCTTTGATGCTGATCAGTAGTTCAGGTGATAATCAGCCCATAAAAAACCCGCTTTTGCGGGTTTTTTTATGGGTGAGATAAGTCTGTTCTAGTGCAGCAACGGCATAGGGCAATCTAGCCCATCGGCGATGACTCTTAGTAGCTCGTACTCTGCGATATCAATGACGCCATCTGTTTGTATTGACAGCATCAGCGCCTTGAGTAGCCGAGGTTTTTGCAGTGGTTTTAGTCGATTGAGTGTGGACAGTGATTTATCTAGCGTAGAAAAAGCTGCTTGTGCACCTAATTCGCGGGCCTCCATGTTGAGCGATGTTAGCGCATTGTTGTATGCCTTTTGCTGCGAGCTAGTCGAACTCTGCTGCGCCACAAGCGTTAAAATCTGGTCAATCTCTACATCACAGTCGGCGATATCGAGTGGCTTTCCTTGGGATTTTTTTCGCGTAAATAAGTAGTTTTGTAGAATGCGAAAAACACACCACTCGGCCAAGCTTAAATGGTTGTCGGCTTTAATTAATCCGATAATAACACCTCTAAATTGCGTTAGCTGTGGTTCAGAAAGTGCTTTTAACGAAGGCAGGCAAAGATCTATAACTGGTAGCCTTTGAGCGATGGGCAATGCCGCCACGGCGCCTAGGTAATGTTTGTAGAGGTTGAAAATGGGCTTGGGGGCGTGAATGCCGATGTAGGATTCTTGCTCGAGTTTTGCGGCCTCGGTAAACAGTAAACCATAAATAATCGCCATGGCACTAGCGGGGTTGTGGCAGGCCTCTCGAATGTTCGCATCAATGCTATCGAGAAGCTGACCGGCTGCGGCTATTGAGGTCTCGCTGGGGCTGCCTATTTCAGCGCTAATGTTTTGAGCAGATAAATGCTGGCCTTGGCTAGTTGATGCATGGGCAGGGTTTTGCTGTGTTTCTGATCTTGTTGTAGATGTTGAAGCTGTAGCGGCGAAGCCTGAAAAATTTGCACTTTGCTCAGTGTTTTGACTTGCTTGGGTGTTGCTGTTTAATTCTAGGTCGGCAGACTTTTGCGATAAAAAAGCACCTTTCCATCGGGGATCGATACGACGAATTCTGTCATCGAGCGGTGGGTGGGTGGAATACCAACCACTGGCCCAGTTGCGCAGCCCATTGGCAAAATAAAAATGGCTATATTCACTGGCGTTTTCCGCCTCAATACTCGATGACGCAGGGTAGCCACCGATACGCTGTAGCGCTTCGCTAATGCCCAATGGGTTTCGAGTGAATTGAACGGCAGACGCATCGGCCAAGTATTCCCGCTGCCGGCTAACCGCCGACTTAATCAAGTTGCCACAAAAAGTACCGGCAAAGCCGATGATTATCAGGCCCAAACCAAATAGCGCAATGCCGCCGCCGTTTTTGCGCGAGTGTCGACCCGAGCGCAGCAGCATGTGGCCGATTAGGCCTATTAATAAAATGCCGTGAAGAATACCAACTAAGCGCAAATTTAATCGCATGTCGCCGTGTAATATATGGCTATATTCATGCGCAATAACACCTTGTAATTGTTCTCTGTTTAATTGCTCAAGGCAGCCGCGCGTGACGCCGATGACCGCATCCTTTGGCTGATAGCCGGCGGCGAAGGCATTAATGCCGGTTTCGTCCAGCAGGTACACGGGCGGAACGGGTACACCGGCGGCAATGGCCATTTCCTCGACGATATTGAGCAGGCGTTTTTCCTTAAGATCGCAGTCCGCTGTGTTGAGCAACCGCCCGTTTAAGGATTCCGCCACCACCGCACCGCCTTGGCGCAGCTGGCTGATGCGGTAAAGGCTGCCGAGTAAGACAACCGCGAGAACGACGAAGGCAACACTGAGCAATAAATGCCAGTCCAGCAGGCTAAAGAAATTCTGCCAAAAGTTTTGTTGCGCGGTGCTGGGTAGTGCTGCGCCTTGGGAGTAGTGCAGCAGCAGGGCGACGAAGAGGGTGGTGATAATGATAAGCGCAAGTACGGCGAGAGCCAGAAGCAGTATGAGTTTTTTCGTTTGGCTCTTGGCCTGGTCTTGATGTTCAAAAAAATTCATTGCATGGGTTTCCCGATGGCGTGCGCCTGAGTGTTTTACCGCCAATATCCGAAGGCTAGAGGGCTATTCACCGGCTAGGGTTTGTTGTTATCTGTTGCTGCAATGCTGGGTGATAAGTTGCGAGACGCCGGTTGGGCGTCTCGCGACGTTCCTTAAAAGGCGATTTTTGGCGCTTCCTGAATAGCGGCGCTGTCGGCAAACTCGAGTAAAGTCGCATCTTTGCTGTGGCCAAATAAACTCGCGAAAAATACGGGCGGGAAGCTTTGTTTGTAACTGTTGTAAGCGGTAACCGCGTCGTTGAAGGCTTGGCGAGCGAAAGACACTTTATTCTCGGTTGAGGTTAACTCTTCCGAGAGCTGCATCATGTTTTGATTGGCTTTCAGGTCTGGGTAGGCTTCAACAACCACATTCAGCTTGCCAAGTGCTTGACTGAGCATGCCCTCTGCCTGATTTAACTTGGCTACACTGGCGGCGTCGCCAACTTGCCCCGCCATTTCCTTCAGCCCAGATAGCGCTTGATTACGGGCGGCAATCACGGCCTCTAGGGTTTCGCGCTCGTGCTTGATGTAGCCCTTAGCCGTTTCCACCAAGTTAGGGATCAGGTCATAGCGGCGTTTTAGTTGTACCTCTATTTGCGCAAATGCATTTTCAAATCGATTCTTTAGGGCAACCAATTGGTTAAAAATACCCACGACATAGAAAATAAATAGCGCAAGAATAACCAGTGTAACAATGGCAGATGTGCCCATAGTGAGTCCTCCATGATTGGAAGGCCATGTTAGCACGGCTGTTGCTTCTTGCTAAAGTGGCTGCGCTTAGTTGTGGTTTGGGCCCGATCAAGCGTCAGTTTGGCTTGAATAGGTGGGTTTATCGATTGAGGCCTAGGCTCTGGTATAATCCGACAGTTGGAAATTTTTAGAGGCGATAACAATTGCCCAGTTTGTGCGGATTGAAGGCCATTAGGCGCGCTCGGAATGAGCACACAACCGTGAGGAATGAGAGATGAATGATGTAAATGTAAGCGACCCGATTGTGATTGTGGGGATTGCTCGAACGCCAATGGGTGGCATGCAAGGAGCCCTAAGCAGTGTGAGCGCTCCGGAATTAGGTGCTAGCGCCATTAAAGGCGCCTTAGTCGATGCTGGCGTGGCTGCTGCGGATGTGGATGAAGTATTGATGGGCTGTGTCTTGCCCGCCGGCCTAGGGCAGGCGCCCGCGCGGCAGGCCGCGTTGAAGGCCGGCTTGCCGATTGGCGTACCTTGTACCACGGTGAATAAGGTCTGCGGTTCGGGCATGAAAACCGTCATGATGGCCGCCGATGCGTTGCGTGCGGGAAACATTGAGGTCGCTGTTGCTGGCGGTATGGAAAGCATGTCCAATGCGCCTTATCTGTTGGCTAAGGCGCGTGCCGGCTATCGTTTAGGCCATGGTGAATTGCTAGACCATATGTTCCTAGACGGTTTACAAGATGCCTATGAAGGCGGCCTGATGGGCAATTTTGCCGAAGTCTGTGCCAGCAAGTACAGCTTTAGCCGCGAGCAGCAAGATGCCTATGCCATAGAGTCGTTGGCGCGAGCCAATCGGGCCATTGCCGAAGGTCGTTTTGAGCGAGAGATTGTCCCGGTGGCCTTTTCGACGCGCAAGGGCGAAGAAACCGTCTCGGTGGATGAACAGCCCGGCAATGCACGGCCTGAAAAAATTCCGCAACTGAAGCCAGCGTTTAAAAAAGACGGCACGGTGACGGCCGCCAATGCCAGTTCAATTTCCGATGGTGCAGCCGCGCTGGTGTTAATGCGCGCGTCCACCGCGACGCAAAAAGGTTTGCAGCCGTTGGCGGTGATAAAGGGTTATAGCCAGTTTGCCCACGAGCCGGAGTGGTTTACCACCGCGCCCGTTACCGCCATGAAAAAGCTGCTCGATCAAGTTCAGTGGTCGGCGCAAGATGTGGATCTTTTTGAAATTAACGAGGCCTTCGCCGTGGTTGCCATGGCGGCGATGAGCGAACTTAATTTGTCGCACGAAAAGGTTAACATTAATGGCGGCGCCTGCGCTTTGGGGCACCCATTGGGAACGTCGGGCGCTCGGATCATCGTGACTTTATTGGCGGCACTTGAGCAGCAAGGTAAGCACAAAGGTGTGGCGAGCTTGTGTATCGGCGGTGGCGAGGCAACGGCGATTGCGATTGAGCGCTTGTAAATTGCTTTGTTACATTGACTAAATTTCGTCATTTGTAAGTGAAAAAAGGGCAGCCAATTGGCTGCCCTTTTTAATTTACGCGCTTTAATCGCAGTTTTTAATCGATGTATTCAACCACTTTCACAACTTTCTGTACGCCACCTGTAGTCCTAGCAATCTCTGCGGCGCGGTTCGCCTCTTTGCGGGTTAACAGGCCCATCAGGTAAACCACACCCGACTCGGTGACAATCTTGACCCGGCCGCTGTCGAGATTCATATCCGCCATCATTTTGGTTTTTACTTTTGAGGTTAACCAAGTGTCGCTCGTAGACGTTAATACGGACGAGTTACCTTGAATGGCGAGTTCGTTGTGAACTTCGCGTACTCGGTTTACTTTTCGCGTTTCTTCGCCGGCCAGTGCTTTCATGTCTGTTGCTTGAACTTGGCCAGTTAATAGCACTATGCCGTTGAAACTCGTAACAGAGATGTTGGCATTTTCGAGCAAGGGCGATGCCTTGCGTAAATTGACAAGGGTCGCAATTTCGATTTTTTCATCGTCAAGAGCCGCGCCAAGGCTGCGCTGCTTAGGGTCCTGTGCTATCGGTGTTTCAGATGCGGCGCCGACAATGTGGCTGCAGCCAGAGATGAACAATACGGAAGTCATTAACGTGGTGAGCAGTAGGGCGAAACGCATTAGGCGTAACCTCCAAAAAGTTGACGGTCAATTAGATCACACAGACAGAAAATGCTGAGTAAATGTACCTCATGTACCCGGGCAATAGATTCTGACGGCACCCGCAGTTCGATATCGTGGGCGTCTAAAACGGCGGCAATATCGGCGCTATTTTGCCCACTCAATACGATGATTTGCATGTTTTTATCGCGCGCAGCACTGATGGCTTGCACCAGAATACTGCTGTTACCGCTGCTGGCAAATACTACCAATATGTCACCGGCGTTGCCTAGCGCGCGGATTTGTTTTGCGTAAATTTCATTGTAATTGTGTTCGTTGGCTATCGCGCTGTTTACTGTGGCGTCAACGCCAATACTTATGGCCGGCAAGCTGGGCCGCTCTTGTTCGAACCGATTTACCAAAGATGCCGTGAGTAGTTGCGCATTGCTCGTACCTATGCCATTGCCACACACTAACAGCTTGCGCTCTTGCAGCAAGGCGTTGACGATGAGTTGGCTGGCGTCGGCAATCAATGGTGCAAATTGCTCGCCGGCGTTCATGGTTGCTTCAATGCTTTCGTGAAACAGTTGTATTACGCGCTGTTCCATAATGATTGGGGACCTATATTACACAGTTAGTTAGGTTTCGCACCTTCTTATTCGAAGGCCGCCTGTATCCATTCAGGCGTTTCTGATAAGCCGTTGTAGGCGATGACGTCGAAGCGGCAGGCCATTTGCGCGAGCTTTGGGTGTTCTTGTAAAAAGTGTTGCGCCGCTAATTTAAGCTTTTTTTGTTTTGCCAAGGTCACCGATTCTAAGGGGCTGGCAAACAGCCTATTGCTGCGCAGCCGAACCTCGACAAAAACTGTGCAGCGCTGGTGCTGCATAATCAAATCCAGCTCGCCGCCTTTACAGCGAAAATTTTTCCCGATCGGCCTTAAGCCTTGCGCGATGAGAAACTGTTCCGCCAATTGCTCAGCTTCGGCGCCAGTATTCATTCGTTTATCGTGTCGCTCGGGTTGATACTGACAAGTACGGGCATTGGCTTCGCAATGCCGCTTTTGATCTGTGCCCACATCTGCTCTCGCTCGATCTGACCGTTGCCGAGCAGCTGTAAATTACCCGTGGCGCCGAACAGCCGCGCGCTGGGTATTTCTTGCAGTTGCCTTAGCCTTGGGTAGAGATGAAAGGCGTCTACACCCATGGCGTATAAGCGATTAAAGGCCGGATCTTTGGAAAATCTTTCAATGGCTTTTTTCTCCTCACTTTGCGAGTCGAATACCCATGGCAAGGTGCTAAAGCGAATGCCATTGAGATCGCTATCGAGTTTCGCGTCGGCCTCCCCTGTGTAGATGTGGCTGGTGGCAAAAACCGGGATGTTGCTGGCTTGGTGGAATTTTAACGTTGGCTTTACTTGCCGAGCTTGGTTGGGCAGCGCGGTTAAGAAAATCATGTCGACGTCTTGGCGGCGCCTTGGTTCAAACTCCATGGAGCGGCCAAGAATATTTCTGATATTGTTGGCGCGGCTTTGGCTCTTATCAATCAGTAGCCCGCGCTGAATAACTTTCGAGTAGTCGGCTTTGCCGGTGAATTTTGTGTAATCCACGACCGTGCCGCCCAAACTATTCCACTCGCTGATAAACGCCACGGCGCTGCGGTCGGCCCAGCTTGCGTCTACCGCAATCACCATGGCCAGCCGGTGCCCTTCTAACCAAGCGCGACGAGCCGCTTGCCGCGCTTCGTCCTCCGCCGATAAACCAAATTGGATTAATTGCCGCGGCGGCATGAGCTGCCCAGGCTGCTCGACGCGGTTGAGCGCCAAGGTGGCCACTGGCAATTCGGGTAGAAGTGCCAGCTCAGCCACTTTATCCTTGTCGAGCGGGCCAATAATCATCTGGGCACCGGCATCAACTGCGCGTTGGTAATGGCTGGAAATATCGCCAACGTTGGTGTCGTACAGGGTGATGGTCGCGCTTGGGCTACCGGCTTGCAGGGATTGATAGTAGGCGGCGAAAAAGCCGTCGCGAATAGCACGGCCAGCACGGCCGAGTTTACCGCTAACGGGCAAGAGTAGCGCGATGTTTGACGGTTTCTCGGCAATGAGCTTTTGCAGTAACTGGAGGTCGTTTGGCAATCGGCTTGCGGCTGGGTGGCCGGGCCAGCGCATCATCCAGTCGTCGACGCCGCTTAATTGCGACTCTAATTGATGTTGATTGTGCTTGCTCAGCGCGGCCAGTTCGTACCAGCCTTTGGGTTCGAGTTCCCGGGTTTCCATCGCAAAGGCATGCAAATTTTGCCAGGGTTGCTCCATCAGGGTTTGCCATAGGGCTTCTTGGTTAGCCGCCTTGAGTTCTGGATCTAGGCTGGCGTGGTCGAGGGCAAGATATTCGGTCACGGCGAGTTCGGTTTCGCCCAGTTTTTGCAGCAGCTTGGCGCGCCGGCTGCGAATGTCCACGTAGACCTCTTTGGGCATCAACTCCCATTGCGCTACGAGCTTAGGGTTCATCAGCACTAAGCGAGCAATAAAATTGGCGTCTTGCTCGAGGGTGATGTCGCTATAGATTTGGGTATAGCTCCACAGGTCTGCGGGCGCGAGTGTATCGGCATCGATGGAACCAAGCAGGTTCCTTGCCCAGTCTTTGTCGCCTAGGTCGTAAAGGTAGGTTGCCGATTTGATCAATAACCGCTCTTTTTCTGGCGATTGCGCGGTTCGGGCTGCCAGCAATAGGGTTTGCACGGCTTCTTGCGTTACTTGTACCGTCGGTTCGGCGCTGTCTACGTCGGCTTTCTTAACCGGCGCCGAGCAGGCCGCCAATAGTAACACGGCGGCGATGCTCGCCAGTGTTAGGCCGTTAACACGCGGGTTCTGAGGGTTGCTTTGTATCATGGTATGATCCGGTCTCTTACCTTTACCTTTCATTGCACAAGCGTCGATTCATGACTGAACCTACTTTATATGTTGTTGCAACGCCTATCGGCAATTTGGGCGATATGGTACCGCGAGCGGTGGAAACTCTTCAAACGGTCCAGTTAATTGCTGCTGAGGATACACGTCACAGCGCTAAGCTGCTGGAACATTTTCACATCAAAACACCTTTGCTGGCCTACCACGATCACAGCGACAGCAAGCGCACCCAGTATTTGATCGAGAAATTACGCGCGGGTGAGAGTATTGCCTTGATATCTGATGCCGGCACCCCGCTGGTGTCTGACCCAGGCTATCAGTTGGTTGCCGCCGCGCAAGCCGCTGGTGTGCGGGTTGTGCCAATTCCCGGTGCCTGTGCCTTGATTGCGGCGCTGGCGGCCTCTGGTTTGGCGTCGGATAGATTCAGTTTCGAGGGCTTCTTACCGGCCAAGCAGGTAGCTCGGCAAAAGCGCTTGGCTGAGCTGGTGGGCAATACCGGCACCACGATTTTCTATGAGGCGCCGCACCGCATCCTTGAATCTTTGCAAGATGTCGTTGCCGTTTTTGGCGCCGAAAGGCCGGTGGTGGTGGCGCGCGAGTTAACCAAAACCTTCGAGACGTTTTTAACCGGCAGCGCGGCGGACGTGCTGGCACAGGTGGCAGCCGATTCAAATCAACAGCGCGGCGAAATTGTCTTATTAGTACAGGGCGCACCTAAGCCGGACGCCGCCGCGCTAGATTCGGAGGCCACTCGGATCATGGCACTGTTGGCCGCTGAATTGCCGCCCAAAAAAGCCAGCGCGCTCGCCGAGAACATTACCGGTGTGAAAAAAAAGCAACTGTACCAGTGGTATGTGGATCAAAAGTAAGTAATTACGCATAAATTTTTATGTACAGAAAGCGTTGTTTAATTAAAATTTAAGTGGATGTTTTAGGGCGCATATCAGCGCAGTAAATATATCCGTCGCGCCTAAAAAGGATGTTGTATGGCAAAATCGACGAGAAGTAAAAATCGGCTTTTTTATTCCGCTGCCGATGAAGTAGAACACGCAAAATACCCCGATGACGTCTTGTGCGGCAACCCTCAGTTGTGCTCCTCGGCCTATCGTTTGGCCTATACCGATCAAGATTTCATGTTGAGCGAAGAGCTTCGGCCGGTGCGTTTGATGTTGGAGCTTAGCAAACCCGAGGCGGTGTTACAGGCCTTGGGTGTTAATCAAACGGTGGTGATTTTCGGTAGCGCTCGAACGCCCGATCTCGAGACAGCGCAGAATCTTGTCGAACAGCTAACCGAGCAAGGTTGCCGCGATCAACAATTGCTTGCAAAGGCGCAAGTGAATTTACGCAATGCCCGTTTTTATGAGCAGGCCAGAGAGTTAGCAAGCTTGATAGCGCGCGAGTCACCAGCCAGTGCCAGCGGTGAGTTGCATGTTATTACCGGCGGTGGGCCAGGGGTGATGGAAGGCGCTAACAGGGGAGCATCTGAAGCTCAGGCTAAGTCGGTTGGTTTAAATATTGTATTGCCGCACGAGCAGTACCCGAACCCCTATATTTCACCGGAGCTGTGCTTCCGGTTTCACTACTTTGCCATGCGCAAAATGCATTTTTTGATGCGCGCCAAAGCGCTGGTGGTATTTCCCGGCGGTTTCGGTACCTTGGATGAGTTATTCGAGGCGCTAACTTTGGTGCAAACCGACAAAATTAAGCCGCTGCCTATTTTAATCTTTGGTCGAGAATTTTGGTCGCGGTTACTTAATTTTGAGGTGTTGGTGCAGGAGGGCATGATAAGCCCTGACGATGTTAACTTATTTCAGTTTGTTGATACGCCGGAGCAGGCCTGGCAGATTATTCAAGCCAGTTTGGCTCAGTTGTAGCCACGCATAAAAAACGGGAAGCTAGGCTTCCCGTTTTTTATGCGAGCGTGGTGTTAAAAACGCATGGTACCTTGAAGGGCGATGCTGCGGGGTCTTTCGTAGAAGCTGTAATAGGCGGTGCCGGTGCCACCGGTTAATGTGGTAGAAACGGGCAATTGATTACCGAAGGTAGCGATAGATTCATCGGTTAAGTTTTTGCCCACCAGTGCGACATCCCACATACCATCCTGAGAGCCAACCGCTAAGCGTAGGTTTAACTTGGCGTAGGCATCTTGTTTAAGGTTTGGGTCAAGGGTGGGTGAGGTGTAGTAAGCATCGCTAAAATTTACATCGCCGGTTATGCGCCACTCTAAATTATCACCCATGGGCTGACTGTAATCAGCTGACACGGTGCCCTGAAACTCGGGAGCGAACTCGCGTGACTCTCCTTTTAAGTCACACAGGCCTGGGTTGGTTGCGCTGTTTGAGGTTTGCCCAAAATAGCATTGGCTGTTGGGGAACTCGTCGTAGACAAAATCTAAATATCCAATGGAACCGCTAAGTGTTAGCCCCGTAGCGACCAGCCAGCGGCCATCGAGTTCTACACCTTGGGTAGTCGCCTCGCCGGCGTTGGTGACGTTGAAACCGAGAACACCATCGAACTGACTGGTTTGCATGTCGGTAATTTGGGTACGAAATGCGGCAATGTTAAGTTCTGCAGCGCCATCGGCGAGGGTCATTTTGCTGCCAATTTCAAAGCTCTTGGCTTGTTCTTCTTCGTATTCAAATACGCCAACCAAGTCTTCTGCCCCTCGGGTTGCGTTTACAACTGCAGGGTCTGGGTGAGCGTTTGAGCGAACATCGAAGCCTCCGGATTTAAAGCCTTCTGTGTATGTTGCGTAAAGCATTATGTCGTCTGTGATATCCCACTGTAATGTAATTAACGGTGTGAATTTACCTTCGGAGCGGTTATCGGCGATTGGTTGATATGGCTCTATTTTAAATAAGCCGTACAAAATATTGTAATAGTTTGGTGGTAGTGGAGTTCCTGTAGGCTGTTCCATGCCTCCAGCCACGTGATATTGGCGGCGTGTTGCATCTTTATCTTCGGTTGTGTAGCGACCGCCAGCGGTCAGCCGCCAGTCATCAGAAATATTCCACGTCACTTGGGCGAAAGCAGCCCAAAGTTCGGAGTCTTGTGTGAAGTCCCTTTGTGATGATGTGTTCGCTAAAAGTGGAGCGATCGCTTGCAATGAAGGTGGACTGCTTGGGCCAGCTAACGCAATGGGCAGAAGGCTGTTGCTTGGAATCCGAATGGCGTCGTCAAATGTCATTTCACTACTTTGATAAAAAAGGCCTCCAATATAATCTACAGTTTCACCGCCTGGTGAGGCTATACGGATTTCTTGGCTAAATTGTTTGAAATCCTCTCTGCTGTCTGCAGTGAAAATGGTTGCACCCGTAAAATCGCAATCGCAGTCTTCTTCGTAATCGTAAGCGTTGTAGCCTGATATAGCGGTTAAAGTATGCTCTCCAAGAGCATAGTCGATTGTTAACGTGGCATTTTCCGTGTTGTTATTGGAGTAGTCACCGTTAGACTGTCTTTTAAAGTCCTGCTCAGTGTCTAGGGCGTATTGACCGCCTATTAGAACTGAAAGAATTGCAGCGTAGGGTGTGCCGCCTGGTAGCTCGGTAGCGTTTATAGGCTCTAAGTTTCGCCCTTTGGTATCAAAAGAACCGGTCTCGAGCTTCAGGTTAACGGTTAGATCCTCTGAGGCATCCCATTTCAATTGACCGCGAATAACCTGCTCTTTATCGCCTGATTCATCACGGTCGAGCGTGGTGTTTTCGTAGTAACCATCCATGTCGCGCCCCATAAGGGATAAGCGGCCGGATAGCGTGTCGGTTAACGGCCCTGAGAGCACAACCCGCAAGTCCTTTTCACCGTGGCTAGGCTCATAGAGAGCAGTAACCTGACCTTCAAACTCTTCGGTGGGTTTGGCCGTTACCATGCTGATGGCGCCACCGATGGAGTTTTTACCGAATAAAATACTTTGCGGGCCGCGCAAGACTTCTACCCGTTCGAGATCCATAAAGGGTGCGCGCGCCAGCTGTGCGCGTCCGTAATAGACGCCATCCACATACTGGCCCACGGATTGTTCGAAACCTTGGTTAATACCCGAGCTGATACCGCGGATGGCAATAATAGTGCCGATACCTGTTTGGTTCATGGTCAGGTTGGGTACGTAGGCGGTCATGCCTTCGAGGTTGGTGATGCCAGCCTCCTCCATTTTTGCGCCCGAGACGGCGTTGACTGAAATCGGGACATCCTGCAGGCGCTCGACCCGCTTTTGTGCGGTAACGACGACTTCCTCGAGGACAAGGTCTTGTGCCGTCGCGGCGCTCGCAATGACCGCGCTAATAGCTAGGGGTAGAAAATTTTTGAGTGGTTTGATCATGCTGCTCTCCGGCGTTTTTTATATTATTTGAATGGTGTTTCAAGCATGTGCAGTTGGAGTATGCCGCTGGCGTTTGGGTTTGCCTATAGCATTGCGTCCAATTTACCCATTAAAAGATAGACTAAACCGGCGAAGTTGGTACATAGGCTGAAATTAGCAGTTGAATTGAGGTGCCAGCTTGATTATTGTGAGCGCGAGCCAGCTAGACAGTCGCTCCCGCAAGGGGGAGGAAAGTCCGGGCTCCACAGGGTAGAGTGCCAGGTAACGCCTGGGAGGCGCGAGCCTACGGAAAGTGCAACAGAAAATAAACCGCCTAAGCGCGCAAGCGCCGGTAAGGTTGAAATGGTGCGGTAAGAGCGCACCGCGCAGCTGGTAACAGTCTGTGGCTAGGTAAACCCCACTCGGAGCAAGATCAAATAGGCCTTCTATAGTGCGACCCGTGCTGAAGGCGGGTAGATTGCTTGAGGCAGATGGTGACATCTGTCCCAGATGAATGACTGTCCACGACAGAACCCGGCTTACCGGCTGGCTCAACGCTTTATTTGAGTGCTTGCGTCCTCAGGGCGCAAGCAGCTCATACTCTTTAGTTATATTCCTCATGTTTCTTAATACGAAAGGGTTGCACACTTAAAGTGATACATTAAGTGTTGCTGCTATCTCTCTGATTTTTAAAAGTTAAACCCTCCTGCAGTCTGTTGTTTGGTTGCATCTTCGTAACCTTTCCCTGCATTTTTCGCGACTTTACGGCCTAGTTCACGTCACTTTGCTTGACTTTAAAGTGCGCGGATTTATAGTGTGTGAATGTGGGAAAAAGTGGATAAAAGTGGAATTTAGTGGTTTGAAACGACTCTTAGGTGGGAAATAGTGTTTCTCGGCAGCCATACCATCAGCATGGACGCGAAAGGGCGTCTGGCGATTCCAGCGCGTATTCGCGAAACGCTGGTAGAAGTGTGTGGCGGTCGATTGGTGGTTACTGCTCACACCGAAGAGCGCTGTTTGTTGGTTTATCCCGAACCTCAGTGGTTAGAAATTCTGCCCAAAATTGAAGCTTTGCCCAGCTTTAACAAGATTGCGCGTCGCACACAGCGACTGTTGATCGGTTATGCCACGCCACTCGATGTCGACGCCAATGGCCGGGTGTTGCTGCCACCCACCCTGCGCGAGTATGCGCAGCTCGACAAGAAATTGATGTTGGTTGGGCAGGGTAAAAAATTAGAGCTTTGGAGCGAAGAAGGTTGGCAAAACTGGTTGGACGCCGATGCCGATGGCGGCGAGATGCCAGACGAAATGCAATCTTTATCCCTATAGCGAATGAATATGAAAAAGACCGCACATTACACCGTCTTGTTAAATGAAGCGGTAGAGGCGCTTGTTGGGCCTCTCGATGGTCTTTATATGGACGGCACCTTTGGCCGCGGTGGTCACAGCCGTCTGATATTGGAGCGCTTGGCGCCAACCGGCAAATTGATTGGGGTTGATAAAGACCCTCAGGCTATCGCTGAAGGCGAGGCCTTGGCGCAAATCGATACTCGATTTTCGATTAAGCACGGCAGCTTTGCTGATTTGTTGACCTGGGTGGAGCCAGCCAGCGTCGATGGTGTTCTGCTCGATCTGGGCGTGTCGTCTCCTCAGTTGGATCAAGCAGAGCGCGGTTTTAGTTTTATGCAGGATGGCCCGCTGGATATGCGCATGGATACGACGCGAGGCTTGAGTGCTGCAGATTGGATTGCCAGCGCGGATGCAGAAGAAATTGCGTTCGTGCTGAAAGAATTCGGCGAGGAGCGTTTTGCCAAGCGCATTGCCAACGCGATAGTGCGCGAGCAGGCGCTTGAGCCCATTGTAACCACTGGGCGTTTGTCAAAAATTGTTACCGAGGCCAACCCTGCGTGGGAAAAGCATAAGCACCCCGCAACGCGAGCCTTTCAAGGTATTCGAATTTTCATTAACAGCGAGCTGAAAGATTTAGAACAGGTTTTGACCGCTGCCCTTACGGCATTAAAGGTTGGCGGCCATTTGGTAGTGATTAGTTTTCATTCGCTAGAGGATCGACTGGTTAAGCGTTTCATTCGCGATCAGGAGCGTGGGCAGCAGTTGCCCAAAGGTTTGCCGGTTATGGATAGCCAGCTAAACAAAACAATGAAGAGCCTAGGCAAAGCCGTGAAAGCGGGCGCTGCCGAATTGGCCGAAAATCAGCGCTCACGAAGCGCTGTAATGCGTTGTGCGAAAAAATTAGCCTAGTTGTTGATTCGATTTATCGATTTAACAGCGCAGCAAAATAACAGACACGACAATAATTATTTGCTAACACAAAAAAACAGGGAAATTGGGTGCAAAATCCGATTGCAGTGAAAGACCAACCTAAGGCAGCCTTGGTACTCATAACAGTACTATTGTGGCTGCTTGTGGCTGCCTCTGCGCTATTGGTTGTGCGTTCAACACACGATGCCCGCATCGCTTTTTTTCAGCTTGAGTCTTTGCGTAGAGAGGCCGGTGAATTAGAAGTTCAGCGTGGTCAATACCTGCTTGAGCAGAGTACCTGGGCCGCCTACAGTCGGGTTGAAAAACTTGCGGTTGAAAAATTGCAGATGCGCCTACCCGATGCGGCATCGACCATCATGGTGCAACCATGAGTCGGGTTCAAAAACCATTTCAGCTGGCGCGCTGGCGCTTTGTTTTCGCTGTGGCCTTTCTGCTTGTGCTGGTGGTTGCCATCACCTGGCATTTGGCGCGCGTGCAGGTGTTGCCAGGCGAAGAAAAAGGTTTTGAATTTTTGCAGGGCCAAGGCGAAGCTCGCACCCTGCGGGAAGAGCGTATTGCCGCCTACCGGGGCGTTATTACCGATCGCAATGGCGAGCCTTTAGCCGTGAGTACGCCGGTCAAATCACTATGGGTAAATCCAAAATTATTACCAGCAGAAGATGTAGGGCGTCTGGCTGGTGCTTTGGGTGTGAGTAAAGCGAGTTTACAAAAGCGTTTAGCGGAAAATGCTAAACGCGAGTTTATGTATCTGAAGCGCCATCTGCCGCCTCAGGATGCCGATATCGTTTTGGCGCTGGGTATTGCCGGGGTGAGTTCTGAGCAAGAGTACCGCCGTTATTATCCAGCCGCTGAGGTTACCTCGCACATTGTTGGTTTTACCAATGTGGATGAACGGGGCCAAGAGGGCGTGGAGATGGCCTTCGATACTTGGTTGAGTGGTCAACAGGGTGTTAAGCAGGTGCTGCGAGATTTACGTGGCCGCAACATTAAAGAGGTCGGTTTGGTTCGCGCGGCAGAAGCGGGGAAAGATATTGCTTTGAGCATTGATTTGCGTTTGCAATATTTAGCCTATCGCGAACTTAAGGCTGCGGTTCAAGCGCATCAGGCCCGCGCCGGTTCGATCGTTGTGATCGATGTGCAAACCGGTGAAATTTTAGCGATGGCAAACCAACCCAGCTACAACCCAAATGACCGATCAAATCTAAAGCCCGCGGCCATGCGCAATCGCGCCATGACCGATCAGTTCGAGCCGGGATCGACGGTAAAGCCGTTAACCATCATGGCGGCACTTGAGGCTGGCAAGGTTCATCCCCACACCCCTATCGAGACATCGCCAGGCTACATTCGCGTGGGCAAGAAAACGTTACTCGACCCGGTAAATTACGGTTTGATTGATGTGACTAAGATCATTACAAAATCTTCCCAGGTGGGCTTAACCAAAGTCGCGCTAACGATGGAGCCAAAGCAGATACGCGATATGTATGTGCGCTTGGGCTTTGGTCAGGTTTCCAATACCGGTTTCCCTGGTGAAAGTGCTGGCCAGCTGCCCAATCACCAGCGCTGGCAGCCCATTGTGCAGGCCAACTACGCATTCGGATATGGCCTCACCGTGACTGCTCTGCAGCTGGCGCAAGCCTACGCAATTGTGGCTGGGGCGGGAATAAAGCACCCGGTGTCGCTATTAAAAAATGATACGCCACAGCAAGGCGAGCACATCGTTGACCACCGTTATACGGATCAGCTGATTAATATGTTGAAAACCGTAGTCGAGCCAGGCGGTACCGCTACACGGGCAAAGTTGGATAACTATACCGTTGCCGGCAAAACCGGTACTGCGCATAAAGTTGGCCCAAATGGTTATGAAGCTAGCCGCTATCGCTCGCTGTTTGCAGGCTTGGCGCCAGCTGATAATCCGCGCTTGGCAATTGTCGTCGTGGTCGATGAGCCGGGTGCCGGTAAGTATTTTGGCGGCGACGTAGCCGCGCCGGTATTTGCCCGAGTCACTGAAGGTGCGCTGCGTGCATTGCAGGTGCCGCCGGAGCCGGCGGTTACCCAACTGGTCAGTCGAGGAGGGCATCGTTGATGGGCGCTTTCTTACAGACCTTGCCATTGAAGTTATTGCTGCCTGAAATTCAGTTACCTGACGCCGTGGCCGAGCTGGTTATTTCGTCAATTACCTTAGATAGCCGAATGGCGACTGCAGGCAGTTTATTTTTCGCCGTTCAAGGTAGCCAAGCTAACGGCCAAGCCTTTATGGCGCAGGCATTTACTGCCGGCGCTCTGGTGGCTTTAACAGATGCTGAGGCAGGGGTTGTAACCTGTGAATTTGATCACGGCTGGATTATTGCCATTCCCAACCTAGCAGCAAACATAAGTGAGATTGCCGCGCGCTTTTACGGTTTACCGGGCCAAGAGTTAAAAGTTATCGGTGTCACGGGTACTAACGGCAAGACTACCTGCACGCAATTGTTGGGGCGCCTTTACCACGCGTTGGGCGAGCGTGTAGCGGTATTGGGCACGCTGGGTTATGGCGCTATAGGTAGTTCGCTAACGGATACTGGTATGACGACGCCAGATGCCGTGCAAACACAGAGAATTTTGCGCGACTTGCGTCAGCGCCATGTACGCCATTTGGCCATGGAGGTTTCTTCGCACGCGTTAGTGCAGCACCGTGTGACTGCTGTGCCGATGCAAACAGCCGTGTTTACTAACCTCACTCGCGATCACCTCGATTTTCATGGCGATATGGAAAGTTATGGCAATGCCAAGTTGAACCTATTCCGTCAGCTCGGCATCGTGCGCGGCGTGATCAACCTAGATGACCCTTTTGCCGTCACCATTCAAAACCAAATTACCAATATTCCGTTGATTACTTACGGCATTAAAAGCAGTGGTGCGGATGTGGTCGCGACTGAAGTGAATTACCACGATGCGGGTATTCAAGCGCTGATCAGTACACCTTGGGGCAAAGGTGAACTGCGTTCGCATTTGCTGGGTGAATTTAATCTTAGTAATTTACTGGCCGTTGTGGCCACCGCCTGTAGTGAAGGCTTCACGTTGGTCGAAGTGCTTGCCGCGGTGGCCACACTTGAACCTGTTCCCGGGCGCATGCAGCGCATTGATGTTAAAGCCGATGTGCAAGTTATCGTTGACTATGCTCATACCCCCGATGCATTGCGCGCGGTATTGAGTGCCGCTCGATTGCACTGCAAGGGCCGCTTGTGGTCGGTGTTTGGTTGCGGTGGTGATCGCGATTCGGGCAAACGAGCAGAGATGGCAAAAATATCGGCCGCTCTCGCCGATTGCAGTGTGGTTACTAGCGACAACCCGCGCACGGAAGATCCACAAGCAATTATTGAAAATATCCTAACCGGATTCAACCCGGGCGACACCTATTCGGCCAACCCAGATCGCAAGAGCGCTATTGGCCAAGTTATCGCTGAAGCGAAAACAAGTGACTTAATTGTGCTTGCCGGTAAAGGGCATGAAGATTATCAGATCATTGGTACAACTAAATATCCCTTTAGCGATATTGCCATAGCAAGAGCCGCGCTAGTGCAGCGAATGGGAGGTGGCACATGATTCGGCCGCTATCTCTTGGCGAACTAGAAAGAAAATTCGGCGGCGTTATTCTGGGTAATGCCAATGCTCAATTTAACAGTGTGTCTACCGACAGCCGTACCGTTGGTGCTGGCGAGCTATTTGTTGCCCTGATTGGCGATAAGTTTGATGGCCACGATTATGTGAGTGTTGTGCAGCAAAGTAATCCTGCAGCATGTGTTGTATCGAAGGCGTGGGCTGACATAAATAAGTCTGAATTAGGTTCGGGTAACTATTGGTGTGTGGACGACACGACCCTTGCATTGGGCCACATAGCTGTTCTTGCGCGCGAAGCCTTCGCGGGGCCTTTAATCGCGATCACGGGTAGTTGCGGCAAGACAACCGTTAAAGAAATGTTGCTATCTATAGCGAGTGCAGCTTTCGGAGAAAGCGCCGTACTGGCCACGCAGGGTAACTTCAACAACCATATCGGCGTGCCCAAAACGTTGTTTCGATTATTGCCCCAGCATCAATTTGCAATTATCGAAATGGGCGCCAGCGGGCCGGATGAAATAGCCTACCTTACACGCCTCGCCTCTCCATCTGTGGCCGTGGTGAATAACGTTATGCCTGCCCACGTCGAGGGCTTTGGCAGCGTTGAAGGAGTGGCACAAACGAAATCTGCGATCTATCAAGGCTTGGGTCAAGACGGCGTAGCCATTATTAATCTCGATGACAGCTTTGCCGGTATGTTTGTCGCACAAAATCAGTCGAGGCGTAGGGTTTCGGTTGCGATCAATCAGCTAGGTGCGGATTTACGTGCGGATAATATAACGCTACTGCCAGAGCAGTCAGTGTTCGACCTTTATGTTGATGGTAAACCTTTTCATGTCGCCTTGCCGGTGGCCGGCTTGCACAACGTGCGCAACGCCCTCGTTGCCGCTGCCTGTGCATTCGCGGCTGGAATAAGTGTTGAGCACCTATTGCAAGGGTTGAGCACATTTTCTGCGGTTAAAGGCCGTATGAATATCTCCAAGCCCTCGAGTGCGGTCACGTTAATTGATGATACCTATAACGCTAATCCCGGCTCGGTGAAGGCGGCTATTGATGCCTTGGTGCCGTTCGAAGGCGCGCGTTGGCTAGTTCTCGGTGACATGGGAGAGTTAGGTCGCGACGAGATACTGCATCATCAAGAGGTGGGTGAATATGCCAAAGCTGCGCAACTGAGTGGCTTGGTTTCCGTCGGTAAGCTGAGCCAATATGCCGCCGAAAGATTTGATTCAAATAATGCATTTGATTCGCAGCAAGAGGTTGTAACCTTTTTAAAGGATTTGATCGATAGCCAAGCAGGCCACATAACTATTTTAATTAAAGGGTCGAGAAGTGCGCGGATGGAATTGATCGTGCAGGCCATCACTGCCCTAGTGAGGACAAACTAATGTTGCTTTGGTTAGCGGATTATTTACAGCAGTACATGAATGCCTTTGGGGTTTTTCAATATCTTTCGGTTCGAGCCATTTTAGGTGTGTTAACCGCCCTTGGAATCTCGCTTTTGGTGGGGCCGTGGATGATTCGACGGCTAAATTATCTGCAGATTGGGCAGTCGGTCAGAAGCGATGGGCCGCAATCGCATTTAAGCAAATCCGGTACGCCCACCATGGGTGGCACTTTGATTTTGGCCGCCATTTTTACCAGCGCCTTGTTATGGTCAGATTTAAATAACCGATTTGTTTGGGTAGTGCTTGCCGTGACCTTTATTTTTGGCGCTGTTGGTTGGGTTGACGATTACCGTAAAGTTGTAGAGTCAAATTCAAAAGGCTTGCCAGCGAAGTGGAAATACTTCTGGCAATCAGTAGGTGGTATTGGCGCAGCAGTATTTTTGTATGTCACGGCTGTTGCGCCGGCAGAAACACAGTTGTTTATTCCGTTTTTTAAAGATGTCGCCATCTCTATGGGGCCGCTGTTCATTGTATTGACGTATTTTGTCATCGTAGGCTCGAGTAATGCTGTCAATTTGACCGATGGATTAGATGGCCTAGCGATTATGCCCTCGGTGATGGTGGGCGGCGCCTTAGGTATTATCGCCTACCTTGTTGGTCACGTTGAGTTCGCAAATTATCTGCACATCGGCTATGTGCCAGGTGCTGGTGAGCTTGTGGTGTTTTGCGGTGCGCTCGCCGGTGCAGGTCTAGGCTTTTTGTGGTTCAACACCTACCCAGCGCAAGTGTTTATGGGTGATGTTGGGGCTCTCGCTTTAGGTGCAGCCCTCGGTGTTATCGCCGTCATCATTCGCCATGAAATCGTATTTTTTATCATGGGCGGTGTATTCGTGATGGAGACCGTTTCGGTAATTTTGCAGGTGGGTTCCTTTAAATTGACCGGTCGTCGTATTTTCAGGATGGCACCCTTGCATCACCATTTTGAATTGAAGGGCTGGCCCGAACCGAGAGTCATCGTAAGGTTCTGGATTATAACGGTTATGTTGGTCTTGATTGGCCTGGCCACACTCAAGTTACGTTGATCCATAGCGGAAAATACAGGAAAAATTTGTGTCTGAATTAATCGCAAAAAGCACGATCACAGCAGTTGTTGGCCTAGGTGTCACCGGCTTATCTGTGGCTCGCTATTTGGCGCGAAAAAATTCAGCCTTTGCTATGTTCGATTCGCGTTTGGCGCCGGCTCAACTAAACGCCTTTCAGCGCGAATTTCCCAACGTTGAAGTGTTTTTAGGCGAGTTAAGCGCCGAAAAGCTTTGCCAGTTTGATGAGATTATACTCAGCCCAGGCTTATCGCTGAAGCTGCCTGCAATACAGGCAGCTAAAACTGCTGGCGTGAGTGTTATTGGCGATATCGCTTTGTTTGTGCGAGAGGCAAACGCGCCCATTGTCGGTATTACTGGCTCCAACGCAAAAAGTACTGTCACCACGTTGGTAGGCGAAATGGCGATAGAAGCCGGACTTAAGGTGGGTGTAGGTGGCAACCTAGGTACCGCGGCACTCGATCTATTGGCAGATGACGCTGAATTATATGTGTTGGAACTTTCTAGCTTTCAGCTGGAAACAACGCCCAAGTTGTCGGCGCGGGTCGCGTGTATATTGAATATGAGCGATGACCATCAAGATCGCTATGAAAATTTTTCCGCTTACCATGCGGCAAAACAGCGCGTTTATTATGGTGCTGCCGCCGTGGTGGTTAATCGCGCTGACGCGTTAACCCAGCCACCTATGTCCGCTGGTTTACAGCTAACAAGTTTTGGGCTCAATAAGCCAGACTTCAACCAATTTGGCCTAATTGAACAGGCCGATCAAATTTACTTGGCCTTTCAGTTTGAGCCGTTGATGCCCGTTAGTGAATTGAAAATTCAGGGTAAACACAATGTTGCCAATGCCTTAGCGGCGCTCGCCATTGGGCGCGCGGCGGGCTTACCGATGGCCAGTATGCTGGCAGCATTAAAGAAATTTAAAGGCCTTCCCCATCGCTGTGAGTGGGTCGCGGATGTGCGCGGTGTAAGTTACATCAATGACACCAAGGGCACGAATGTGGGTGCAACTTTGGCTGCAATTGAAGGCTTCGCCGGTGCGCAACATAAATTAGTGTTAATCGCCGGCGGCGATGGTAAGGGTGCTGATTTTTCACCTTTGAAACCCGCAATCAACCGTTTCGCGCGCGCCCTCGTTGTGATTGGTCGCGATGCCAAAGCCATTGCCGCACTCGCCGAAAATGATGTGCAGGTCGCTTTCGCCTCCGATATGTGTGATGCAGTCGCGCAGGCTCATCAGTTGGCGCGCTCCGGCGATAAAGTTCTATTGTCGCCTGCGTGTGCATCGTTGGATATGTTCAAGAATTATATTGATCGTGGCGAGCAATTCATTGCAGCGGTAAGAGGGCTCTCGGCATGAGTAGCTCCTTTGTTTTCAAGCCTTTGTTAAGCGCCGGCTTACAGCCCGATCTCTTTGCGCAATTGCGGCCAGATGTTTCGCGCTTATTAGCCACGCGCATGGTTTTTATATGGGCCGCGTTGTTGACCTTTGGTTTGATCATGGTTGCCTCTTCCAGTATCGCGTTTGCCGATTCAACCTTGGGCGATCCTTGGTATTTTACCCGTCGGCACCTGATTTTTTTAGCCATGGGGCTCACTGTCAGCGCGGCTGTTGCCATGGTGCCACTCGTGGTATGGCAAAAATATGCATGGGTTTTGTTGATGCTGGCCTTGGTATTACTTCTGGTTGTGTTGATACCGGGCATTGGGCGTAGAGTAAATGGCAGCCAGCGTTGGTTGGCCATTGGCTCTTTAACGTTGCAGGCATCTGAAGCGGTAAAATTTTGTGCCATCATCTTTTTTGCCAGTTATTTTACTAAGCGCGCAGTGAGCTTGAGTCGATATAACAAAGGCTTATTGCGGGCATTGGCGATTTTAGGCGTGCTCGTACTTTTACTGCTTGCCGAGCCAGATTTTGGCAGTTC
This sequence comes from Simiduia curdlanivorans, assembly GCF_030409605.1. Classification (NCBI taxonomy): domain Bacteria; kingdom Pseudomonadati; phylum Pseudomonadota; class Gammaproteobacteria; order Cellvibrionales; family Cellvibrionaceae; genus Simiduia; species Simiduia curdlanivorans. Next base: position 2,046,519 of record NZ_JAUFQG010000004.1, read on the forward strand.
CGTTGTTATCGTAGTCACGATAATGGCCATGCTATTTTTTGTTGGCGCGCGGCTTTGGGTCATGCTCAGTTTGATGTTAGTGGGCGGCGGGTTGTTTACCTCGGTAGCGCTGATGTCGCCCTATCGGCTGCAGCGCTTGGTGACCTACCTAGACCCTTGGGCTGACCAGTTTAATGCGGGTTATCAACTTACTCAGTCGCTCATTGCTTTTGGTAATGGCCAATGGCTTGGGCAGGGCTTGGGCAATAGTATCCAGAAAATGTTATATCTTCCTGAAGCCCACACAGACTTCGTGTTTGCTGTTATTGCCGAAGAGTTCGGTTTAATCGGTGGGCTTGTTGTCATTGCGCTATTCGGTGCGCTTATTTTTGAAATTTTACGCCGTTGTCGCAGCCGTATGTCACACGATGATTGCTTCCCCGCTTTGCTAGCGTTTGGCGTTGCAATTCTATTTGCCATGCAGGCTTTCATTAATATTGGCGTTGCGTCTGGGTTTTTACCTACAAAAGGTTTGACCTTACCCTTTATTAGTTACGGCGGTAGCAGCCTATTACTCTGCTGTGCGCTCATGGGGCTAATGCTAAGGATTGACTGGGAATCTGAAGTCCAGGTTGTGCGCGAAGCCAAGAAAGTCGTAAAAAAACGCGCAACCAAGGCTGTGGCAAAACCACGCAAAACACAGGTGGAGGGCACAGTTGATGACTAACCCTCGCGTGTTGATCATGGCCGGCGGCACCGGCGGGCATGTGTTTCCCGCGCTTGCGGTGGCAAGTGCACTTAAAGCGGGTAGCTGCGATGTGCAGTGGCTGGGAACTCAGCGTGGCATTGAGGCGCAGTTGGTACCGGCTGCCGGCATTTTACTCCATGTTATAAAAGTGGAAGGTTTGCGAGGCAAGGGTATCCGCAGTTTGTTGCTGGCGCCGGCAAAACTTCTTGTGTCGTTAGTTCAAGCGGCAAAAGTGCTGCGTCGCACTAAACCCAAGCTTGTGCTTGGGTTTGGCGGTTTCGCATCCGGGCCTGGTGGGTTAGTGGCTTGGCTTTTTGGTATTCCGCTTATTATCCACGAGCAAAATGCGAGGCTTGGTACAACCAATAAATTGCTGTCCAAAGTTGCACAGCGTCGCTTGCAAGCTTTTGAGTCAGGCATGAAAACTGCAGAAACTGTGGGAAACCCAGTGCGCCAGGAGATTTGCTCTCTGGCCGCGCCTGATGTGCGCTTCAATAGTCGCCAAGGCCCGCTAAAATTACTTGTGCTCGGCGGCAGTTTGGGTGCGCAGTTTATCAATGACCTGTTGCCGAAAACCGTGGCATTAATGCCCGCGGGTGCGGTCGAAGTTTATCATCAATCTGGCGCTAAACATTTTGATGTTTGCGCAAATGCCTATGCCTCGGCCGGGTTGAAACACGTGCGCTTGGTGGCTTTCATTGATGATATGGCAGACGCCTATGGTTGGGCTGATATGGTTATTTGCCGGTCTGGTGCTTTAACAGTATCAGAGATTTCTGTTGCTGGGTTGCCGGCGCTTTTCATTCCCTTCCCGTTTGCAATTGACGATCATCAAACGGCTAATGCTAATTGGTTGGTGAACCACAAGGCGGCGCTAGTAAAGCAACAGAGTGAATTGAACCCACAGGTATTGGCTGATGTGTTAACGCACCAGTTGGCCGATCGAAAAGTATTACTAGAGATGGCACTTAACGCTCGGGCACAGGCAAAGGCCGACGCTGCACAGGCTGTAGCTAAAATTTGTCAGGAGGTATTGCGTGATTAAGCCAAAAATTTATCAAATTCCAGAGATGCGTCGGATTCGTAGAATTCATTTTATCGGTGTTGGTGGCGCCGGTATGAGTGGAATTGCTGAAGTTCTATTGAATATGGGCTATGAAATTTCGGGTTCGGATATACGTGCATCCACTACGACTAAGCATCTGGAAGGCAAGGGCATAAAGGTCTTTATTGGTCATTCTGCCAGTAATGTTGAGGGTGTTGATGTTGTTGTCAACTCCACTGCCGTGAAAGCCGACAACCCAGAATTGCAGGCGGCGAAGCAGAATCGAATTCCGGTGGTTCGTCGAGCCGAAATGTTGGGTGAATTGATGCGCTACCGGCACGGTATCGCCATAGCAGGTACCCACGGAAAAACCACCACCACAAGTTTGATGGCATCGGTGTTGGCGGCGGATGGCTTAGATCCAACATTTGTTATTGGCGGTCTGTTAAATAGCGCGGGTAGTAACGCAAAGTTGGGCGAGAGCCGTTACTTTGTGGCCGAGGCTGATGAAAGTGATGCGACGTTTTTACATTTGCAGCCCATGGTCTCGGTGGTTACAAACATCGATGCGGATCATATGGACACCTATGGCGGTGATTTTTCCGTACTCAAGAAAACGTTTGTCGAGTTTCTACACAATCTGCCGTTTTATGGTGTTGCGGTTGTGTGCGGTGATGACCCAGTGGTGTGTGAATTGTTGCCGCAAATCTCACGCGCTGTTATCACCTACGGTCTGGGCGAGCAATGCGATGTGCGCGCCATAAATATTCGTCAAGAAAAAATGACTACGTCATTCGATGTTGTTCGCGCGGGCCAGGCTGTCAACCTTCCGGTGACAGTTAACATGCCAGGTGAGCACAATGTGTTAAATGCATTGGCAGTTATCGCAGTAGCCACCGATGAAGGCGTGAGCGATGGCGCCATACAGGAAGGTCTAGCTGGCTTTCAAGGTGTGGGTCGACGTTTTCAAGTGATCGGCGATGTGCCCGTGGGCGAAGGCGGTAGTGCAATGTTGGTGGATGATTACGGTCACCATCCACGGGAAGTCGCAGCAACGATCAAGGCGGTGCGAAGTGGTTGGCCGGATCGTCGCTTGGTAATGATTTATCAACCGCACCGTTACAGTAGAACGCGAGATCTTTATGAAGATTTCGTCGATGTGTTGAGTGGTGTGGATTCGTTAATTTTACTGGATGTTTATTCTGCTGGTGAAGACCCTATTGCTGGCGCGGATGGCCGAAGCTTGAGTAGAAGCATTCGCACTCGCGGTGTTGTCGACCCTGTATTTGTAGACCAGATCGACGGCGTTGCCGAGGCGCTAAAGCATATTATTAAGCCTAATGACATTGTAATTACCCAAGGTGCGGGAAATGTGGGTCAATTGTCGGCAGAGCTCTCTGTGCTGAAATGGTCTTGAGGTAATTTGATGAAGCACAACGAAGGTTTTACATTTGACGCAGCGACCTTAGCACAGTTAGGTAAGGTGGGTGTTCTCCTTGGCGGTAGTTCAGCAGAGCGCGCTGTTAGTTTGAAGTCGGGTAATGCGATTTTAACGGGCTTGAAGGCTCTAGGCGTGAATGTAGTTGCGATTGATACGCAAGACAATGCGGTAGAGAAGATTCAAAAATCCGGTATTGATCGAGCTTTTATCGCGTTGCACGGACCGGGTGGCGAAGACGGACGGATGCAAGCACTACTGGAATTTCTGGGTGTTCCCTATACAGGCAGCGGCGTTCAAGCATCAGCAATCGCTATGGATAAGTGGCGCACGAAACAAATTTGGCGCGGTGAGAATTTACCGACGCCTGAATATGTGGTGCTAACACCGGAGGCAGATCTTGCTCAGGTTTTGCACTCTTTAGGCGGGAGAGTCATGGTTAAACCGAGCCATGAAGGCTCGAGTATCGGTATGTCTAAGGTGCAAAACCTAGCCGAATTTGAAGTGGCGGTAAAAAAGGCACGAGCTTTGGATTCCAGTGTATTGGTTGAGCGCCTTATCGAAGGTGCTGAATATACGGTCGCCATTTTGGTCGACGAAGTGCTGCCGCCTATTCGCTTGGAGGCAGCAAATACTTTTTATGATTACGATGCAAAGTACATATCTAATGAGACGCGATACATCTGCCCGTGTGAACTGCCACCGGAAAAGGAGTCCGAGCTTAAAGCCTTGGCGCTAGCAGGTTTTAAAGCTGTCGGCTGTAAAGGTTGGGGGCGGGTTGATGTGATGGCAGACCGTGACGGCCAATTTTTTATGCTTGAGGTAAATACTGTACCGGGCATGACGGATCACAGTTTAGTGCCCATGGCGGCCAAACAAGCGGGTTTAAACTTTGATGCTTTGGTGGGCACGATTTTGCAGGATTCATTGGTTAAATGAAGGCTGAAGTGAAGCGGGCAATGCGGGAAAAATCGTCTGAGGCTAAGCCCGGCTTGGTTCGCAAAGTTTTATTAGCGTCAGCGTTACTCGCGGCGCTTGTTTGGTTGACGCCGCAGATTACCGAGCGTGCGCTCGCCATTTGGGATAGACCGGTGAACGGTGTTGCTATCGAAGGGCAATTTAGGCTCGTTGATAAAGATCATATTGCGATGCTACTTGAAAACAATATCGATACGGGTTTTTGGCAGTTAGATATTCAAGGCCTTCAAAGTGCGTTAGAGCGGGACCCTTGGATTGATTATGTGCTGATTCGTAGACGTTGGCCGGATCGGCTTATTGTTGAAGTTGTTGAGCAAACGCCCATTGCACGTTGGGCTGACAGGGGCTTTGTAAACAATAGAGCTGAATTAATCTTGGCGACGAACGTGGAGCGGCTAGCAAGCTTGCCAAGGTTGGACGCTGAAGACCGATCGCTGGGGAAATTAATGCAAAGCTATCAAACAATTGCAGCGCTAATGAGTGTAAGGAATTTGAATATAGCGCGTATTGAATTGGATAAAAGAGGGAGCTGGAAAGTTCAGTTGCAAGATGGTGTAAAAATTGCGTTCGGCCGCCACCAATTACAGGAAAGAATGCGTTTGTTTGGGAAGGTTTACGATGACCAGCTGGCCGGTCGGTGGGCTGAAGTGAGTAGTGTCGATGTACGTTACAACAACGGTGCGGCAGTGAGTTGGCGCAAGTCAACTTAACAGATGTTCAGGAAGAATGAATTACAACGGGCTGAAAGATGAATATTAAAGCTAATCATAAGACGGGGTTAACACAATGCCACCTGTAAATGAGAGTCGCATGATTGTTGGCCTAGATATAGGCACCTCTAAAGTCGTGGCAATTGTAGGCTCGGTGTCGAATGACGGCGAACTGGAAATTGTTGGCATTGGCTCGCATAAGTCTATCGGCCTGAAAAAAGGTGTGGTTGTTAATATTGAATCGACGGTTCACTCCATTCAGCGCGCTATAGAAGAGGCTGAGTTGATGGCGGGTTGCCAAATCGACTCTGTGTACGCAGGTATTGCGGGTAGCCATATTAGTAGTCTGAATTCGCACGGTATTGTTGCGATTAAAGATCGTGAAGTTTTTACCCAGGATGTTGATCGCGTTATTGATGCGGCTCAGGCCGTTGCGATTCCAGCGGATCAAAAGATTCTGCATATATTGCCGCAGGAATATTTGATCGATAACCAAGAGGGCGTACGTGAACCGCTTGGTATGTCAGGTGTGCGCCTGGAAGCAAAAGTCCACCTTGTAACTTGCGCGGTAAATGCCGCCCAGAATATCGAGAAATGCATCAAGCGCTGTGGTCTGGAAGTGGATGACATCATTCTCGAGCAGCTTGCTTCGAGTTACGCCGTACTAACGGATGATGAAAAAAGTTTAGGCGTTTGCCTGGTTGATGTTGGTGGTGGCACAACGGACATTGCAATTTTTACCGATGGCTCTATTCGTCACACTAAGTCAATTCCGATTGCCGGTGATCAGGTAACGAATGACATTGCTATGGCTTTGCGTACGCCAACTGCTCACGCGGAAGAAATTAAAATTAAGTATGCCTGTGCCTTGGCAAAGTTAACCGGTGCAGACGAGACAATTAAAGTACCGAGTGTTGGGGATCGAGAGCCCAGGGAGTTGTCGCGTCAAGCTTTAGCCGAAGTTGTTGAGCCACGTTACGATGAATTGTTCACCTTGGTGCAGGCAGAGTTGCGCCGTAGCGGTTACGAAGATTTGGTAGCCGCCGGTATTGTGTTGACTGGCGGAACCTCAAAAATGGAAGGCGTGGTTGAGCTGGCGGAAGAAATTTTTCATATGCCTGTGCGCTTAGGTGCGCCACAAAATGTTCGTGGCTTAAGTGACATAGTTAACAACCCCATTTATTCCACGGGGGTTGGGTTGTTGTTTTATGGCATGAAGCAGCTCGATGGTAGACCTAGCAGCACATCTCGGGACAACAAAAATAGTTGGTGGTCGCGCGCTAAGGCGTGGCTTGCAGAAAATTTTTAAGCAGTGATGAGTATTTATCGTTCACTTTTAATTGATTTGGAAATCGCTAAAACAGAGGGGATATACCATGTTTGAACTAGTAGATAGCGTGCCGCAGAATGCGGTGATTAAAGTTGTTGGTGTCGGTGGTGGTGGCGGCAACGCCGTTAAACACATGATTGCTAGCGACATTGAGGGCGTTGAATTTGTCTGCGCTAATACAGATGCACAGGCATTGAAAGATATCGATGCACGCACTGTGTTGCAGCTCGGCAATTCGATGACTAAAGGTTTGGGGGCAGGTGCCAATCCGGAGGTTGGGCGTCAAGCTGCCATGGAAGATCGCGAGCGAATCGCGGAAATTCTTGAAGGTGCCGATATGGTGTTTGTTACCGCCGGTATGGGTGGCGGTACGGGTACCGGTGGTGCGCCGGTCGTGGCTGAAGTCGCTCGCGAAATGGGCATTCTGACAGTAGCCGTTGTAACCAAGCCCTTCCCGTTTGAAGGTAAAAAGCGCATGGCTATTGCCGATGCGGGTATTCGCGAGCTGGCTGAGAGAGTCGACTCGTTAATTACTATTCCCAATGAGAAATTGCTGTCTGTGTTGGGCACAAAAACCACACTGCTCGATGCATTTAAAGCTGCCAACAACGTATTGTTAGGTGCGGTGCAAGGCATTGCGGATTTGATTATTCGGCCAGGCATGATCAACGTCGACTTTGCCGACGTGCGTACGGTGATGTCTGAAATGGGCATGGCTATGATGGGCACAGGTGTCGCGCGTGGTGAAAACCGTGCACGCGAGGCCGCAGAGGCAGCCATTCGCAGTCCTTTACTAGAAGACGTGGATCTACAAGGTGCGCGCGGTATTTTGGTTAATATCACCGCCGGTATCGATTTGTCTTTAGGTGAGTTCACCGAAGTGGGTGACACTATTGGCGAGTTCGCGTCGCCTGACGCAACCGTGGTAGTGGGCACGGTGATCGATCCAGAAATGAAGGATGAGTTGCGCGTCACCGTTGTAGCGACGGGTCTGGGTCCAATGATTAAACCGGAAGCGGTAAAGCCAAAGGCGTCGGTGGTGGTCGATAATACACCTAGACAAAAGTTCGGCAATCAACCGGAAGACTTCGATACCCCGACTTATCAGCGCCGTAAGCAGGCGGCATCGGGCGGTGGCAATACCGCGCTTGCCGCGCAGGAAAAAGATATGGAATTGTTCGATATACCAGCATTCTTACGTCGCCAAGCCGACTAAATTTGGTGCGCGTTGATAGTGACTAAATTATTAGGCTTGGAACTTAAGTGTTGGTTTCATGGTCTGAAATTTGATACTATTCGGCGCTTCCGACTCCTTTTTAGGTTGTTTGGCCAAGTTTTTGGCTGAATTAGACAGCCTGGAAGGTATAACCGGACCAAAAATTTAGTGATTTGTGGCACACCACTTGGTTTTTTGCTGAGTTGGTGGCCGCGGTTGCGCATATAGGCTGGAGTATCGAGGCCAGGGCTTAGGCCAGATTTGGCTCTCCTCCCCCTCTGTTTAAAGGAGAGCCTCGCTAACCTAGGCGGTATCCGCTAGGTTTAGTTTGTTCTTTTGGCATTGATTTTGGCAGATCTGCGTTAATCGCAGGCCACGACACATTGAAGATACGGTGACATATGATTAAGCAACGAACGCTGAAAAACCCCATTCGCGCCACCGGCGTGGGTTTGCATACAGGCGAAAAAGTTTACTTGTCGTTAAAGCCTGCACCGGTCGATACGGGCATTATTTTTCGTCGCACCGACCTCAACCCGATGGTCGAGATTGAGGCGAAGGCGGCGAATGTTGGCGATACCACGCTGTCGACCTCGTTGATTAAAGGCGATGTTCGCGTATCCACGGTTGAGCACTTATTGAGTGCCATGGCCGGTTTGGGTATTGATAATGCGATTGTCGAAGTCTCGGCACCTGAAGTGCCCATCATGGATGGCAGCGCTGGTCCCTTTGTGTTTCTCATTCAGTCGGCGGGTATCGAAGAGCAAAATGCGGCTAAAAAGTTTATCCGTATTAAGCGCCCTGTGGTGGTAAAAGATGGCGATAAGGAGGCTTCATTCCTGCCATTTGAAGGTTTTAAAGTGACCTTTAGCATCGATTTCGATCACCCGGTTTTCAATGGTCGGACACTGAATGCGAGCCTAGATTTTTCCAGCACGTCTTTTGTTAAAGAAGTAAGCCGTGCGCGTACTTTCGGCTTTATGCATGAAATTGAATACCTGCGCTCGAAGGGTTTAGCCAAAGGCGGCAGTGTTGATAACGCTATCGTTGTTGATGATTATCGCGTGGTAAACGAAGACGGCTTGCGCTACGAAGACGAATTCGTGAAGCATAAAGTGCTCGATGCGATTGGCGATCTTTACCTGCTCGGGAATAGTTTGATTGGTGAGTTTAAGGCTCACAAATCCGGCCATGCACTTAATAATAAATCATTGCGCCAGCTCATCGCACAAGAAGATGCGTGGGAAGTGGTGACATTTGAAGATGAAAAAACAGCACCAATTTCCTATATCAAGCCGATATTAGCCATGTAAATGGTTAATGTGTTTTGTGCATTGTCGTTGGTAATTCATTGATATCTATGCCATATTTTGTTCAAACTTGAACAAGGTATGGCTTTTCGCGTGTATTTTGGTACTTTACGCGTATAAATTGCCTAAGTTGTGATGCCTTTGGTGGAAGTCGAGCTAGCTCGCTTCTATGATGCGCTCGGTTTTTGGTTGGGTAAGGCGAGTCGAAACAGGCTCTCTAATGTGCTTAACTTAGAACCTAGGTAGCTTTAGTCATTAAGATTCGCGAGGCCTAAGGGCTTAAATATTCAATAACTTACACAAGTAGGTCTGATGAAAGTCATTCTTGTCAGTCAGCGCCATGGCAGTACGCGAAGTTTCACCCTCGGTGGGTGGACGCGCGCTGTGCTGTCGGCGTGTCTGATAGGCTTGCCTGCTGGTGTTGGTGTGGTCGCGGGGCTTGAGTGGGCTCGCGGTGATGGCGCTGATTTATTCACTGCCGATTCTGCCAAGAGCTGGAGCCAAGGGCTTGCTGCACAAAAAGACCAGCTTGAACAAACCCGCCAGCATGCACAACAACAACTCGCGGCTATTACACTGCGCATGGCGGAGCTCCAGGCGCGGCTAGTGCGGCTAGATGCATTGGGCGAGCGCCTTACGACCATCGCCAAGCTGGATCAAGGTGAGTTTGATTTTAGTCAGCCTCCCGCTTTAGGTGGCCCGGAAAGCGCGTCTCTTGGAGATGCTTACGCGGCGCCAGAGTTTATCGATGTTATCGATCAGCTAACAGCGCAGATCGAAAGCCGCGAACAGCAACTCGAAATCCTTCAAGATCTGCTCGCCAAGCGCAAGATTCAAAACGATGTATTCCTCGCCGGCCGGCCCGTTACCAAAGGCTGGATGTCGTCACGTTATGGCCGTAGAACGGACCCGTTTACCGGCCGCGTGGCATGGCATTCAGGCGTCGATTTCGCCGGTAAACTTGGCTCCGATGTTATTTCAGTAGCGGCCGGTGTTGTGACTTGGGCAACTAAGCGCCAAGGCTACGGCGATTTGGTAGAAATTAACCATGGCAATGGCTTTTCCACGCGTTATGCCCACAATTCAGAGTTGAAAGTCCAGGTTGGGGATATCGTCAAGAAAGGTCAAGTGATCGCTCTCATGGGAACCAGTGGCCGCTCCACCGGCCCTCATGTTCATTTTGAAGTTTATAAGCACGGCCGCCCGGTCGATCCTGCTGTTTATATTCACCGCGCAGCGCGCTGACCCGCTGTAGCTCTTGCGTTCAAGAGCTCCTTTCTATTTACTTGACACCCTTTCACCGCCTTGAAGGCGGCACAACCTGTATGTGACATTCGGAATTATCATGATAGGCAAGATGCTAAAGGCCATTTTCGGCACAAAAAACGACCGTGAACTCAAGCGCATGGGAAAAACTGTTAAATTAATTAACGGTTTTGAAGAAGGCCTTCAGGCGTTGAGCGACGAGCAGCTCGCCGCTAAGACCGCAGAATTTAGGCAGCGGTTTTCTGAAGGCGCAACATTGACGGATCTGTTACCGGAAGCCTTCGCTGTGTGCCGTGAGGCGTCTCGACGTGTGATGTCCATGCGCCACTTCGACGTGCAGTTAATTGGCGGTATGACATTGCAAGAAGGGCGTATCGCTGAGATGCGTACCGGTGAGGGTAAAACCTTGATGTCCACCCTAGCGGCCTATTTGAACGCTATTCCAGGCACCGGTGTGCACATCGTAACCGTGAACGATTATTTGGCTGCGCGGGATGCTGCTTGGATGGCACCGCTTTATAATTTTTTGGGTTTGAGTGTTGGTGTTATTCGCTCGATGCAAGACCCAGAGGAAAAGCGCGCGGCCTATCAAGCCGATATTACCTACGGCACTAATAACGAATTTGGGTTTGATTACCTGCGCGACAATATGGCACTGCGCAAAGAGGACCGGTTCCAGCGCGAGCTCAATTTTGCCGTGGTCGATGAAGTGGACTCCATTTTAATCGATGAGGCGCGTACGCCACTCATTATTTCCGGTGCCGCCGAAGATAGCTCGGAGCTTTACCGAGTTATTAATGGTTTGATTCCAAAGTTACAGAAGCCAACAGAAGAAGTGCCAGGCCATTACATTCTGGACGAGAAAGCGCGTCAGGTTGAACTCTCTGAAGAAGGCCATCAGGTTATCGAGGATCTGTTGATTGAAGCAGGCTTGCTACAGGGCGAAGAGAGTTTATACGCGGCCACAAATTTAAGTTTATTGCACCATGTGCATGCGGCTTTAAAAGCCCACACGCTGTTTCAGAAAAATGTTGATTACATTGTTCAGGACGGCCAAGTGATGCTCATTGACGAGCATACGGGGCGCTCCATGCCCGGTCGCCGTTTGTCTGAAGGTTTACACCAGGCGCTTGAAGCTAAAGAAGCGGTTAATATTCAGAACGAAAGCCAAACGCTGGCCTCAATTACTTTCCAGAATTACTTCAGGCTCTATAACGGTCTGTCGGGTATGACGGGTACTGCCGATACCGAAGCGTTTGAATTTAGGCAAATCTACGGCTTGGACGTCGTGGTTATTCCCACCAATAAGCCGATCCAGCGCCAAGATCTTAACGACCTCATTTTCCTCACTGTCGATGAAAAGTACGATGCAATTGTTGAAGATGTTAAGTCGTGTATAGAAAAGAAAGTGCCTGTTTTAGTGGGTACTGCATCCATTGAAACCTCTGAGATGATGTCGGCGCGGCTAAAGAAAGCCGGTATCAAGCATCAAGTGCTGAACGCTAAGTTCCATGAAAAAGAAGCTGAAATTATTTCCCAGGCGGGTCGCCCTAGCGCGGTAACTATCGCAACGAATATGGCCGGCCGCGGTACCGATATTGTCTTGGGCGGAAATTTTGAGGCTGAATTGGCAGCGCTGGATAATCCAACTGAAGAGCAAAAAGCGGCGCTAAAAGCTGACTGGCAACAGCGTCATGACCTCGTTATCGAGGCGGGTGGTTTGCACATCATCGGTACAGAGCGGCATGAATCCCGCCGTATCGATAATCAGCTTCGCGGTCGTGCTGGGCGTCAGGGTGACCCGGGTATGTCTCGTTTTTATCTGTCCCTTGAAGACAGTTTGATGCGTATCTTCGCCTCTGATCGCGTGCGCAACTTTATGAAAGCCCTAGGCATGGAGAAAGGCGAGGCCATCGAGCATCGGATGGTTACCAATGCCATTGAAAAGGCCCAGCGTAAAGTTGAAGGACGTAACTTTGATATTCGTAAGCAACTGCTTGAGTACGATGATATCGCCAATGATCAGCGTCAAATTGTCTACCATCAGCGCAATGATTTATTAGTCGCTGAGCATATTACGAGCACGATAAGTGCAATTCGTGAAGATGTGGTGAATGATATTATCTCGGCTGGTATTCCTCCGCAAAGCATGGAAGAGCAATGGGATGTACCCGGTTTAGAAAGTAGCTTGGAGGCAGAGTTAGGCCTTAAATTGCCAATTCAATCTTGGCTTGACGAAGATAAGAGTGTGACTGAGGCCACGGTGCGCGAGCGCGTATTGGCCGCGGCGCAACAAGCTTATGATGATAAATCTGAGCGCATTGGCACAGTTATAAAAGACATTGAACGCCAAGTGATGCTGCAAGTGCTCGACATGCAATGGAAGGAACACTTGGCGAGCATGGATCATTTGCGCCAAGGTATTGGCTTGCGCGCTTATGCGCAGAAAAATCCCAAGCAAGAATACAAGCGCGAAGCGTTTGAATTATTTCAGCGCATGCTAGATTCCATTAAATTCGAGGTCATCAAGATTTTGGCGCGGGTCGAACCCATCAGCCAAGAGCAAATGGCTGAAATGGAGCGCAAGCGGGCAGAGGCGCTAGCGCGTCAGAAAATGCAGTTGCAGCATGCTGAGATGTCCGCACTTGGTGAGCCAGAGGCGGCGGATGAAACTGCACAACCATTCGTGCGCACGGGCCAAAAAGTAGGACGCAATGATGTTTGTCCTTGCGGTTCTGGCAAGAAATTTAAGCAATGCCATGGCAAGCTGTCGTAAAAAGTTTTTTAGGGTTGATGAGGCTGCCGTAGGCAGCCTTTTTTGTGTGCCTTCCCGCCAAGTTAAGGTCAGTATTGTTAGGGTCTTGCTTCGAATATAATCAATAATTGCGTTAAACTGTTTAACTCACGCCAAACTTCGTAAAAAGGGAGCTCCATCATGGCCGTAGGTGAATTTCCGTTTCCAAATATGCATGCCATACCCGGTTTTAAATTGGGTATCGCGAGTGCTGGTATCAAGCGCCCAGGCCGAAAGGATGTAGTCGTAATGGAGGCTGTTGAAGGTTCTGAAGTGGTGGGTGTGTTTACCACGAACGCATTTTGCGCCGCGCCGGTGACCGTATGTAAGGAGCGTTTAGCGCAGGGCCAGCCTCGGGTTTTTATTACCAATACCGGTAACGCGAATGCCTGCACCGGTGAGTCGGGCTTAACGAATGCTAAAGCCGTGTGCGCAGAAGTTGCACGCATCATGTCGGTAAAAGAAAGCGACGTGTTGCCCTTTTCCACCGGTGTCATCGGTGAGCCGCTACCGGTCGCGAAAATCATGCCGGTACTGGCGGATGCGATCGCGAATTTAAATGAATCGAATTGGCTTGATGCAGGCATTGGCATTATGACAACCGATACCCGCCCTAAAGGCGCGACAGAAAGTTTTGTTCATCAGGGCGAAACCATTTATGTGTCTGGTATCGCCAAGGGTTCCGGCATGATTAAGCCGAATATGGCGACTATGTTGGGGTATGTTGCGACTAATGCGAAAGTGCAGCGCAGCGTGCTGCAGGGCCTGTTAATGGATGCGACGAATAAGTCCTTCAACAGAATCACGGTAGATGGTGATACATCAACAAATGATTCGGGTCTTTTAATTGCGACGGGTAAAACCAACTTACCGGAAATTACCGAGGCTCAGGGCGAGTATTTCGAAAAGCTAAGCGCTGCTGTTATTTCTGTGCACGAGCAATTGGCGAAGGCCATTGTGACTGACGGCGAGGGTGCCACTAAGTTTGTAACGGTTAATGTCACCGGCGGTGCTGATGCTGAGGAGCCATTGAAGGTTGCCTATGCTGTTGCCCACTCGCCATTAATTAAAACCGCGCTATTTGCCAGTGACCCAAATTGGGGGCGTATCGTTGCCGCCATTGGCTATGCCGGGATAAAAGATCTAGACGCAAGTCAGGTTCGTGTGCACTTAGGTGGCGTTTTAATCGTCGAAGAGGGCGGACGCGCCGCTTCTTATACGGAAGAGCAGGGGCAGGCCGTGATGAAGCAACCGTCAATAACGATCGATATTGATTTGGCGAGAGGCGAATTTGCTGATCGTGTTTGGACCACGGATCTATCTCATGATTATGTAACCATTAACGCCGATTACAGAAGTTAGATCTAACAATGGCAAAACGCGTACATGTTGTTGCTGCGGTAATTCGCGGTCGAGACCAGCGAGTTCTGATTGCCAAGCGCCCGGATCATGTGCACATGGGGGGGCTTTGGGAATTTCCTGGCGGCAAGGTTGAGCAAGGAGAAGCGCCCCTAGAGGCGCTCAAACGCGAGTTAAAAGAAGAGGTTGGCTTGGCTGTTGTGTCGGCTCAGCCGCTGATACAAATTACCCATGATTATCCCGATAAACAAGTTTACCTCGATGTTTGGGAGGTGATTGAGTTTACCGGGGTTGCTCGGGGTGTGGAGGGGCAGCAGATTGAATGGGTTCATGCTGCGGATTTGGCGGCCTATGAGTTTCCGGCAGCTAATCAGCCCATTGTCACGTCAACCTTATTACCCTCTACATGCTTGATTACCGGTCATGCTAATGCTGCAGATGTCTATTTGTCGGCCATCGAGGCGGCCTTAGATCGAGGCCATCGGCTCTTTATTTTACGCCCTTCTTGCCCTGATATAGATTTGGTTACAGTTATTAGTGCTTTAAAAAACATGGCGCATTTTGACGCGGCGCAATGGCAGTGGCACATTGATTGGGGTACTGCTGCGCCTGCCAATTTTATAACATTGGTTAGCGAGCATAAAAATTTCGGCGTGCATTTCTCTGCCCGTAAATTAGAGCACAATCTTGAACCCTTTCAAGATTCTCTTCTTAGCGCCTCGTGCCATGATCAATCGGAGCTAGCTGCCGCTCAGCAGCAGGGCATGGATTTCGTACTATTATCGCCCGTGTCGGCAACGAAGCATTACAGCAATGCCGAGTTGTTGGGCTGGGTTGGTTTTTCCGCTCTGGTAAAGCGCATTAACATACCGGTGTTTGCTTTGGGGGGGGTAACCTTAGATGATGTCCATAATGCCCGTCTTGCTGGCGGCCAAGGCGTTGCCTGTGTCCGCGCCTGGTGGCCGTCTTAGCTACTTAGTGTTTAATCGTTTGTTCTGCGATGTCTAATTCGCCAGACATGAGATCATCGATGCTTGGGTCGACAGGAATTTTGTGTGATTCTGATGCCCAATCACCTAGGTCGATTAACTTGCAACGCTTCGAGCAAAATGGCCGTTCAGGAAAGGCGTCGCTCCACTCGACATTTTTTTTGCAAATGGGGCAGCAGAGCTGTATGGGTCTTGAACTTGCGGGTTGGTCATTAGTCATTTTGTCTTGCCTTGGCTTGAACGATTGCGGCGAGTTGATGGTGAATATTTAGAACTTGTTCCTTTAGATCTCCGGCGCTGCCATTATTGTTGATGATGAAATCTGCTTGATTGAGTCGATGTTCCCTAGGCATTTGGCTATTAACAATCGCCGTAATTTCGTCTCTAGTAACGCCGTCGCGCAAGCTAGCTCTGTCAATTTGAGTCTGCTTATCTACATCAACGACGATAATTTTCTGCACTAAGTTGGCTTGATTGGTTTCTAGCAGCAAAGGTGATTCAAGTATTTGATAGGGCTTTAGGCGCTGCGATAGATGTGCTGTTATCTTGTCGCGAATAAGTGGGTGCAGTAAGTTCTCCAGCCATCTTTTTTCTTCCGGTGCGTTAAATATAATGGATCTAAGCTGTGCCCGATTTAGCGACTGATCTGGAAGTAGAATGTCGGGGCCGAAGTGCTGGCTGATTTGCTTCAAGGCGTCCGAGCCTATGCAGACTACATCTCTCGCGACTTTGTCGGCATCAAGGACATCGATACCGAGCTCCCTAAAAGCTGCGGCCGCAGCTGATTTTCCACTGCCGATGCCACCTGTTAAGCCAAATACACACATGAGCCTTAGCTATTAATGCCAGAAATACGCAGGTAATAACTTGTAATAGCCTCGCCCCACATCATGGCGATCCAGCCGGCAATGGCGAGATAAGGGCCGAAGGGAATGGGGGTTTGGTTATCTTGATTGCGAAACATGATGAGGCTGATGCCAATAACTGCACCAACCAGTGATGAAAGTAATATAACCAGCGGCAGTGATTGCCAGCCTAGCCAGGCGCCGATAGCGGCCAGTAGCTTAAAATCGCCATAGCCCATGCCATCCTTACCTGTCACAGCTTTGAATAGCCAAAATACCGCCCATAAGACGCCATAGCCCGCAACAGCGCCCCAAAACGCACTGTGGAAATCGGTTATTAGGCCAAAGCTATTGATGATTAACCCTGCCCACATAAGTGGCAGAGTGATATCGTCCGGCAATAGCATCGTATCGACATCGATCATTGTTAGGGCGATTAATGCCCAAGTAAAAAATAGCAGCGCTATAGTCTGCAAGCTTGCGCCAAAATTCCAAGCCAAAGCAAAGCAAAGTAGTCCAGACGCGAGCTCTACTATGGGATATCTAATGGATATAGACACTTTGCAAGCGTGGCACTTGCCGCCCAGTGCTAGGTAACTGAGAACGGGTATGTTGTGGTAAGCCTTGATGGGTGTGTTGCACTTTGGGCAGTGCGAGTTGGGGACGGCGAGATTAAACTCATCTCTATCCTTCTCCGCTTGCTCAATTTCAAGCAAGCTACAACATTCGTCTTTCCAGCCCCTTTGAAGAACTTTTGGCAGTCTATAAATAACCACATTTAAAAAACTGCCAACGGTTAAACCAAAAAGCGTGAGCGCAGTTAAATAAAACCACGGTTCCTGAATGGTTTGTTGAAATTCAGTTTCTACCATGGTTAAACAACCGCACCAAGCTGGAATATCGGCATGTACATGGCGATCATTAATCCGCCCACTAATACACCAAGAACAGACATGATCATAGGTTCTAGTAGTGCGGTTAAGTTATCGACCATGTTATCTACGGCATCCTCATAAAACTCTGCTACTTTATCCAACATGCTGTCCAGCGCACCAGATTCTTCACCAATGGCCGTCATTTGAACGAGCATTGAGGGGAACATTTTTGACGCGCGTATGGAAATGTTGAGTTGAATGCCTGTGGAGACTTCCTCCCTAATTCTAAGTACCGCATCTCTGTAAAGCATATTGCCGCAGGCGCCGGAGACAGAGGTAAGAGCATCAATCAGCGGCACACCCGCTGAGAAAGTGGTTGACAAGGTGCGAGCAAAACGCGCGACAACCGAGTTGTACAAAATTGGCCCCACAACCGGAAGTTTTAATGCGAGTTTATCCACTTGAAAGGCAAAAGTGCTGGACCTGGCTACCATCTCTTTAAACAAAAATACTGCGGCTACTATTCCAGCGAATATTATAAACCACCACTCTTGCGTGAATTCCGATAGTCCCAATACAAACAAGGTGAAAGCGGGGAGGTTCGCGCCAAAAGAGCTAAAGGTTTCGGCAAACTGCGGTACTACTTTAACCAATAAAATCCCTGTCACCACAATCGCGACCACAACAACCGAGATGGGGTAGGTCATGGCCTTTTTGATTTTAGCTTTAATTTTCTCGGTTTTTTCTTTGTAGGTGGCAATACGGTCAAGCATGGTTTCTAGCGCACCCGACTGTTCTCCAGCGTCCACTAAGTTACAAAACAGCTCATCGAAATATTTTGGGTGTTTAGTGAGCGCAACAGCAAAGCCGTTACCAGCCGCAACATCTTCGCGAATGGCTAAAACAAGCTCCCTGAGCCTAGGGTTCTCAAGTCCATCTGCCACTATCTCAAAGCTTTGTACTAGCGGTACTCCAGCTTTCATCATGGTCGCCATTTGGCGACTGAATATGGCGATATCTTGCGGGCCGATAGCCTTACCACCTCCACCGAATAAAGGCTTGGGCTTTTTTCTTACCGTACTGGCTCTAATGCCCTGCTTCATTAACTGGGCTTTTACGATTGCGGCGCTACTGCCGTCAATTTCCCCAGACATTTTATTGCCTTTTTTATCTACGCCTTTGTAGATAAATATCGTGGGTTTGGCGATTGCTTTTGCCGTGGCCATAGTCATTAATCCTTGGTGATGCGGTTCGCTTCTTCTAGGCTGGTCATGCCCCAAGCTGCTTTGCGAAGTGCTGAAATTCGGAGGTTGTTAAAGCCGGCTTCCTTCGCAGCTTTGGCGATATCGATGGCGTTACCGCCTTCCATTATAAGGCTTGATATCGTTGGCGTGATGCGAACTACTTCATATACGCCAACGCGACCTTTATAGCCTTTGTTGCATTGGTCGCAGCCAACGGGGTGGAACAGTTGGAATTCGGCGCGGGGAATGCCAATATCATCGAAGCCTTCTTCGGTCAAAATATCATCGGGAATATCAGTTGCAGGCTTCTTACAGTGAGTACAGAGCCTGCGGGCTAAACGTTGGGCGATGATAACGCTTACCGTAGTGGCCACGTTAAATGCCGGCACGCCCATGTTGAGTAAGCGGGTTAACGTCTCTGGGGCGCTATTGGTGTGAAGTGTAGAAAGTACAAGGTGACCGGTTTGTGCGGCCTTAATGCCAATTTCCGCCGTTTCAAGGTCACGAATTTCACCCACCATCACCACATCAGGGTCCTGGCGGAGGAAAGATCTGAGCGCCATTGCAAATGTGAGGCCCACTCTGGCGTTCATCTGAACCTGATTGATACCCTCTAAGTTGATCTCTACTGGATCCTCTGCGGTACTTATATTAACTTCAGGCGTATTGAGAATATTTAAACCAGTATAGAGTGATACGGTCTTACCCGAGCCGGTAGGTCCTGTAACTAGGATCATGCCTTGCGGTTGGGCGAGGGCATCCATAAAGATCTTTTTCTGGCTATCCTCATAGCCAAGTGCGTCAATGCCTAGCTTGGCTGAAGATGGATCTAATATCCGCAATACTACTTTTTCGCCGAAGAGTGTGGGCAGAGTATTCACACGGAAGTCGATGGCGCGAGTTTTAGAGATTTTCATCTTAATCCGGCCGTCTTGCGGTACCCGGCGCTCAGAAATGTCCATTTGTGACATCACCTTCAAGCGAGCGGCGAGTCTGGACGCCAAGTTAACAGGTGGCCTTGCTTTTTCTTCCAGAATGCCATCGGTACGGAAGCGAACTCGGTATGCCTTTTCATAGGGTTCAAAGTGAATATCGGAAGCGCCACCTTTAATTGCGTCGAGTAGTACTTTGTTGACGAACTTGACGATAGGGGCTTCGTCGGCTTCTTTGCCAGCATTGTCGTCGCCCTGCTTTTCGTCATCGACCGCTTGAATGTCTAAATCTTCTAGGCCTTCATCATCTAGCCCACCCAGCGAATCGCCAATAGATTCTTCTTGTGCTGTCAGAAACTTTTCAATGGCTTTGGTCAGCTTGTCGCCATGCACCAATATAACTTCTGAACTGCAGCCTGACTGGAACTTAATTTCATCCAGCGCATGCAGATTGGTAGGGTCGGCCATGGCCACAAACAGCCGATTGCCGCGCTTGTATAGCGGGAGTGCTTGGTGTTTGTGGATGAGCTTTCTATCGACAGTATCTGTCGGAATAGCGTCTGTATTTAAACTGCTTAGATCAAATAAGGGTGTGCCGAATTCCTCAGAAGCGGCATTGGCGATCGCATCAGCATTGACAGTACCGCTAGAGACAAGGAACTGAACAAACGGCTTCTTTTCTTTGGCTGCTTGGCCAATAGCGTTTTTCGCGGCGCTTTCATCTAAAAGCCCATCTTTCACTAGGCGCCTAGCTAGGCCGCTTAGTTGAGGTGTAGGTGCATTCATATCAAGTTTTCGCTGACTAAGTTAGCTAAATAAATACTTAACTCTGGCTTATAACCCACTGTAAAACAAGCTTATTTACGCTAGAAAATGCTAATGCCCACTATATATGTGGAACCGAGAGAAAGTTTAGCGGTAAATAGAGCGTTGCGAGTGACAATAATTGTCACATTCTACTGTATTGGGTATTTGGTTTTCCATTTTGGGCAACTCATGGGATTATTGAAG
Source organism: Simiduia curdlanivorans (assembly GCF_030409605.1). Classification (NCBI taxonomy): domain Bacteria; kingdom Pseudomonadati; phylum Pseudomonadota; class Gammaproteobacteria; order Cellvibrionales; family Cellvibrionaceae; genus Simiduia; species Simiduia curdlanivorans. The sequence goes on from NZ_JAUFQG010000004.1 coordinate 2,066,588, forward strand.
GCGACGTAAACCCAAGTTATAGTGAGCTCGGCAGTTTAGTTTGAAGTTGGCAAGGTTATTGCTTTTACCTAGATACCTAATTCCCTAATACACTGTCTGTGGAGACACCCTATGAAAAACGTACAAAAAGGTTTTACCTTGATTGAATTGATGATCGTTGTTGCGATCATCGGTATTTTGGCGGCGGTTGCGCTACCGGCTTACCAAGATTACACGATTCGCGCCAAGGTGTCCGAAGGTGCGATTGCTGCCAGCTCAATCAAGATCGGCGTAGCCGACTTGTTCGCCAATCGAGGCCTCGCAGGCGTAGCTGCCTACGCAACTGAAATTGCTGCTGATCAAGCCAATTTGCAAACCGATAAAATTGAAGCCGTAGCAGTTAACGCCGCTACGGGCGCAATCACGATTACCTACCTCACTACCGCTGCAGGTCAAAGGGAGGGTATTCCACAACTGGCAGCGCTGAATACGCTGGTTTATCTTCCTACTATTGGCGGTAATGCTATTACCGACGCTAACTCGACGGGTAGCATTGTATGGCGATGCAACCCAAACCAGTCGGGAACAACGATTCTGCCTAAATACCTACCAGCGGAATGTCGTAACGAAGCATAAAGCAAGTTAGTTAGTTTAATAGTAAAAAAACCACGTTCATCAAACGTGGTTTTTTTTGTGCTCAACGTAGGCGCATCCCTATGGATGAAAGTCCCGCCGCGAGCTGGCTAGCCAGATCAACAAAGACAGTCACAAGATACCCAAAATATTTTAGTAAATGTTAAGCGGCGGTAATTAGAGTTCATAGCATCTCTACATCGTCATTGAATGCTTGTTCGCACATCTTGATCTGTCAACACTTTACAGGGCGCTCAATTGCGCAACTTTCTGCATCGCTTCATTATATGCGGTTGAATAATATTGAGTAGGGTGAAGTTGTTACCGGAGCAGTTGGTGCTGGCCACACCTGAATGTCAGGTGGTGTTGTGGTTTGGGCCGAAACTGGTAGCGGCAAAGATGCCGAACGATATTGAGCAAAAGAACGCTATTACTATGGAGGTCTTATTTTCGGGCATTGATTTGCCTCAAAGGCCGGCGTTCAGGCTGTAGAAAATTAGCCTGAACTCGCACCATCACTAGCGTAATCCTGCAAAATCATCCCATTAACCGCTGATGGGTTGTGTGGATGTCAAATTACCTCGACGATAATTTAAATCAAGCGGTACTCCTCGATATCAATTACCTTGATGTTCTCGGAGAGAATACTTTTGAGTATTGCCTCTACACCCTGCTTACCCATACGCTCAATTTCGAAGAATTTTAGCGCCGTTATAAAGAATAAGAAAGTTGGCCGCAAGGCTTATCCGCCAGCATTGCTATTGCGCGTCATTTTCTATGCCTATTATTGCGGCATAACCTTCAGCCGATCCATTGAGCGAAGCTGTAAAACAGGCTTGAAGTTTATGGCGCTGGCAGCAGGCACCACACACCACACCACACTTTATGACGTTAGCGGATTTTGTAAGTACCAATTGCGATAAGATGAAATCACTCTTTCATAAGTTTCTCATGATTTGCTGCAAAGCGGCTTGGTAGGCAAGAAGCACATTGCAATTGATGGATTCAAGCTGCCTTCCGATGCATCCAAACAATGGAGCGGTACACATGCACAGCAGCAAAAGAAATCCAATAAGCTTAGATTAGCTGCTCAAAAGATTGTTGACCATCATCTTCTAAATGACGGTAAGGGTGGTAGTGGCGACAATGCCAAAGAACGACAGACCGTGGAAACACTATTAAAGAACGCAGAAAAATTGATGCCTTCTTAGCGGATAATGATAATCATTTAGGTAGTGGTAAACGAAAGCAGGAAGTGCAACGCAATATCACCGACAACGAATCCTGCAAAATGACCACATCAAAAGGCACGATACAAGGGGTTAACTGCCAAGCTGCGACCGATGAGCTGAATCAGATTATTGTTGCTTCTGAAGTTTATGGTGTTGGCCAAGATCAGTCTCTTCTGCAGCCAATGATAGAGAATCTTCGAGAAAGCTTGGGCGCGAATGTGTTTTCTAGTGGCGCGTTACTTACTGCGGACACGGGATACTCCAGCGAAGAGAATATGAAGTATATTTATGCGGAGAATATTGATGTCATTATTCCTGATACGCTTTTTAGCCAGCGAGACCCACGTATAGCAGGCTCTGAAACTGTTGCCAAACATAAGAAATATCGGCGGCGTACACGTCACGACCAACGAAAAAGCACCGTAAAAATCCCGACGTCAGAGTTTAGTTTTAATAAAGCTTCGTTGAACTGCGTATGCCCTGGTGGTTACGAGATGATGTACCACGGTGATCACTTCGAGATTAACAACAAGCGGTATCATCGCTTCAAGTCAATGCTGAAAAACTGTCGAGGGTGCCCGCTACAAAGTGAATGCATGAAGCGTCCCTTAATAGAGCACGGTCGACAGGTGTCTTTTGCTGTCGAGGGCGAAAGCAACAAAAACTACCTGGATCTAATGAACCAAAAGGTGGATCGCGACCGCGGGCGAAGGGATTTCGCACGACGCATGTGAGCGATTGAGCCCGTATTTGGAAACATCACCAGCAACAAAGGAATCAGTAAGCTGACGCTACGTGGCAAAGCCAAACTATCGTGTCAGTGGACGATATGCTGCGTCATGCATAACATCGAGAAGTTGTGGCGGTACGGGGATGTGGCAGCGTACGCCAAGTAGGCGAAGAAAGAGCGTATAAGCCCATATTTGGATGGTTATTAGGCAAATGGCGGATAAAGTCGACTGACATTAAAATATGACGCTGATAATATCGAATTTTAATTAATCAGGAAAAACTAAGCTGTTACGAATTTGGTTCGTGTTAAAGCCAATTTTTCTACAGCCTAGTTAGTGCGACAAGAAAGCTTGTCACAACTTGCAAGGTGAAAGTCCTTGTCGGGTAAGGTTTAGCCGGCCACCCGTATCGAGTGTTGCGCCTTTGGCGGAGTTGCATATTATTTGCAGCGAACAAAATAGGTGAAGCGTACACAGAGAATTGTATAGGCCATAGGGGCTGCCGTGTCCCTGAAGTGTTAGTATCGCTCCGAAAATAGCGAGTTCTAGTTGACGAGGCTTGTAACGTCGGAATGCTGGACCACGTCGAAGTTCATGCGAAGCAACCGATTATTTTTGGCAAGGTTGTAACGAACTAGCGGAGTTATTAAACCGTGGCATGTATAAAGAGTTGTGGTAGGAACTTGTGAGATCCAAAGCCGTTCCCAAGGGAGTGGGTAGGGTAGCTAAGCAGAAAGCAAGGTCAACGATGGCACTTTGGAAGCGGAGCGCCGCCCGGTCGATCAGCCCTGTACTGGCGAATATCTACCTTCACTATGCGTTGGACTTGTGGTTTGAGAGGAAGGTGAAGCCAAAGTTAAAAGGCCGTGCAATGCTCATACGTTATGCCGACGACTTTGTTGTGGCGTTTCAATACCGTGATGAAGCAATGGCGTTCTACCGTGAGCTACCTGCGCGATTGGAGAAATTCAATCTAACGGTAGCGCCTGAGAAAACGGCAATAAGGCGCTTCAGTCGTTTTCACCCAGGCCAAAACAGGTGTTTTGAATTCTTGGGATTCCAGTTCTATTGGTATGTCGATTTTAGTAGGGAACCTCGCTTAAGAAGACGCACCTCAACCAAGAAACATAAAGCGACTTTGAAAGAAATGACTACGTGGACCAAGGTTAATCGCCACGATCGCTTAAACCATTTTATGTGTCAATTGAAACGTAAAATAGATGGTTTCAGGAACTACTTTGCTCTACCGGATAACAGCTTGAGTGTAGGTCGTATTTATGACCATATACTTCATAGTTTGTTTAAATGGTTGAACCGTAGAAGTCAGCGTAGAAGTTTTAACTGGCATGGGTTGAAAGAGGTTTTAAAGTACTACCGGGTAGAACCGATGACTGTCAGGAAGCGACATATTACGGTTGACTGGTATTGAGGGGCTGTGTCTTTACGCGGGCAATGATATCAGTGAAGATCGGTGGTGCGGAATTCCGATGCGGTAATTCCGCAGGTGCGGATCTGTATGGGGGCGTCTGGGTAACTGGGCGTTCTACCATGACTTTGTACCCATTCAAACCATGCAGGCCGCCATAGGGTCTGTGCAAAAGCCTTTGTCTAAGCTTCGGGCCATGCACCCCGAGGCCAAAGTCGCGGCAGCGCTTACCCAGTGTGAGGGCGCCGATGCTTGGTTGCCGATGATGGCAAGCGTAGCGCCTAAGGTGGTGTTGCTAAAAAATAGTGCCTACTGCGCCATCGTCGATCTAGACCCTTGGCCTTAATACTGTCTTAGGCGCATCGATAGATCGATCGCCTGACAATGTTTGGTCAGCGCGCCGATTGAAATGTAATCGACGCCTGGCTGGCTTTTACTTTTCAAGTTATCTTGTTTAATATTGCCAGACACTTCAATTTTGGCCGCGATTGCGGCGGTTTTACTGTGCTGGATGGCAGCCCGCGTATCTGCATCGCTGAACTCATCGAGCATAATAATATCCGCACCCGCTTTCAGTGCGAGTTCAAACTCCGCTAAATTCTCAACCTCGACTTCAACGGGTTTTCCCGGCGCAATTTCATGGGCTGCTTTAATAGCCGCTTCAATGCCGCCGCAAGCCATAATATGGTTTTCTTTGATCAAAAAAGCGTCGTATAAACCGATGCGGTGGTTGTAGCAGCCGCCGCAGGTAACGGCGTATTTTTGGGCGCTTCTTAAGCCGGGGATGGTTTTTCGGGTATCTAAAAGCTTAACGCCGGTGCCTTCAACAAGGTCGGCATACTCGCGGCATTTGGTGGCCACGCCGGAGAGCAGCTGCAGGAAATTAAGGGCGGTGCGCTCGCCGGTCATGAGCGAGCGGGCGTTGCCTTCTAGTTCAAACAGCACGTCGTTTGCCAATGCCTTGGCGCCATCTTTCGTATGCCAAGTGACTTTCACCTTGGGATCTAGCTGTTGGAATACTTCGTCTACCCATTCGGTGCCGGCGATGATGCAGTTTTCGCGCGTGATGACGCGGGCGGTGGAATGCTGCTCGGCGGGAATGAGTTGGGCGGTGATGTCGCCGCTACCAATGTCTTCTGCCAGCGCTTGGCGCACGGCGATCACGCGATCGGCGGCAATGATTTCGGCAAGTTGTTCTGGAGTCATGTGTCTACATCGGAAGAGTGGTGGGCGGTATTGTAACAGCCAAGCTTGGATTCAAAACAGCATTTCTAAAAAGTTGGCAGTTGACAGCTTACCGTTGACAGGAAAAGCGTGGGGCGGAAGGCTGAAGCTACAAGCTACAAGCTACAAGCTACAAGCTACAAGCTACAAGCTACAAGGCGGGTGGTCTGGTCCGACGCCCCGTAAAGTAAGCCTTCATTCTAAAGAGGTTTTGCCCGCGCGTTGCGCCGCTTTTGACCTTCGCTTTCCTGTGAACTGTCAACTTCCTGCCCCAATTGCGCAGCTTCTTGGCTACATTCAGCCCTATAGCTTGTGGCCTGAGGCTTATAGCTTGAGACCTTCCTTTAAATGTCAGCTGTAAACTTTTTTGGATTAAAGCTTGTCTGGCCCCAATTTAATGATGCTGTATGAGTGTAAGTTGATCACCCAGCTGGCGAATCTCCAGCTGCTTTAGGGCACTCATGCCGAGAAGTATTTCATCGTCCTTCATGCCAGGGTTGATACTGCCTTTCAGGTTGTGAAGTGTTATGGCGCCTAGGTCGAGGCGGTTTATCTGGGTTGAATACACGGTCACCTTGCCATTGGCGGTGGTCGAGGTCATGGCCTGCCCGCGCGCTAAGCCGAGCTTTTGGGCTAAGTGGGCCGGTACCGATACATGAGTTGCGCCCGTATCCAGCAGGAAAGTGACCGGTTGATTGTTGATCTGGCCGTTGGCGAGGTAGTGGTGTTGCCGATTGGCCGTCAAGGTGACCTCGGTTGTACTGCCCAGCCTCTGGCTGTTGGGGCTTTGGTTGGGGTTAACTTGGTTGTCTTCCCAGCGGCCAAAAATAAGTGTTAACAGCCCTAGCGCACAGATCCATACAAGCGTTAGCATGCTTCTGCCCATTTTGTCTGTACTTGCGTGCGGTTTTGTTTCCATGGCCTTTTATTTACCTAGCTATACCTAAATAGGGCGAAAAAACGATTATGCCCAAATAAAGCGATCTTAAAATCATAAGTACTTATAACATGGTGTGATGTAATTCTCGATCTCAGCAGTTGCTTCTGGGTATGTGCGGGGGCTCGTTTATACTAGTAGGCGTTGGAACATCCATCGCGCTGTTTCAGTTATTCAGATAAACCGACCACAGGTGGAGTTCTACCATGTCGACAGGAAGCACAGGGGCCAAAGTAGTGCCTTTGAAGCCAGATGCGAAAATCGAAAGCCGGCGCATAGATCGCGCGCTGCTGGCTCGGTTGCCTGTGCCTGTGCAAGCTGTTCAACAAAAGGGTAAGCAGATACTCGCCGGTCTACTCCGCACCTTATTTGATAAAGCCGATGACTCCTTATTCGAATTGGCCGATAGGGCGGTGAATAACCAAGATCAAAACCTCTATTTCGAGTCTATGCGGGAAGTGCGCCTGAAGCGCCGAAACGTCGAAACCCAGTTTGCGGACCAAATCGACAGTGCCTTTGCGGTATTGGCCGGTGGAGAGCCGAAGGCCGAGAGTGGCGATGCATTGGACGAAGAATTTTCCATGGACAATTTGTCTCTGGTTCAGAATGATGAGCTGGAGGAGCTAGTCGCCACGGATTCCATGATTACCAAGGCCAACGAGCGCTTTGCGGAATCTATTCAACACCTCGCTTTACGCTTGGACAGCTTGGTACCCAACAAGGTCTATCAAAAGAACAATCCCCTAGGGCCAGATGTGCTGTGTGCCGGTTTCGTCGCGGCCAGTGGTTGTATGTCCTTGGATATCAAGGCGCGCCTGGTGCTCTTTAAGCTGTTTGATCGGCTGGTGGTGACCCAGCTGGGTAATTTATACGACGAAGCCAATAAAACCTTGGTGGAGCATAATATTCTGCCATCCTTGAAAGGGCAGCTGCGGCAGGATCGCAGAGCGGCAGTAGCCCAGCGAGCGCCAAGCCAACAAGGCGGTCAATCCGGTTATACCAATACCGGTGGCCAAGCGGGTGTTAATTCAAGCGTCGATAACGAAGTCTTGTCGACTTTGCAGCAGCTCTTGGCTGAGCAGCGTGGCGGTGTGGATGGTGATCAATTAACGCCTGAGTTTTCTGGCTCGCCCACCATTGGCACCACAGATGTCATGCGCTTGTTGTCGCAGCTTCAGCAGCGCGATTTGCCCAGTGGGCAGCGCAATATCAAGTCCGTACTCGATCACGTGCTGCGCGCGCGCGATGACGGCAAGAAGCTCGGTCAGCTCGATGACGACGTGATTAACCTCGTGAACATGATGTTCGAGTTTATTCTCGACGATCGTAACTTAGCCTCGCCAATGAAGGCCTTGCTAGGCCGTTTACAAATTCCTTTACTGAAAGTTGCCATTGCCGATAAGTCTTTCTTCGGCAAAGGCGGCCACCCGGCGCGGCGCTTGTTAAACGAGTTGGCCACGGCGGCGCTCGGCTGGCAGGGTGATGGCGGAGAGAAAGATGCATTGTTCAAGAAAATATCGAGCATTGTGCAAACCCTGATTACGGACTTTGACAGCGACGTCTCTATTTTCTCGGATATGTTGGCAGACTTTGTCTCTTTTACTGAAAAAGAAAAACGTCGGGCGTCGATTTTAGAGCAGCGCACGCTCGATGCCGAAGACGGCAAGGCTAAGTCTGAACAGGCGCGTGCCTTGGTTAACCAGAGCGTCAATGCGCTCATTGGTGGTCGTAATTTACCTGAGCCGGTGCTCAAGTTATTGCACGAGGCGTGGGGCAATGTGTTGTTTCTGACCTGCCTAAAGCACGATACCCAAAGCGATGAATGGAAGGATGTGCTGCAAACGGCGGCCGATCTTGTCTGGAGTGTAAGTGCCACCCTCGATAAAGAAAGCCGCGCCAAGATGTTACAACTGGTACCTGATTTGTTGAAGCGTTTGCGTGCCGGCTTGGAGAGTGTTTCCTACAACCCGTTCGAGATGACTCAGCTGTTTAAGCAGTTACAAAACGTCCATCTCGCGCGCTTGAAGGCGCCTTTGACGCCGGTAAAAGCGCCTGCTCCTGCACAACCCCAATCGGTAGCAGCACAACCTTTAACGACAGAAAAACGTGACACTACAGCGCACAAAGCTGCGGTTGAGGTCAAAGCGGCTGCAGAGGTTAAAGAGGTTGCCGTTGACCAGACACCACAGGCGATGGTTGAATCGGTGATTGCCGCTTTACCGGCCGCTGAGCCTGAAGTTCAAGCAAAGCTCGAGCAAGATCCGAATGATCCATTGCTCATGCAGGTGGCGAGAATGTCGCCGGGTAGTTGGTTTGAATACAACGATGGCTCCCAGCAATACCGCTGCCGTTTGGCCGCGATTATTAAGGCCACTGGGAAGTATATTTTCGTCAACCGCGCGGGCATGAAAGTGGCGGAAAAAACGGCGCCCGAGTTTGCCCAAGCGTTGCGCGATGGTCAATTGCAGTCGCTCGATGATGGCATGTTGTTTGATCGTGCCTTAGAAGCAGTTATCGGCAATCTGCGATCAACCCGCGGTCGTTAAGCCCCGCATTTTTCTTATATACTGGCCTCCGCTCATTGACGAGGCTAGTTCGTGTCTGTTGAAAACTCCCCACCTCATGACCAAGATCAGTGGCTCGATGCTGCTCGCCGTCTGGCATCGCCTAACTTTAATGATCGACCGCAAGGCGTAGAGCCCAGCTTATTAGTGATCCACAATATCAGCTTGCCACCTGATAATTTCGGCGGCACGGATGTTGAGGCGTTATTTCTAAATAAGCTCGATTGGGCGGCACATCCCTACTATCGTGAAATAGAAGGCCTGCAGGTCTCAGCGCATTTCTATATCAAGCGCTCGGGTCAGTTATTGCAGTTTGTGCCGTTAAATCGCCGTGCTTGGCATGCTGGGCAATCGGTATTTGAAGGGGTTGCCAATTGCAACGACTATTCTATTGGTGTTGAGCTGGAAGGCTCTGACCATGTACCTTTCACCGATGTTCAATACGACCAGCTTGGGCAATTGACCCAGGCCATTCGAGCGCTCTACCCGAACATCACGCGGGCGAGAATAACCGGGCATTCCGCTATATCACCCGGGCGCAAAACCGACCCAGGGCCACATTTTGACTGGCCGCGTTACCTATCGCTGATTGGAGAATAATAATGGGATTTGTCAGCTTACTTGTGGTTTTAGCCTTGGTTCAATGGTGGGGCTCCGGTGGGCCTTTGCATCGGGACGCGTGGTATTTGGGTTTAATCGATCGGGTACACCGGCAAATATCCGGCGTTGCCTCGCGGCTATTTGTGTTGGTTGGCTTACCTGTCTTGCTACTTCTCGCGCTGTGTTTAGCCTTACTGTACGGCTTGTCTGCTAAGTGGATCATTGTCATTAATGTGCCGGTTTTGCTGTTTGCACTTGGGCGTGGGCGGCTGGATCTACTGGTGCAAAACTACCGCTCGGCTTGGTTAGATCAAGCCAATGCTGATGCCTGTGAAGCGGTCAATGCGCTGCGCTTGGATGGCGAGCTCTCCTGCCAGACCGACGGCGAGTGGCAAGGGGTGCACGCCGAAGCCTTTCAAGCCATTAGTTACCGGGGCTTTGAGCGCATGTTTGTGGTGTTATTTTGGTTTGCTATTTTAGGTGCTCCCGGCGCGCTACTGTATCGGCTAAGTGCTATATATGCGCGCCAACCTGACCCAGATACTGCTCTGTCACAGCGTTTGCTTTGGATTTTGGAGTGGCCCGCGGCCCGGGTTTACTATTTGTCGGTGGCGATGGTGGGTAATTTTGTTGCTTGCGCCGAGCGTTGGCGAGTGCTCGGCTTGTGCATGGCCAGTCCTACGCCCATGGTCATCGAGGCGTTTAATCGTGGCGCACTGGGTTTAGATGGCGCCTTGGTGCGCGAGATATCGCCAGGCGACACCGAGGCCTTGCGTGAAATTGATAATCTGGTCGGGCTTATGTCCCGCGCGCTGATTCTGTGGGTTTGCGCCGCGGCGCTTATTGCCTTGCTACTAGGCGGATAGCGGGTAGGTCTAGGGTCAGATCGTCTTCTACTGAATAATCCAGTTCTAAATCAATATCATCCGGGCTGGTGTGGAAACTGTGCTCGTCTAAGTCATTTTCCTTGGCGTTGCTATCCTGCAATGCAGTCCAGGCACCAGCGGGAGCTTCATCCTTGGTGATTGGAGCAGGGCTGATGACCCCGGTAAGACTGTTCCGGATTTCAGGTTGTGTTTGGTAGGCGGCAGAGGGGGCGCTGAGCTTGCTGGCGCTGGTGATAATGTATTGGCTGGCCTCGCGGCTCGCCAATCGCGCTAAGCCTATTAACTCTTCTGCGGAGCAATCAAACAGTTCGCTCAATGCCGTGTGTTTCTCATCGAAAATAGCTAGGTATTGGCACAGTGCGCAGCTGAGCCCGGCTAAATATTGCTTGCGTCTATTGGAGCGGTGGTGGGTTAGGTGCGTCCATTGGGTTTGGTGCTCGCTCAACACAAATTCGGCAACGCCCCGCTCGGTGAGTGCTTCACTTGGGTTAATTGCGCTCTCAATCTGCCCTAATCTGCGTTGACCTTGCGCAGGCAGCAGCGGCTGAGACTGCACTCGGCTAGATTGCTCAAGTAAATGTAAGTAAGCCCTAACACGATTGGATTGGCGCGGTGTAACTTGGTGCCACAGGGCTTCTGTATCTAGCCAGCTGGGTGCAAGGTTCGGTTGGGCGAAGGCTTGATGGCTACTCCAAGGGTATATATCGGCCTTGCTGCATAGACCGAGACTACAGGGCAGCAGATGTATCTGTGCGAGCCGTTGCGGTAGCTGCTTGCGCTCTATCTGCTTGAAGGTCCAATGTCGGCTTAGCGGGTGCTCTGGGTTGCCCGTTAGTGCGTCCAGCAGGGCTTGAGAAAGCGCGCGCCCCTGTTCGGCATCGGCAAGGGCAATAAGGTGAACTTCCTGCTCGAGCAGGCAAAAAGCGCCAATGGCTGTGTGGCTTTGCGATAAGCCGGCCAGCACATCAAGCGTGGCTCGGTAGTCTTCCGGGCCGCTAAACAGTACGTCTTGACTGGGGTTACGTAGGCGTAAATAGGTAAAGCAAACATGATTGTGCATAGCGATTTCCCGACTCATCCCTTAAAAATAGTTGAGTTTGAGCCTTTGGCAAGGCAGGCCCCGATGGTGGCTGACTATTCGGTGCGGTAGATCTGCTATTATCGCGCCATTGTTTAGGAGAGATTGATTATGCCCACCTTTGATATTGTTTCTGAAGTCGATAAGCAAGTGCTGACCAACTGTGTGGATCAGTCTACACGAATTATCACCACGCGCTTTGACTTCAAGGGTGTCGATGCCAGTTTTGAACGCAAGGATTATGTGGTGACGCTGATTGCCGAGGTGGAGTTTCAGGTGCGCCAGATGCTCGATATCTTTCAAGGCGCCTTGCACAAGGCGGGTATTGATATCGCCTGTTTGGAGGTGGCTGAACCGGTTATGAGCGGTAAGCTGACGCGCATGGCGGTGACCGTGCGCACCGGCTTAGATGCCGACTTGTGTCGCAAAATTGTCAAGATGATTAAGGATAAAAAGCTGAAAGTGCAGTCGCAAGTGCAGGGCGATCAGGTGCGCGTGACCGGCAAAAAGCGCGACGACCTACAAGAGGTTATCGCCATGTTGCGGGCGTCAGATATTGAGATGCCGCTGCAGTTTGATAACTTCCGCGATTAACTGTTCAATGCTTTTAACCGCGTCAGCGATTAAGCGGCGCCTTGGCTATTTCTCCTGCCAGCGAAATAGCCAAGCGCTTAGCCCGATCAGGAGCGTCGTAATCAGCACCAACGCCGCTAAGTGATCGCTGACTTGGCCTAGGCTGGCGCCGTCTACCATCACCGCGCGCGCGGCTTTTACCATGTGGGTTAGAGGGCTGAGGTTGGCGATAGCGTTGAGCCAGGCCGGTGCGCCGTCGAGCGAGAACCAAACTTCCGACACCATTAGCATGGGGAAACTTACAAAGTTGAGCAAGCCGTTGGCGAACTCTTCGCTGGCACTTCGCGCCGCCACCAATAGGCCGAGCGATAGCACGCTCAAGTTGCCCAGGATGGCGATAAGCAGTAAATCCCAGTAGCTGCCTAGCATGAGAAAATCTAGGAATAAGTCACAGCTTAGATACACGATGCTGGACACCATCAGCATGATAATCATGCGCGATGCGATTTGTGCGCCGATAAACTCTACCGGGTGAACCGGTGTGGCTTGTAAGCGTTTTAGCACGCCGTTTTTTCGGTACCGCACTATCACATAGCCGATGCCCCACAAGCCCGAAAACATTAAATTCATACCCAGAATGCCGGGGACCACCCAGTCCACATAGCGCACGGCCTGGCCGCTTATTTCTTGCCGTTGCCAGTTACCTTTTTGTGCAATTAGGGCCTCCAACACGCGACCTTTTTCACTACTCGGGTTTAACCAATATTGCTGGGTTGTTTGGTCAACTAACAGATCCAATTGATGATGGGCGATGCGCTGCTGGCCATAGTCGAGCTCGGTCACTGGCACGAAGCGGGTAAAGGCGGGGTCGAATAAGGTGACGGCAGTTTCGCTGTCGAGCACGCCCACTTTGAACAACTTTTGGCCACCATTGTTAAAGGCCAGTGCCACCAAGCCAATGATCAGTGGCGGCATGACAAAAGACCAAATCAGCGAGCTCTTGTCCCGGTAGTACTCTTTGTTGCGCGCCATAAATAAGGCGAAAAGGCGTTTCATAGCATCATTCCATTAATCGCGCAGCGTGTGACCGGTGAGCTTTAAAAATAAATCGTCTAATGTCGGCGTGCGAATTTGTAAGCTGGTGAGCGCAACATTGTGGGCGAGTAATTGGTTTAGGGTGGTTTCCACCTGATTGGCGGCAATTTGCCATTGATCCCGATGGCGTTCGGCACCGAGCGTTTTGGCTTGCTGCTCTGACAGGGCTGCTACTTCGAGGCATACAAACACCTGATGAAAATGCTCGGCTAACAAGGCCTCGGGGCTGCCTTGGGCGATGATGTTGCCCCGGTCCATAATCACCAGCTGATCACACAGGTACTGCGCCTCATCCATATAGTGGGTGGTAAGCACAATGGTTTTGCCTTGGGCTTTAATGCGCTCCACCAGATCCCAGAAATTTCGCCGCGATTGCGGGTCCAGACCGGTGGTTGGTTCATCTAAGAATACGATGGCGGGGTCATTAATCAGCGCTAACGCCAGCAACAACCGCTGGCGTTGGCCGCCGGAGAGTTTGGCTGCGTCGCGATTAAGGTATTCGCCCAATTGGCATTGCTGCACTAGGTCTGCTATGGCCGTGTGCTGCGGGTAAAGCCCAGCGAACAGGGCCAGTACTTCGGCAACAGTCAAGTGATCCATCAGCGCGGTGGATTGAAATTGAATACCCACCTCGTTTTTAAAGCGCTGATCTTGCTTAGTACCTTTATATAAAATTTCGCCCTCTGAAATGGGGGTGATGCCCTCTATCATCTCAATGGTGGTGGTTTTGCCGGCGCCATTGGGGCCGAGTAAACCGAAGCAATGGCCTTGCTGAATAGAAAACGTGATGCCATTAACAGCGGCGGCTTCGCCATAGCGCTTGGTTAAGTTTTTTACGTCGAGTAGATTGCTCACAACATTAAGTCTTCGATTAGGCTTGGGCTTTTGAGGCTCAGCAGTATAACAACTGGCGGCCAGCGCGGGGATTCTGTTACCGTGCCGGTTGGAAATGGGGGTTATATGGATTGGGCATTTTACCGCAGGTCAATTTTTAACCGGCGTATGTTGGTGTGTGTGGCCACGGGCTTTGCCTCGGGCATGCCGCTGTATGTATTGATCCAGCTTGTGCCAGCATGGCTGCGCACAGAAGGCGTGGGTCTCGCCGAAATCGGCTTATTTGCGTTAATCGGTTTCCCCTATACGTGGAAGTTTCTCTGGGCGCCGTTGCTCGATCGCTACAGCTTGCCGCTCTTGGGGCGCCGGCGCGGCTGGATGCTGGCCACGCAATTGAGCTTACTCGCCTCTATCGCCGCTTTAGGTTTTATCGACCCCAAAAGCTCGCTCATGCTAGTGGCCACACTCAGTGCGCTGGTGGCTTTTTTTAGTGCCACCCAAGACATCGTGCTGGACGCTTTTCGGCGCGAAATATTGCCCGATGCCGAGCTGGGTATTGGCTTGTCGATTAATGTGCAGGCTTACCGTTTGTCGAGCTTAATTCCGGGTTCATTAGCCTTGATTCTCGCGGATCACCTCGCTTGGTCGTGGGTGTTTAGCATCGTTGCCGGATTTATGTTGGTCGCGATTGCGGCAACGTTTTGGTTTGTTGAGCCCAAACAGCTCGAGTTGCGGCAGCGTACGTTTTTCAGTTCGGTGGTGGCGCCGTTCAAAGAGTTTATCGGGCGCAAGGGCTTGTTGGGGGCGGCTTTGCTGTTGCTCTTTATGTTGCTCTATAAATTAGGTGACAACATGGCCACGGCACTTTCATCGCCATTTTATATAGACCTCGGTTACAGCTTGAGTGACATAGGCTTAGTGGCTAAGAATGCGGCGCTTTGGCCGGCGATTGTGGGTGGGCTTTTGGGCGGTTTGTTAATGTTGCGCTGGGGCATAAACCGCGCCCTGTGGATATTTGGCGTGGTGCAATTAACCACTATCTTGGGCTTTGCTTGGCTCGCGCTGCAGGAGCCAAATAATACTTATCTAGCCTTGGTTATCGCCGCCGAGTATTTAGGCGTTGGTTTGGGAACGGCGGCTTTCACGGCCTTTCAAGCGCGGGAAACCAGCCCGCTATTCGCCGCCACCCAGTTGGCGCTGTTTACCGCGTTGGCGTCAATTCCACGCACTTTCGTTAACGCCAGTACGGGCTGGTTAGTGGAAGTATTGGGCTGGTATCCGTTCTTCATGTTGTGCGCGCTGGTGGCCATTCCCGGCATGCTGTTGTTATTTTTAGTGGCGCCCTGGGGCGCTAGTGCTGAGCTTAGGGGCACCACAAATAGCGCTTGATCGGGACTTTGCCTTGCTCGAAAACCACGCCTTCGGCTTCGAGTAAGCGCCGTTGACGTTTATAGCTGGCTGAGTCGAGGGCGAAGGCTAGCCGCCCAGTGGAGGTGGTCACCCTAAACCAGGGTAGTTTGCCGCCTTGGGGTAAGTCTTTCAGAATTTTCCCTACCATACGCGACCGTTTAGGAAAGCCGGCCATAGCCGCCAGTCGTCCATAGCTGGTTACCTTGCCCGCCGGAATGCCATACAGCAGCTGATAAATGTGGGTTTGAAATTCTTTATCTGTCATTTTTGGACTAAATTCGTTTAAAATTCGCGAAATTGTTTAACTCGCGCGAAAGTGTAATGGAGATGTCATGAAATGGTTTCTGAGCTTGCTGGTGCTCATACTGGCGCAGTCGGCATTTGCTGGCAAATTAGAATTTAAGAACGGCGATATATTGGCCGGTGAAATCAAGAGTATGGATGCCGATAATCTGGTTTGGCTATCCGAATCCTTGGGCGAAATTACCGTGCCAAAATCCGCCATCGATAACTTGGAAAGCAGTGAGTTGGTCAAGATCGATGGCCACGAGGAACCCTGTGCACTCGTGGGTATGGATGGCCCCAAGGTGTTATTTAGCTGCTCCGGTGGTACCACGGGCGACACGCCGCTGTTAACCATCAACAAGGTTGAGCCCTATGAAGATTATTTGATGGGGTCCTCCACTTACACCGGTAAAATCAGTGTGACTGGCTTTCAAGATCGCGGTAACAAGATTGAAGATACTTGGGTATTGGATGCTTACAACGTCTATCGACGGGGCGATTATCGCCATGGTGGCATACTGCAGTTCGACTCCAAGGAAAAAGATCCAGACCCCAAGCAGGAGCGCGGTTTGGCGGAGTATCAATTTGACTGGTTTTTTGCAGAGCGCTGGTTCTGGACCAACACCTTGGCCTATAGCTTTGATGACGCTAAAGCTATTGAATCGAAAACCCGCGCCGGTACCGGTTTGGGTTATCAGTTTTGGGAAAATGACATCACCGCCTTGAGTTTGCGTTTGGGAGCGTCCTGGGTAGATGAGTATTTTGTAACGCCGGAAGTGCCCGAGCCGGATTTTGAGAGCCAAGATAAGCGCGCCGCTTGGACCGCGGGCCTGAATTACCGCTACAAGTTTGATTTTGGCGGGGAATTTTTCCACATTAGCAACTACTCGGTCTCTAACGAAAACAACGACAATTGGCAGTTCGATGCCGATACCGGCTTTTTGATGCCTATCTTTGGTGGCATCTTCGGCGAGATAAAGCATGAGTACGATTACGATAATCAGCCTCAGCAAGACACCAAAAGCTTAGATACGCGCATTACCGTCGGTGTGGGTTACCAGTGGTAGTCATAGGCCGGTAGGAAAGCCCAGCCTCGGCTGGGTTTTTTTATGGCTGAAGCCCAGCATTCGGCACCCGTGGCGCTTTTTGTATCTTTAAAAGGGTTGGATTCAGCGCACGATGGGTTGAATTTGGTTAAATCGTAACCATCTAGGGAATTAGGAAAGGAGCTATCTATGCCGTTGTTACTGTTGTTCATTGTCTTACCCATGGCCGAATTGTGGCTATTGATCAAGGTCGGTAGTGCCATTGGGCCACTGACGACGGTATTGATGGTGATATTGACCGCACTCTTGGGCGTGACTTTATTGCGCATACAGGGTTTTAGCGCACTCCTGCGCGCCCAGCAAAAAATGGCAGCGGGGGAGTTGCCGGCCGAAGAGTTAGTACAGGGCGTATTCCTAGCCGCCGGTGGTCTACTGCTGTTGGTGCCCGGTTTCATCACCGATGCCGTAGGTTTCCTGTGTTTGACACCCGGTATTCGGTCAATGCTGGTGGGTGGTTTGCTCAAGCGTAGTCGGGGCAGGGTATTTATGGCCGGTGGTTTCGCCGCCAACGATGCCACGCGCAAGGCGCCTAGGCCCGATGTTATCGAAGGTGAATACCGCCGCGAGCCATAATTATTTTGTTGTGGGTGTTGAAATCCTCCATCGCCCCCCCCATTTAGACTTCACGAAATTTGAAACCCCTTTTTGTTTCGAGCGCTTGAAAAATGCCAATTCGGCTTTATTTCAAGGTTCGGACCGAAAGGTCAGTCTTAATCAGTGTTAAACAAACGCTAGTACTGGAGAGAAATCCATGAAAATTCGTCCATTAAATGACCGCATTGTGGTTCGCCGCAAAGAAGAAGAAGCCAAATCAGCGGGTGGCATCGTGCTGGCCGGCTCTGCAAAAGAAAAACCTAACCAAGGTGAAGTGGTTGCAGTAGGCGCTGGTCGCGTATTGGATAACGGCGATGTTCGCGCCTGCACCGTGAAGGTTGGCGATAAAGTTGTGTTCGGCCGTTACGCCGACAGCAACACGCTAAAGATCGACGGCGAAGAGCTGATCATCATGAGCGAAAGTGAAATTTACGGCGTGTTGGAAGACTAATCATTAGATTCAACACCCCCCCACGTAAACTGAATTTGAGGAATTAAACATGGCTGCAAAAGACGTAAAATTTGGCAATGACGCTCGCCAGAAAATGCTGAAAGGCGTGAACATTTTAGCCGACGCGGTAAAAATCACTCTGGGTCCAAAAGGCCGCAACGTTGTACTCGAGAAATCTTTTGGCGCACCAACCGTAACCAAAGACGGTGTATCGGTGGCAAAAGATATCAGTCTAGAAGACAAGTTTGAAAACATGGGTGCACAAATGGTGAAGGAAGTGGCTTCTAAAGCTTCTGACGACGCCGGTGATGGCACCACCACCGCAACCGTATTGGCACAATCCATCGTTAACGAAGGTTTGAAAGCTGTTGCCGCTGGCATGAATCCAATGGATTTAAAACGCGGTATCGACAAAGCTGTTATCGCAGCGGTTGCACACATTAAATCTATCGCGCAGCCTTGCACAGACAACAAAGCTATCGCTCAGGTTGGTACTATTTCTGCCAACTCCGATGAATCTATCGGTGGCATCATTGCCGAAGCCATGGATAAAGTTGGTAAAGAAGGCGTTATCACCGTTGAGGAAGGCAATAGCTTAGAGAACGAATTGGATATCGTTGAAGGTATGCAGTTCGACCGCGGTTATTTGTCACCTTACTTCATTAACAACCAAGACAATATGATTGCTGAACACGACAGCCCCTATCTTTTGTTGGTTGATAAGAAGGTATCTAACATTCGCGAATTATTGCCCGTGTTGGAAGCCGTCGCTAAATCTGGCAAGCCACTGATCATTGTTGCCGAAGACGTTGAAGGCGAAGCTTTGGCGACTTTAGTTGTCAACAACATGCGCGGCATCGTGAAAGTTGCCGCGTGTAAGGCGCCAGGTTTCGGCGATCGCCGTAAAGCCATGCTGCAAGATATTGCGGTGTTGACCGGTGCGACTGTTATTTCTGAAGAAATCGGTTTGGACCTAGAAAGCACCACACTCGAGCATTTAGGTAGCGCCAAGCGCGTAACCTTGAGCAAAGAAAATACCATCATCGTTGATGGTGCTGGTAATGCTGCCGACATTCAGGCGCGCGTTGCACAAATTCGGGTTCAAATCGAAGACACCTCTTCTGATTACGATCGTGAGAAACTGCAAGAGCGCGTGGCTAAACTAGCCGGCGGTGTTGCGGTGATCAAAGTTGGCGCGGCCACCGAAGTTGAAATGAAAGAGAAAAAGGCGCGCGTTGAAGATGCCTTGCACGCAACCCGTGCAGCAGTTGAAGAAGGCGTTGTGCCTGGCGGTGGTACTGCATTGATTCGCGCTGTTGCTGCCATCAAAGATTTGGTTGGCGACAACGAAGATCAAACTGCGGGTATTAATCTTGCCCGTCGTGCGATGGAATCGCCACTGCGTCAAATCGTGACCAACGCTGGTGAAGAAGCGTCAGTTGTGGCCGACAAGGTGAAAAATGGCACTGGTAACTTCGGTTACAACGCCGGTAACAGCACCTACGGCGACATGCTGGAAATGGGTATTCTCGATCCAGCCAAGGTAACCCGTACTGCGCTGCAGGCAGCGGCTTCTATCGCTGGCTTGATGCTCACCACTGAAGCTATGGTTGCTGATTTACCTGAAGAAAAAGGCCCAGCAATGCCTGATATGGGCGGCATGGGTGGCATGGGCGGCATGATGTAACTGCGCGCCTACGCGCCATAAAAAAACCGCCGAAAGGCGGTTTTTTTATGGCGATCTTTTTAATTTAAGACGCGATAGCCGTTGTAACTTACACCACGAAGACGAAACCTTGCTCCATTAAGCTCTCGTAAACTGCCGGATCGAAGCGGTACAAGGTGGCGGCGCGATGGGCCACGCCTTGTTGTTTTTCATTGCAGGAAACCAACAGATTCATCTTGGTCATCTTGCGACGGAAATTGGGTTTGTCGAGGCTAACATCTAATATGCCCTCGTATAATTCCTGCAGTTGCAGCAGGGTAAACTTTTCTGGCAGCAGGTTAAAGCCAATGGGTTCGTGGCGAATCTTGTGGCGTAGAAAGGCGAGGCCAAAATCGAGAATTTCGCGGTGGTCAAATATCAGGCGGGGAACATCTTTGATATCAAACCAAGCGACGGCCTCGGCGCTCTCGCCCGGTGCTATAGCGCAGCTATCAGGTCTAACCAGTGCGTAGTAGGCGATAGTTAATACCCGTTCGCGGGCGCGATCTACCTTGCCAAAGGCTCTAAATTGCTCTAGATAGAGGTCGCGCGCACCGGTTAAGTGGTAGAGCGCGGCAGCGGCGGCTGCATCTATGTCTTGGTTTATGCCAATGCGGCCACCGGGGAGACCCCACGAGCCCTTACTTTCCCCAACGGCATGTTTCACCAGCAATATCTGAAGTTTGTTCCCGTCTAAACCAAAGATGACGTTATCAATGGTGACTTCTTTTAATACGGCAGTTTGCACGACTTGCCATTCTCCTCGGATACGGGCTTTTTAGCCTCTGAATTATTTGAACTCACGCCGGCCTAGATTAACCGGTTATGTGGCAAATTGGGAGCTAAGGCATGAACTTCTATTTTTCACGTCTGTCCAACTGCCATGAATTTAGGCCGGGATGAGACTTTAGAAAAGCTAGATGCTGACCTTGGCGATAGGCTGGCGGCTTTGAGCTTTGCCGATGATTTAGGCGGTGTGCAGCTGCTGACGGCGGCTGAGTGCGCCCATGTGGCCGCGCTGGATGTCTCTGCATTCACCTCTTCATTTCCCCGGCGGGAATGCATTGAGCCTAGGCGAGTTAGCTTGGAGCGACTGTTATTACATGGGCTTGGTGGCCTTATTGTGTTTTTGTTACTGCTCCTGCCCTTGAGCCGCCCCGTGCCAGAGCCTATCGGTGTATTAAAGCTGAACTTACAAGCCACTGAGGCCCGGCCGGAGAGTCTGAGAGAAGCGAGCCCTGAGGTAAAAATGGGAGCTGAGGCAATAATAGCTAGAGCAGAGAGTGTCGCGGCGCCAGCGGTAGCAGACGTTGTTGCAGACAAGCGTCAGCCCGATAGTCAGCCCAGTGTGAGACCCTTGATGTCGATATCTCAGTCGAAAGCCGAGGCATTGCAGGCCTGGTCCGAAACCTATGGTGATCGAGAGGCTTCTCAGTCGGGTCGGCATCAGGGCTCAGGCACTGTATTTGATTCCGCGCTAAATACACGCCTTAGCGATATTGCACCGGGGCGGCTAGTGTCTGGCGCTGCGGCGAATACGCTAGCCGATGTTAATGGCGTTCAAGAGGTGGTGTTAGGCGACCAGTGTTTTCACGTATCTAAGCTCGACGATCAAGCCATGCGGGGAATGGGTGTGTGGACTCGCGGGCATTGCACGGCGCCGGACGCCTATCAGGAAAAAATTAAAATTGGTGTGCTGCCATAGTTTGCAGTTTTCACTGCGGGCTATCACAATGTCACCTGATAAATTAGCAGCCCCCTGGATATATGGCCATTCATCGTTTCCGCTTTGTCGCAGTTACCTGCCTCGTTGTTTTTAGCCTTGCGGTTTGGAGCCAAACGTCCGACTTGCCTTCCGAAGAGGCTGCGGCACCGCGGCTCGATCAGGCTGAACCAGCGGCAGCGCAGAGTGAGAGGCTGCTAGAATCTGAGCAGCCTTTAGAGGCCAAAGCACCCGATTCTAACATTGCCATCGAGCCGAGTGAGGCGGCCACGCCGCCGCGTGACGATCGAGTGGTGCCGGCCGAGCCCGGGCCAAAGCCGGAGTTAGAGCCAAAACCTACGCCTGAACCAGAGCCAGAACCAGAACCAGAACCAGAACATCAGGCTGTTGAGTCTGCGGCGCCATCGGCAAGTGCCGGCGAAAGCCCAATGGCGGCCAATATCGATCTCAATGAAGTGATTGCACCAGCACCCGGACAGGCCGTTTTCCCCGAAGACCTGGCGGCGCAGCCAAGTGCGGAAAACCGCTCAGCCGAGCCGTTGCCTGCGGTAGAGACGGCACTGTTGAGCACAGAGAATGTGGGCCAAAAGCCTAACAGTGTGCGTCGACTTTTGGGTGTTGATGTACCGCCGGCGACCACCACTCGGCTCGATTGGACGCCGTCAAAGTCTTTTGCTGGCATGGCGGTCGACACGCCGGTGTTAGTGGCTAATGGCGCTCACGATGGCCCCACCTTATGTTTAACCGCTGCTATTCACGGCGACGAGTTAAACGGTATCGAAATGGTGCGGCGCGTCCTTTACGACATCGATCCGAAGAAGTTGCACGGAATGGTCGTTGGCGTTCCGATCGTTAACTTGTTGGGCTTTTCCCGCAATTCCCGCTACCTACCCGATCGTCGCGATTTGAATCGCTATTTCCCGGGCAATGATCGCGGCAGTGTTGCCTCGCGCCTTGCGTACGCATTTTTTACCGACGTGATTAAACACTGCAACGCCTTGGTTGATTTGCACACAGGCTCCTTTTACCGCACTAATATCACCCAGTTGCGCGCCGACATGAGCAAACCTGCCGTGGCTGAGTTTGCCGATTTATTTGGCGATATTCCCGTGCTTAATACCAGTGGCAACGGCAGTTCCTTGCGCGCTGCCGCGGTGCGGGCGGGTATTCCCGCCGTTACCTTGGAAGCTGGCGAGCCCATGCGCATGCAAGTTGAAGTGGTGGAAGAGGGTGTTAAAGCCATTAACACTCTGCTGGAAAAAAACGGCATGTACCCAAGCTTTAGTTTGTGGGCAAAGCCCTCGCCGGCATTTTATCGCTCGGCATGGGTGCGGGCCAATTCATCGGGCATATTATTCAGCACCGTAAAATTGGGCGGCAAAGTTAAAAAAGGCGATGTATTGGGGCAGGTGATTAACCCCATCAGCAACGAGAAACGCGACATTATTTCACCACACGAAGGGCGCGTATTGGGCATGGCGCTGGATCAATTTGTGTTGCCAGGTTTCGCGGCCTACCACATTGGTATTTTGCAACCTAGGCGCCAGAAGAAGGTGGTGATGGAAGCGGCCGACATGAACGGCGAAGATGACGATGAAGACGGTATGCTCGATCGAGAATTAAGGCCCGCCACACTAGAAGCACCTAAGCCGATGACGCCAGAGGAAGAAGGATTTGACGATGAATAAATTGAGCCGATGTGCTTTGCTATGCTTGGCGTTTCCATTGTCTGCAATGGCATTAGCTGAAACCCCTGAATCTTGGTACGCCGAGGGCGAAGCGGCAATAGCTAAAGCACTTGCGCTTAAACCAAACCAGGCGAAAGCAAAGAATATTATTTTATTTGTCGGCGATGGCATGGGCATCTCCACTATCACGGCCACGCGCATTTACGACGGTCAAAGCCGTGGCGGAAAGGGTGAGGAGAACACCCTTGCTTGGGATAAGTTGCCTTATACAGCACTGTCGAAAACCTATAATACCAACCTCCAAACGCCAGATTCAGCCGGCACCATGAGTGCAATGATGACTGGTATTAAAACCGGCCACGGTTTGATTTCCGTCAACCAAAAGGTAGCGTTGGGTCACTGCGCCAGCAGTAGAGGCAATCAAACCGAAACCTTTTTAGAGCAAGCTGAGCAGCGCGATATGGCCACGGGTATTGTGACTACCGCGCGCATTACCCACGCAACACCCGCCGCTACTTATGCCCACGCAGCCGACCGCGATTGGGAAAATGATGCAGACTTGACCCATGAAGCGCGGGAAAATGGTTGCAAAGATATCGCGCAACAGCTGGTTGAATTTTCCGTCGGTGATGGCATAGAGGTGGTGTTGGGGGGCGGCCGAAGAAATTTCTTGCCGACCAGTGCGCAAGACCCGGAACATGCAGAGTCAAAGGGAAAGCGCACCGATGGGCGCAACTTGATTGACGAATGGCAGGCAAAGACCAAAGGTGAATTTGTTTGGAATGGCGAGCAGCTATCTGCATTGGAAAAGACTAAAAGCCAGGCAAACCTTCTAGGTTTGTTTAGTCCGTCGCACATGGCTTACGATCTCGATCGCGCGCAAGAACAATATTCAGAACCTTCGCTTGCGGACATGACCCGGGTGGCCATTAATCGCTTAAAGTCCCATAAAAACGGCTTCTTTTTAATGGTTGAAGGTGGCCGTATTGATCACGCCCATCACGCCAGCAATGCCGCGCGGGCGCTGGGCGATGGCAAGGCCTTGAGCGATGCCGTGGCACAGGCCTTGGCACTGGTAGATTTACAGGATACTTTGGTTATTGTCACCGCCGACCACAGCCATGTGTTTACCATGGGTGGCTATCCCGCACGTGGCAATCCCATTCTTGGCTTGGTGCACAGTCCCGACCAGAAAGGTGTACGCACCACAGAGCCAACACTGGCCGCCGATGGTAAACCTTATACCACCTTGGGTTATATTAATGGCCCAGGCTACGCCGAGCAGGCGAGTTTAGCTGCACGCGAAGTTGCAAAGCCTAACCCCGGGCGACATTTACATCAAAAAGTCGATACCCAGCAGAAAGGTTTTTTTCAGGAGTCGTTAGTGCCCTTGTCTTCGGAAACCCATGGAGGTGAAGACGTGGCGATATTTGCGGGTGGCCCTTGGGCGCATTTATTTCACGGCACCCACGAGCAACATTATATTTACCATGTGATGCGTTATGCGGCGGGTTTTGATTCGCCGGCGAGTAAAAAATAACCGTCTGTTTAGCGAAAGCAGGTGGTTATTTTTTAGGTGTTTTCTTGGCTTCTTTGTTTGCCTTTTTTTCGGTTTCTTGCTGAGCGTCGCTCGCTAGGCTAAATGCAGCAGCCAAGGCGTCTTTTTCATCCTGATTGATTTGCGCCAGGGCGTCGAAGTTTGTGGTGCCGTGCACCACTTTGTTGCGTCCAGTTTGTTTAGCTTTGTAGAGCAGGGCATCGGTACTCGCGATAAAGTCATCGGCGCTTGCCGTGCTGTCGGCCCGGTAGGTATCTAATCCGATACTCGCGGTTAGGTTGAGTGTGCCGTCCTTCAGTTGCACGGGCGAGGTTTGAATGCGCATGCGAATTCGCTCTGCCACATAGCGGCCAGTGAACAAATCCGTGCCGGGCAAAATAACCACAAACTCTTCGCCGCCATAGCGGCAGGCAATGTCTAAACGTCGTAGATTATCAATTAATAATTTTGCGACATGTTTGAGCGCGAGATTACCCACTTCGTGGCCATGTTTATCATTTACTGATTTAAAAAAATCTAAATCGACAAACATTAAACTCGTTGGGTTGTGCGAGCGTTGCGTACGCTCCATTTCTTGCTTTAGCGCGTCGCGGAAGTGACGTTGGTTAAACAGCTCAGTAAGGCCGTCGGTGCGCGCCAGCTCTCTCAGTTCAATGAGCTCGGCGATGATTGGGCACTGAGCCTCGCCTACAGGGCAGCTGGGGGTGGTGCAATTAATGGTGCCGTCGCTCATGCGCTTGCTACTAAGTCCAGAATCAGTTGGCCTAAGTGTAGGCCGAATGAGACCTTAGTGGAAATAATAGCGTGTGAAGGGACGCACTTTTGTCCGATATCTTTTTCTGGGGCTTGAGGTCAGAATACCGCCTTTGGGTTACTAATTTGTTAAGGATGAAATAATGAAAACCTATTTTTTTGCGTTGCTGGTATTGATTAGTCAAATAAGCTTTGCCGATTCGAAGCTGACTAAAGCAGATCTAGAGGCCTATGTGGGCGCGATGACGGGCTTTGATCAGTTGTCTGAGAAGTACCCAGAGGAGGTGGAAGCCATTGAGGCCGAGAGTAAGACCTTTCAAATTACCGATGGTGGTGTTTCTTGGGCCAAAGCTATGCGTAGCGCGCCCGCATCCATGATGGGTGAAATTAACGCCGTGCTGTCTGCCAATGGCTACAGTGATATCGAGCAGTTTACCGCCAAGGCTTCGCGCATCATGACGGCAATGGTCGCCGTGCAAATGGATGATATGGAAGTTGAAATGCGGGCTGCGGCTAAAGAGATGGAAGGCTATGTTGCCCAAATGCGCCAACAGGGCTTGAGCGAAGAAATGATCGCTCAAATTCAGGGTGGTATGGCTGAAGCTAAAGGAGCCATGGCTGAAGCAGAGAAAGCACAAAAAATCGCTTCAGCTGAAGATAAGGCGCTAATTAAAGCAAACTCTGCTTGGTTGGAAGCGCAAATGGAGAGTTTTTCGGAGTCTGATGAAGGCAGTGATATGTACGACGCGGAATAAATCGTTAGCGTCTCAGGGGGCGGCCCTAGCCTAGCCGCCCATGTTGGTAATCTTCGAAGGCTTCATATAACTCCTCTCGGCTGTTCATCACAAAGGGCCCGTGCCGAGCGATAGGCTCATTCAGTGGCTCAGCTGCAAATATCATGGCGTTGCCTTGGCCGCCCAACACCAAAGTTTGTTCCTCCGTTAGCAAGGCTAGATGTTGTGCATCAATGCGTTTGTCGCCGACGGTTACATAGCCCTCGTATACGTACACCAAGGCTCTTTTTGGCAGCACTAGGCTAATATCGCCACGCACCTGCGCGTCTAATAGCTGCGGTTTCGAGACGATATCGATAATTGGCCCGGTGATGCCCTGCTGTTGACCGGCCATCACTCGCACCGTTGAATTACCGAGCTTAAGGCTGGGGATTTCGCTGGCGCGAATATCTTGATAGCGCGGTGCCATCATTTTATGTTGCGCTGGCAGGTTTACCCACAGTTGAAAGCCCCACAGGCGGCCCTGCTCTTGTTCCGGCATTTCCGAGTGAATGATGCCGCTACCCGCTGTCATCCACTGCACGCCACCAGGCTCAATTACGCCCTCGTTACCGCGGCTATCCTTGTGGCGCATGCTGCCGGTTAGCATGATGGTTACGGTTTCAAAGCCACGGTGCGGGTGGCTCGGAAAGCCGGCAAGATAATCTTTGGCCTCATCCGAGCGAATCTCGTCCAGCATCAGAAAGGGGTTGGCATCTGGCAGCAAATGGGTTCCCAGCGATCTAAATAGATTGACGCCGGCGCCATCGCTGGTGGGTTGGGCGGCAATCACCTTAATGACTTTTTTCACGATTCATCCTACCTCTAGGCGTTTGAGTTGCTAGCTCAGGCTGCGCTTAATTGGGCTTGCGCGGTCGCTAGAGCCTCAGGTCTTTTTTCGCTGGAAGCTAAAGTCTCGGCATAGACAAATGAAACATCATTCAGGCCGATGAAAGCAAGGAACTGTTTGACAAAGGGCACTTGGCTGTCGTGTGCGGTATTGGCATAGGCGCCACCACGGGTGGCAATCACCGTTACGGGTTTGTTTTCTAACAGGCCTTGCGGGCCATTGGCTGTGTATTGAAAGGTGCGGCCGGCGCGTGCTAAGTGATCCATCCAAGCTTTTACCTGCGACGGCACGCCAAAGTTGTACATAGGTAGCCCAATGACTATCTCATCAGCCGCTTCAATTTCGCCAATCAGCTGGTCAGACAGCGCTTGTATAGGCGCTTGTTGGTTATCGGGGCTTGCCGCGTTAATGGCACCAAAGCGCTCGGCATCTAGATGGGGTATGGGTGAACTAACGAGATTGCGCTCGGTGACTTGGCTCGGCTTGTGGTTTGCCAGCCAGTGATCAATCAACTGGTTTGAACTGGAATTCTCGCCCAAGATGCTGGTTCTGATGATGAGTGCGTGCATAATAGTATCTCGATTCAGGTTTTTTGAATGTTGAACTACTGTAATCACTGAGCTTGTTAATTTAAAACGGTATATTTTGAGTTTAATCATCAAATTTTTTGAATGAAGGTGGAAGATGCTGACATTAGAGGCGTTGTTAGTGCTCGATGCTATAGACCGGAAGGGCAGTTTTGCGGCTGCGGCCCTTGAGCTGCATAAGGTGCCCTCGGCGTTGTCCTATACCGTTAAACAATTGGAGTCTTACTTATCTTTATCGTTGTTTGATCGCTCGGGGCAAAAGGCCGTGCTCACCGACGAGGGCCGCATGGTGTTAAAGCAGGGGCGCGAGCTGCTTCAGGGCGCGGAGCTGTTAACGAACAAAGCCCGTCAAGTGGCGACAGGCTGGGAGCCGAGTCTTCGCATCGCGGTGGACTCTATTCTACCGATGGCGCCGCTTTGGCCTTTGGTCAGTACCTTGTCACAGCTAAATCCCTCCATGGAAATAGAGGTGCGGGAGGAGGCACTTACCGGTTGTTGGGAGGCCTTGGCCGACCGGCGCGTCGATTTGCTGGTGGGTGTTTCAGATACCGAGCTCGCAGGTTTGAAAATTGCCAAAAGATCCTTGGGTGACTTGGCATTTCAATTGGTTTGCGGCGCCGATCATCCGCTCGCAACGCAATATGCCGATGGCGTATTGGAGGCAGATTTGAAGTGTTACGCGCAAATAGTCTTGCGCGACAGTGCGCGGCATTTGGCACCGCGCTCGGTGGGCTTGTATCAAGTAAGGCGGCAAATTCTGGTGGATCATTATTACGCCAAAGAACAGGCCATCCTAGCCGGCCTCGGCTTTGGCTTTTTACCGAAACAGCGTATTAATCACTTTCTTGAGGATGGGCGCTTGGTTGCTTTGTCGGCCATCAAGCCCGAGTTTACCTCACCATTGTTTATAGCGTGGCGCGCAAATCACACCGGCAAGGGTGTTAGTTGGTTGGTTGAGCATTTGATGAGTGAGCGCGCTTATCAGGATTATTTGGTTGGTTAGCAAGTAGGACATGTTCATACGTACTTTGTTGATTTTGATCGTAAATGCGACGAATAAGATATAAAAAATCACCTTCTTATTGAACGTGTTTAATGCATTGCTGTCCTAGAAAAACGACGTGATCATCGTTAGATATTAGGCCTCACAATAGATTCGACCTCTTCGGCGTATACTTAGGCATGAGTTTGGTGCCAGCACTAACGACACGACGTGAATACGTATATGTAGTCTCAACACCCGCCCTTCGGGATCGGCCCACAATGACACGTTGTGGGCGTTGCTATCCCTGCAAAGCATGCATTGCCTATTAGCGATATCAACCCTGCGGGTACCGTTGCAAGTACGGGCACAAAACTCTCCTGCGACATAATTGTGGGACAGTAGTGTGTTCAATGTGTACTTTGGTTCTGATTTGTTGCTGAAAAAATTGATTTTTATGCCATAAAACTAAAGCATCTTCTCTTCTAATAAAAACTCGATTACCATCCCGCCCGTCCAACAATGGCGATTTATTTAAAAGGAGTTTTTCAATGCGTATTCTTCGCAAGTTACTGCCGCTGGTGTGTGTTGCTGTCTTACCGACAATGGCGATGGCTCAAGATTATCAGTGGGAGGTTTCGGGTTCCTATGAAGCTGATGATGATGCTGATCTAGATGTGTTCAGCGCTATAGGTACCTATCATTGGCAGAAAGTCTCCACCCAGGGGCATCCGTTGGCCGAAGCCGCCTTTTTGGAGAATGTGGGTGGCTTGTCGCTGAATTATGAGCTTAGTGATTCAGGCGATAGTGATAAAGATGCGTGGCAAGTGTCGGCAGATTATTACTTTGACAGTGGCCTATATTTAGCGGGTCGCTATAACACTCCTGATGAGGGCGACGATACTTTTGGCGCCTCAATTGGCTTTAAGCCGGTCAATGGTTTGTTGTTGGCTCTAGACGCCGATGACAATGGCGATGATATCGATTACGCCGGTCGCGTTAAATATGTTGCGAAATTAGCCGGTGACTCAGCACTCGGTCTAGATGCTGTGATTGCAGAAGAGACTTATACTCTGGGCGGTGATTACTACTTCAACTCTGCTTTCAGTCTTGGCGCCGATGTAATTATCAATGACGAAGCTGATTCCAGCGTGCTGACCTTTGAGGCCAAGTACTTCTTCGCACCGAACGTTTGGGCTTCTGCAAACTACGGCACAGATGTTTCTGGCGATGCCGACGTATCTCTCTGGGGCTTGGCCGCAGGCGTGCGTTTCTAATGTTTTAAAGCTGTCTCCTCATTTCAGGCCGGACATGTTCCGGCCTTTTTTATGGCATAACATGATGCCTGCTAAACCCAAGTTGCCTTAATACCCGATTTAACCGATGATCTGGGTATCATGGAGAGCGAGGGTGTGACAGTGAATTGGCTAAATCCAACCTATTCAGCGGTGGATGCGCAAGGCGAAAACGTGACTTACCGCGACGGTAAGCGCTTGGCTTGGGCTTGGTCCGTTATCAATCCATTTTTTGCCTGGATTGGTATTGGTTTGTACACGCTAACCGATCAGGTTTGGCTGCTGTGGTTTCCCATCCTTCAAGGCTATGTATTGTTTCCCCTGCTAGACATGATTATTGGTGAAGATACCAATAACCCGCCGGAAATATTAGTGCCGCAATTGGAAGCCGATCGCTATTACCGCTGGCTCACCTATCTTGTGGTGCCCATGCATTACATAGTGTTTATTGGCGCCGCGGTTTGGCTGGCGCGTGCCGACTTACCCTGGCACGGTTATTTGGCCGTAAGCATTACCTTGGGCTTGGCCGCAGGTCTGGGTATAAACACCGGCCACGAGTTGGGTCACAAACCGCGCAAGCTCGATAGATGGTTAGCTAAATTTGTCTTGGCTGTGCCTTTTTACGGCCACTTCTGGATTGAGCATAATCGCGGCCATCACCGGCAAGTGTCGACGCCGGATGACGTTGCCTCCTCGCGCATGGGCGAAAATATCTACCGTTTTGCGCTGCGCGAAATTCCGGGCGCCTGCAAGCGCGCTTGGCTGTTGGAGAAGGGGCGCTTAGAGCGGCGGGGTAAGTCTGTGTGGAGTCGGGATAATGAAATTCTTCACTCTTATGCCATATCGATAATATTGCAGGGCGGCATACTGATTGCGCTAGGTTGGCAGATGCTACCTTTCCTGGTCATCCATAATTTTTTGGCCTGGTGGCAGTTAACCAGCGCCAATTATATCGAGCACTATGGATTGCTGCGGGACAAGTTACCCAACGGCAAGTACGAGCCCTGTGCACCTTATCACTCGTGGAATTCCAACCATAAATTAACCAATCAAATTCTATTTCATCTGCAGCGTCACAGTGATCATCACGCCAATATGTCGCGCGCCTATCAGTCGCTGCGCGATTTTCCCGACCTGCCACGCCTGCCCAATGGTTATTACGGTATGTTCTTGGTGGCTTATGTGCCGCCCTTATGGTTTCGCGTCATGGATAAAAGATTGTTGGCGTTAAAGCATATTCAAGGCGACCTGACAAAGGTCAACATTGACCCCGAAAAACGCGCCGCCATTGAATTAAAATATGGCGCAAGTCACGGCTAGGCGTGAGGGGGTAAGGTTGTGTTAATGGCCAAGTGGCTGCTAAAAAGTTTAATCAGCATGGTGTTAATATTTTGTGTGAGCGGCTATTTACTCTATGTAACCACCGGGCAGGCGCCTTGGACTTTGTTGGGCCATCCAACGGCGGGCAGCTTTTTCTATTCGCTCTTGCCCGAGATTAACGTCGACGCCGCTCAGCAGTCTATGCGGCAGGGCTTGGGCAAGGTTGAGCGCACCGTTACCCAGTTTGTTCCGAGCGAGACTTGGGGTGAAGAGCAAGGTACAAGCATGAAACCTTCGACCGAAGTTTACCGCTGGGTCGATGACGAGGGCGTGACCCATTTCAGTGAGACACCACCACTTGATCGAGAAAGCGATAAGCTTGAATTGGCGCCACTGGCGAATATCCTACCAGCACAGGCGCCGGTGGATAATTCGTTCGAACGTGAAAATACGTTGCAGTCGTTGCGCGAGGATATGGAGCGCCAAGAAGCTGAAAAAGCGCGAATATTAAATGAATTGTAGGCGCTAGCAGTGAGATGGTAAAAGTACCTAGCGCAAGGCTAGGTACTTTTTCTAACGCATTTATCTAATGAGCTACTCTGCTTTGTTGGTATGACGTCTCGCCATCCCTAAGCCGATTAAACCAAAAGAGAGCAGTAGCAACGAGCCTGGTTCTGGCACATCAACCGGCGTGGTGGAAAACGATGACGCCTGAATGAAAATGCCTGAATCTAGAATGTAGTCACTGCCATCGGCTATGGCGAACTTCATGGAGTGCACGCCGCTAGACATGCCTTTCAAAGCAACGTTGAAAGCGTTGGTGAAGCCATCGTATTGCAAGTTGTAGGTGCCGGACTCATTGTCATTGTAATAGCCGGCATTGCTGCCGTTATTGACATTATTGATGGCAATGGGTGTTAGGTCGGGTAGCAAGGCCACGTTGACGCCATCGACATAGAGCGCGAATATGTCGTTGAATTCTGAGTTCACATATTCGTTGTATTCTTCCGAGGCGAAGATGAAGTTGAAATACAGATCGCCACCGAGGCCGCCATCAAATTCAAAATCAAAACTCAGCGTCGTCGCGTCGAAAGTCGAGTAACCCGAAAGTGCAGATAAATCGGCATCGCCCGACAATCCGTTATTTGAACCAAAGTCAGTGGCCGTGTTCGGACCCGCTGCACCCGCCGCGTTACCCGTTGTGAGTAGTACGCCGGTATCAAACCCTAGGCCAGAGCTCAGCCCGTCTGTAAAAAAACCCGACGCGCCATTTGCACCGACATAGTTAATGTTGGAAACAGAAATTCCGCTGCCGACAATATCGCCCGCGAGCATTGCACCATCGTTTTGAGGCGTGACAACCAGCGCGCTGGCGGTGTGGCAGAAAAAGGCGGTGGAGGTTAAGCCGAGTGCGAGTAGAGCATTCCTTCTCATATCAAATTCCTTATCAAATGTATTTTTCCAAGCAGCCCTAAGGCGATACGTTTTGAGCAAGTCTTGTGCCATAAAATTTTTTGCGACATAGGTAAATTTTATTGGCAACAGCTTTACCTTAGGTTGATAAACTAATCTAACTTAGTGCTAAAGAGTGACGAATTTTTGTTGCCTTGCTTGGCTCATAATCCCAACGTATGATGCACGCCCTGCTTTCTAAAAAGGTGTGCTTGGTGGTTACAGCGAAAAAGCCCTATGGGCTCATGGATAACTCGTTTATTTCGGCTGGAGGCTATGAAGGTGTGAAGCAACTTGTCGGAATTTTTTACGACATCATGGGAAGTCTTTCCGAAGCGCAAGATATTCACGCGATGCACACAGATGAGCAGCTGGTAAGACGCGATAAGCTGACCCGTTTTCTGTGTGGCTGGTTGGGTGGCCCGCGGTTGTTCTCGGAGACTTATGGTCCCATCAACATCCCCAAAGTGCACAGCCATTTGCGCGTGACGGAAGTCGAGCGCGACGCTTGGTTATTGTGCATGGAGAAAGCCTTGGCGCAAATGCCCTATGAGCCAGACTTCAAGGTGTATTTACTCGATCAGTTGCGCATACCCGCCGAAAGAATTAGGCAAACCGCTCAGGGCTAAGGTCAGTATTTAATTTTTGTGGTTATTGCCGTCGATGCAAGTATGTAGCCTAGCCGTTGGCAAAAACTGGCCAACGCTGGCTAATTGTCTCGCCGTCGTAAAGGGCAATATCGCCAAACTGTAAGAATACAAACTCGCTTTGATTGGGGCGCAGAAAAATCCAATCATCGGGCGCCAATGAAATTGAGGTCGAGCCGTTGAGTAATTCTTGATTGGTGGAGCGGCCGTAGAGGCCATTGTTGCTCAGGCCTTTGGGCGATAGGGGCGTGGCCTTCCAGTAGCCGCCGTAGATAAAAAAACTTTGCGCTTTGTTGGGGTCCCACAGCGCATGCGCAGTGCCGAGATCAATGCCGGGAATTTGCGTAGATTGTGCCTGCTTGAGCAGAGGCGTGGCGATATAGCTGGCCGGGTTGTGATCGGCAAGACTGGCTAAATCAAAGTCTTGTGGCTTGACTAAGCACGAGCCGGCGCTGAGTTCGTTAAAGGGAAAATTGCCCTTGCTGTAGAGTTGGTAGGTGGGGCTGCCGCCGCAATTGAGTGTCAGCGCGGCCACTCGTTCTGCGCCTAATTTGGCAACCAGTAAATCAACGGCCGCTAGGTAGCGCTGCATGGCTTGGTCTTGCCAATAGCTAACGCTGCCAGGCAATTTTGCAATATGCGGTTCATAGCCCATTAAACCACCTAAGGCCAGGAGTGGATCGGTTTCTATTTGATCGATCATTGCCGACAAGGTGTTCTCGTCCGTTACGCCGCCGCGATGTAAGCCCACGTCTATTTCAATATTGATGCGCATGACTTGGTTGTTACTGTGTGCGAGCGCTTGGTATTGATTCAGCCTAGCTGGCGTATCGATTAACCATTGCAGTTGTAAGCTTGGATCAAAGGTGTTGGCGGTTTGATCCTGTTGGCGATAAAAGTTTTTCGCCGCTTGCACCGGCATGGGCTTGCCCATTAAGACATCAGCATCGGGAAAAGAGGTTGTAATTTGATTGAGGAAAGGTTGGTTGAACACCATCAACCGCCGAGTCTTGGTGGCCTGCATAATGTAACTTAACAAGGGAATAGACGGCAGGGATTTTGCCACTATACGGTACTGGTGCTGGGCTTGAATGTGACGCTTTAAGGTCGCGATATTGGCATCGAGTTTTTGCTGGTCGATAATCAGCGTCGGGGTTGCAATCTGTGCCGCGCTTAAGGCTGCGCCAAGCTGTTTGAAATAAGGCGTATGGTTCTCGCCCTTATCGCTTGGGCGCAGCAACCAAAGCGCACCAGCGCCGGCAAGTGAGCCTAACAGCAAATGACGACGCGACAGTTGTTGGCTCATGGATCATTCCTCGGCAGGGCACTCGGTGTTAACTAAACACTTTTTGTAAGTAGGGGTTGAGGAATTTTCCCTCTGGGTCGAGCGCTTGCCTGACCTGTAAAAAGGCTTGCCACTGCGGGTAAAGCGCCTGCAAGTCTTGGCCGTTTAGGGTATTGATTTTGCCCCAGTGCGGGCGACCACCGTACTTTTTAAATATGGGCTCGATGGCGGCGAAATAGGGCTGATAGTCTTCGTTAAAGTAGCGATGTACTGCGATTGAAATGGTGTCTCGTTGGTAAAAGGGGCTGAGCCAAATATCGTCGCCTTTAACGAAGCGAACCTCGATGGGAAAAAACACCTCAGAGAAGTTTTTCTCCAGCACTTGCCGTATCTCAGCGACGGCCTTCAAGCCCTCGCTGCGCGGTAGATGGTATTCCATTTCGTTAAATCGAACATTGCGCTCAAGGGTATAGTTTTCCCAGCTAGCCGCGATGCTCACTTCTTTGTCGATGGTTTTCATGTAGCTGGACAGTACCAACTCGCGTATTTTTGGACTGAAGCCGAGCCAGTCGCGGATATCTTTTAAGGTTTCTGCGCCGTCGTTTTGATCTATTTTTTCCGTGCTACTCACCGGTTCGTCGGTGAAATTATGTACATCGGTAAAACCCATTCCAGAGAAGGGAATGTAATAAAATTCCATATTGCGGTTGTGGTCGGCCAAGTGTTCGGCGCTTTCCAAAATGTCTTCAATGGGCAGCCATTCGGTTTCGCGCTTGAGTTTATAGGGCTTAACGTTGGCCAGTGTTAGTTCGGTGACCACACCTAGGGCGCCTAAATTGACCCGCGCGGCATTAAACAACTCGGTATTGGTGTTGGCATTACAGCGCATCAGTTCGCCGTTGGCGCAAACCAATTGCAGCTCGGTGATAAAGCTGGATAGGCAGCCTATTTGCGCGCCGGTGCCGTGGGTGGCGGTGGCGAGAGCCCCGGCCAAGCTTTGCTCGTCGATATCGGGCATGTTGATCAAGGCTTGGTTAGCCTTGGCTAAGGCCTCGCCTAAATCACCTAAGCGGGTTCCCGCTGCGATAGTGGCGCGATGATCTTCGGTACTTAGCACGCCCGTGAGCCTAGATAAGGAAATGAGTGTGTCATCGGTGGGCACTAGGGCCGAAAAAGAGTGGCCTGAGCCTACCGGGCGCACGGTGCCGGTGGCGGTTTTCACTAGGGTTTGCAACTCCGCAACCGATGCTGGTGCAAAGCGCTGTTTAGGTAGGCAGCTTTGCGAGCCAGACCAATTGCGCCAGGGAATTGGACGGCTGGCGGCTAGTAGCGGCATGGGCAGGGCCGAGAGCGTGGCAAGTTGTACCATTTGCGTGAGTAGCGAGCGACGCTTGACTGGCCTCATGGTTGCGCGTCCTCGGCTGGTGTTGCCATAAAGTGAATCAGCGCTTCGAAGTCTTCGGCACTGCAATCCATGCACATGCCGAGCGGCGGCATGCCGCCAAAACCGTCGATAACATGGTTTAACAGCTGGTCCATGCCCTGTTCCAGTCTCGGCTGCCAAGCTTTAGCATCGCCGGTGAGCGGCGCCCGGCTGCCGGCATTCACGTGGCAGGCGTAGCAGCTGCGCTGATAGAGAGCCGCTAAATCGGCATTTTCTGGCATCATCGAACGTGGATTTGGTGTACCGGATGAGTTTGGCTCGCCGCAGCCCAGCAACAGTAAACTCGTGCAAAAGAGTGTCAGTAAATTACATTTAACCGTGTGGTATTGGTTCAGGGGCATAGGGGTATTATCCGTTGCTGGCCGTCGGCGCTTAACACTAAAGCATTAAAGTTAGCTACTACTAGCTTTTAAGGTTAAGTGATGGCGTGAGGTTGGTCAAGCAGGATTTGTTGCGCATGGGTTTCGATCCAATTTATCCCGTTTGCGCAGGTGTCCGGCGACGGGCTCAGTACCGGCATTGGAGGAAACCAAGTACCGCTGTCTCAGGCTTACTAACTAAGGTCGAGCTGCCGGCTTTCGAATGGCGCGGGTAAATTAAAGCCAAAGGCCGATTGCGCGGCATGAATGGCGCAACTCTGGCAGGTTAACGGCTGTTACGCCTCGATATTTGGCGCCGTTTAGTTGGGGACTGTAGGAGCTATAGCGGCAGACGCCTGCGGTAACCTACAACTTGATCCAGCCAGGCCGGGTGTTTTGGTCTATGGGGTTGTCGAATCAGTTGCCGAAGCATTGGCCCTTAACCTCCATACACCGTTTCACGCCGCTGCAGTAACGCATTGTTACGATTTCGTCTCTGGCCACGCCCAAGGTATAGTGTGGCCTCTGTCGATGTTGCCTCGAGAAAATTATGACCAGTGCCTTTCCGCTTTTGCTAGATGCATGGCGTTTTTTTAAGCAGCACCTGTGGGCCATTAGTTTATTAATTATCCCCGTGGTTATTCCTCTGGAGTTAGTTAAGTCGCTGCTTGGCCTACGCGTACAGAGTTCGGAAATTAACGACGGCAATCTGTGGGCCGGGTTGGTGCTGGGGCTGTTATTTGCGCCGCTATACCAAGGCGCATTGATTCACTATATTGCCGCGCAGTTGCGTGGAATCGACACCGGCTTGTCTGAGTGCTTTGCCCTTGGCTTGCGCTACTGGCTGCCCCTGGCGCTGCTCTATCTAGTGACCGGTTTACTCAGCATTGTGGGTTTTTTACTGCTTATTTTTCCTGGTTTTTTCTTGATGAGTCGCTTTGCCTATGCCGATTTGTATTGCGTCTTGCACGGTATGGGGCCGCAGCAGGCGGTGCTAAAAAGCTGGCACGACAGTCGCGCCGACTTCGCTCTGTTGTTGACCGGCTTAGTGGTTATCTATAGCGCGGTTTTTCTGGCGAGCTTTGGCGTGAGTTCGTTTTTACAATCGCTGAATACGGCGCAAGGGCTATCGTTGGTGCTGACTAGTGCCATCGAAGCGGTGCTTTCAGCGATGTTTACGCTGTTCGCTTTTCGAGTGTTTAGCCAGTCTGCCGAGCGCTTTAATAGTGAAGATAAACTGCACTAAAGTAGAATTTTGCGCCAATACATTTGCAGCATGTCGGTGGCTTCGTTTAGGGCGAAGTCGATAGGCATGTCTGGATCTTCCAGCGCCAACTCAATAGCGCTGGTGCCCATCTGAAGAATTAAACGCATGCGGCGCAGGTTGTCTGGGTCGGTATCGAGCTTTAGCGGCTGTGCCCAGTTTTCGGTGGCCCATTGACTCATGGCGTAATGGGATTCGAGTAGCACGTCTTGCATCACCGGCAGCGCCCGCAAAGCGCGTAGCAAGGCTAGCCCGGCTGGCCCGTTCAAGGTGACCTCCAATGTCTCTTGCAATAATTCTCTTAAATTATCGATTAAGGCATTGGCGTCATCCGGCGCAAAATAGCGGTTCGACCAAGCCACCAAAACTTGGTTTTGCTTGTCCATCAGGCGTGCACCTAGGGTGTAGAGCACGGCGTATTTATTGGGGAAATAACGGTACAGCGCCGGCACAGTAATCGCCGCGCGCTCGGCGATGTTGTTGGTGGAGATGGAGTCGACACCGCGCTCCTCTAACAGCTCTGCCGCCGCGCGCAAAATACGCTCGTAGGTCTCTATGGCGCGCGCTTGCTGGGGCTTATTTTTTTCCAACAAGGGTTTGGGCAGTTCACGACTCATCGTGTAATACCTGAAATGTGTCGCCCACTAACAGGAGGCTGGATTGCGCGTGTGCTAGGTAAGCATTTTCGCCGAAAGCTGCCGCTTTGGGGTTGGCGGGTTTGGCATACTCGCCCTTGCCGTAGGCGGGCATGCTGTTGATGTCGCGCAGGGTGATATAAGGTTCCATGGTGGGGTGCTTGGCAGCCGTCATTTGATCGATACTTGGCATCACGCAGCGCTCACAGGGGTAGCCGAACCGAATCTGGTAGCCTTGGCCAGCTAATCCGGCAAGCCGATGTTCCGCGAAGGCGGCGAGACCTGTGATAACTAAATTCGGGCGAAAGCGGTTCATCGGCACCGGCGTTTCACCCTTGGCCACGAGCGCGCTGTTTAACGCATCGAGGCTGGCTTGGTTGGCAATTAACAAAGGCGCCATATCGGCGAAAACTGTGTGTGTTTGCGCACCTAAATACTGCGGTTTAGACATGGGTCTCGGCTGATTTGCTAGGCGCACCAAGCGCCACTTTTTTTGCTTCGCTAGGTTTGGCTCATTTGCGTGCAGCCCATCTAAGGCGTCGCTGAGCCAGGCGCTAACAGCGTCGCCCTCATCGAGTACTTGTACTTCATCGTTCCAAATAGTGGCGCTAAAGGGCGTGCCGGTGCCGGCATATTGGCGCGCGATGGCGCATTCGCCCTGGCTGCTTTTTAGAATTAAGTGGCTCTCGGTTAATTGGGTTTGAATCAGCGCCATGGCAGGCAAGCGGCGCTGGGTGACGAATTTATTCTTGTCGTCGATGATCATCCAGCGGCGGTCGTCCTCCAGGCCGCGAATGTCCAGCTGGGCCCGCTCTAGGCGGATACCGCGTAAACTTTTGACTGGGTAAATAAACAAATCTGTGACACGAATACTCATCATCGGCCCTGCCTTGGCTATGGATGTCTATTAATGTGTGCGGGTCTCAGTCGTGCTTTTTAGCAAAGGTGGCAAGTTGCTCCGCGCTCGCCGTTTGTTGGTACTTATCTTTCCATTCGCTGTAGGGCATCCCGTAAATGCGCTCGCGCGCCTCTTCGTAATCGATGCTCAAATTTTTCTCGTCGGCGGCGCTCACATACCATTTACTTAAACAGTTGCGACAAAAACCGGCGAGGTTCATTAAGTCGATATTTTGCGTATCTTTGCGCGAATCTAAATGGGCGAGCAGGCGCCGAAAGGCCGCCGCTTCCAATTCGATTTGTGTTTGCGCATCTAATTCTGAAATTTTGGTCACGAGAGTAGCTCACTGAATAAAAGAGTGGGAAGAAAATCGCCTTCGCTGACGCTGGTGTGTGGTGCAACCAGCGCTAAGGCATTGGCCCAGACGGTGGAGGATAACACACCCGAGTTTTGGTCTGGGTAGGCGTCTAGGCTGGCGTTATCTTGTACTTTAACGCGCAAGTATTCCTGCCGTACCTGAGATTTCTGACGGGTAAAATTGGCGCGCATGGGCACAATTAACGGCCGGCCATTTGCACCTTGCAAGGTTTTAATGAACGGCCGCACGAACAGTAAAAAGGTCACGAATACGGCCACCGGGTTGCCGGGTAAGCCAAAAAACGGTGTCTGCCCGAGCCGGCCAAAGGCCAGCGGCTTGCCGGGTTTGAGCGCCAGTTTCCAGACGTCGAGCTGGCCTAGCTGTTCGACACAGGCTTTTACGTGGTCCTCTTCGCCCACCGACACACCGCCGGTGCTGATGACGAGGTCGGCACTTGCCGCCGCCTGTTGCAGTGCGGCGAGAGTGGCTGCATGGCTATCTTCAACCACAGCGCAGTAACTAATTTCGGCGCCCAATTTGGTTAACAGCGCGCGCAACATGGGTTGATTGGAGTTGTAAATTTTACCCGCACTCAGGGCTTGGCCTGGTTCAATTAATTCGTCGCCGGTGGCTAAAATGGCAACCTTAATGGACGCGACCACGTTTACCGATTGCACGCCAATGGCGGCCAGTAAGCCGAGATCTTGCGGTGCCAGGTGATGGCCCTTGGCTAGGATGCGGCTACCCTTGGCGATATCCGAACCGGCTAGGCGAATGTTGTTGTTTAGCGCTAGCTGGGCGGGAAATTTTATTTTTTCATTGATGCGTTCGCACACCTCCTGCATGGCCACGGCATTGGCGCCCGCTGGAATGGGGG
The DNA here is from genome assembly GCF_030409605.1 of Simiduia curdlanivorans. NCBI lineage: Bacteria > Pseudomonadati > Pseudomonadota > Gammaproteobacteria > Cellvibrionales > Cellvibrionaceae > Simiduia > Simiduia curdlanivorans. Next base: position 2,106,680 of record NZ_JAUFQG010000004.1, read on the forward strand.
CGCCGGTGAAAATGCGCGCGCAGCTGCCGGCTTTTAGTGGCGCGGCGGCTTGGCCAGCGGCGATGCGTTGGCTAATGGCGAGGCCATGGGCTTGCAGGTCTTTGTTGGCTAAGTCGTCAATATTGACGGCGTAGCCATCCATGGCGCTGTTATTGTCCGAGGGCACATCGATGCTGGAAAAAACATCCTGCGCCAAAATTTTTGCCAAGGCCTGGTCGAGTGCCACAGGTTCAACTTTTTGTACCGGTACAGCCTGTTGAAGAATGGCCGCTAGGGCATCATCGATGCTGGTGAGCGCGGGCTGGTGCTTATTCATGGCTGCTGTTTTTGTTGTAGCAGCGCGACGAAATTGCACGGTTTATGGCGCGCGTCCAATTGCTCTTGCAGCACTTTCCAGCCGGTGTTGCAGGCGTTGGTGGAGCCGGGCAAACAAAAAATTACGGTGTAGTTGGCAAGCCCGCCCAGTGCCCGCGATTGCATGGTGGAGCTGCCGATATCTTGGTAAGACACCTGGCGAAACAATTCGCCAAAGCCGGTAATTTCTTTGTCGAGTAGGGGCGTGATGGCTTCGGGGGTGGAGTCGCGGCCAGAAAAACCGGTGCCGCCGGTTACTAAAATCGCGTGCACATGGGCATCGGCAATCCAGTTCGAGCAGGCGGCGCGAATTTGGTAGATGTCATCTTTTACGATGCGCTTTTGCACCAGCTTATGGCCCGCTTCCGTTAGGCGATCGATTAACGCTTGGCCCGAGCTGTCAGTGGCGTCGGTGCGGGTATCGGAAACGGTGAGTACGGCAATATTAAGGGCAACAAATGCAGTTGAGGTCATGCAGTTAATCCTGTGTGTGCAATGACAAAATTGGCAATGGCGTCGATATCATTGATGTCTAAACGCGGGCCAGCGCAGCCGTAGTCGGCCGGGTTAAGCTCGGCGCTATCGGTGGCGATGGCGAGTAAGTTTTCCACGGCATCGGGCAGCGAGGAGCGGTTATTTTGCGTGCGAATCACTTGAATTTTCGGGTGCTTGGCCAGTTTAAAGCCTTCGATGATAACGATGTCCACCGGGCTTAAGTGCGGCAGTAAATCGTCTAACTCGGGTTCCGCTTCATCTCTCAGTTCATGCATCAAGGCCCAGCGTTTTCCCGAGGCCAATAAGACTTCACTGGCGCCGGCTTCGCGGTGTTTAAAGCTGTCCCGTCCGGGTTGATCGATATCGCAACTGTGGTGCGCGTGCTTGATGGTGGATACCCGAAAACCGCGCGCGCACAACGCAGCCACGAGCTGTGTAACCAAGGTGGTCTTGCCGCTATTTTTCCAGCCGGTGATACCAAAAACTTTCATTGCCCAGATCGTCAGTTAAAGATTAGGTCGATAGTGAGGCTGGAATCTTACCAGATTATTGCCACGGCACATGGTGGAACTGGTGGCAAGTTGCGCACTGTTGCAGTGGCTCTGCAGCGCTGCGATGGTGACAGCTGGTGCATTGAGAGCGCTCGGGTAGCAGTAGCTCGTCGGCCTGAGTGGAACTCGCTGCGGCGTGGCAGGATTGGCACCCGAGGGTGCCCTCGTGTTTTTTGTGGGAGAAGCGCGCGCCAAGGCTGGAGCGCTGCAACTGCCAAGGGCCTTGATCGGCTAAGTGGCTTAACGTTGCGCCTTTCAGTGTCGCGCTGTGGCAGTTTTGGCAAAGGTTTGAGTTAATCACCGCCAGCGCCTCTTGCTGCGGTTGCGCTGCGCCTAAATTGACGGCGTGGGCAACCATCGCGGCGAGATTGCCGTGCGGCCAAGGCGGCTCCTGCTCAGTCGCTTTTAGCTTGTGGCAACTGGCGCAGGCTTGATCAAATTGAATGGCTTGTGGTTCGCCGGCTTTGCGTTCATGACAGCTGTTGCAGGTCAATGACGCGGTGTCTCCTTGCTGCTCAAGCGCTAGGTGTTGTTGATGATTAAACTTGAGTGGGCTGGGCGTTACCCTGCGGTTAAATTCTGGGTGCTGGCCATCAAAATGTTCGAACGCCGTGAGCCCGTGTTCGCTGCCGGGGGTCAGGACGGCGCTGACGCTGCTGAGATCGGCGTGGCATTGGCTGCACAGGCGGTTGTCTGGGTTGATTAAGTTGGCCGGTTCGTTGTGCTCAAGGTGGCAGCTCACGCAGTTTGGGTGTACGCCGGTTTTTTCGCGGCTAAAGTGCCGCTCCATGGTATGGCACTGAAAGCAGGCTTGATTGGGTACTTGCGCATGCTCGGCGATATGGCAGCTGGCGCAGGCCACCTTTTCGTGCGCTGGGTGCAGTGGTCCCGTGGCCAACCAGCGCTCGAGTGGGTGTTGACTGGCACCAATGCTAGGCGGCGCTTCAGGGTTGTGCGGGGCTTGTGGTAATTCGCCAAATTGCGGTAACCAAAAGGGGATGGAGATGAGCGCGATTAGCAACAGGGGCAAGCCCCAGGTCAACACCTGGCGCCCGCGCTTGGTCGCTGGGTCGCGGCGCTGCGGCAATGAAGCGAGATTATTCAGCCAGGAAAATTGAAATTGCTGGTCTTTGGCTTGGCCGAGGTAGGTCAGCTCAACGCCCTTGCTGGGGCGCACCACATCGCCTGGGTTGAGTCGGTGCCGGGCGGCGCGCACACTGTTGACGGCAAGCGGGCAGGGCGCGTCAAGTAAAGGCTCGCCGCTGTCGTTGAGCCAAATACTGAATTCGAAACCGAGGGGGGCCCACAGGTGAGCATTGAGTGATTCGCCTAAGACGAGGCGATCGGTTTGCAGTACTAGGTCGTGCGAGCCCTCTGGCAGGCGTAATTCGATGTGGCAGCTGCCCGGCATGTGCGTGTCCAATGAATAGGCGGTCTAATGCGTAATACAGTTCTGCCCGCTATAGGGTTCTATCAAGGGTTCTATCAGCGGTGCTGTTCTGTCTGTCATACCGCCCAACCGGCGTTTCGGTGGCGGGTCGAGAATTAATACATCAGCACCACGGCTATATGCACTAGGAGCAGGCACATAAACGCCAGCGATAACAACAAGTGTAGCTGTAGCCAGTGTCCGAGCAAGCTTTCTACAATGAGTGCTTTGCGGCTGCGCCGAAGTAGTTCTTGCCGGGTTTGGCACAAGGCTAATATTTGGTCTGTGCGTGGACTCGAGTCCTCGGCCTGTTGATGTCGCAACCAATTGAGTAAGGCTTGCTGGTCTGGGTTGACGCGCAGGCTATAGCTGCTGCCGTCTGGAAGTAGCAGGGTGGAGTTGTCACTGCTGAATAGCGCTTGGCGCAAATTAGTCGGCAGTGCCGTGCGCTGCAGTGCCGAAAGGGTGGTGCGGTAAATGCTGGGGTCGGTACTTTTTGCCAGTTCAATCAGCCTTTGATCTAGGTGTTGAAGGGCTTGGCGCAACTTGCCGTAACCGCCGCCCTCGCTTAAGGCGCGCAGTTTTTGCGGGTGGCTGCTGTAGGCGTAAATGCCGTAGCAACCCGAAGCCACATCGGCTACTAACAGGATAAACAGCGCTAGGTGTAAGCCGTTGCCAATTTGAAATCCGGTGTGTAACAGCGTCAGCGGCAGCAGTGAGAAACCTAGATAAAAATGCACAGCCAGCCAAGCCTGCTGTGAGCCGAGCCAAGAGATCCACCAACGGCGTTTGGCCCCCAAGCCTAGAAGTACGAGGACTAGACCGGCCGCCACACAGCCCAGCAGATACCCCATAAGGGTGTCGCCATTGCGCGGCCCCACGGGGTAATAAAGCAGGTAGCCGAATAGCGCCAGCAGCAAACCGAGCGCCGAGAGTTTTAAATAGCGGTAGCCGCCGTATTGCCAAATAGTGTTCATGCGACGTTAATCAAGGGGATGAGTTGATCGGCGCTCATGCGTTGTGCCGCGCCGGTCGGGCAGGCTTGTACGCAGGCAGGGCCATCGATTCGAGATTGGCACAGGTCGCATTTAACCGCTTTCGTGGGGCCGAGTTTAGGCGCGCTAAAGGGGTTTAATTTGTCCAACCAGTGGTCGTCGTTGGTGCGCGCCATAGCGATGGCGCCAAAGGGGCAAAAGCTGGCGCAATTGCCGCAGCCGATGCAGGTGTCGGCAATTTGGATGCTGCCATCTTCGGCCCGACTAATGGCGTCGGCCGGGCAATCTTTCATGCAATAAGCCTGCTGGCAGTGGCGGCAGGAGCCGGGCAGGTGGGCATTGGCGAAGACGTCACCCTGAGCGCGGTTGACCCGAGAAATACCTTGGTGGGTGGCGGCGCAAGCGGTTTCACAATTGTCGCAACCGACGCACTTATCTTTGTCGATAACTAAAATATTGTTGGCGTTAGCCAGTTGTTCTGTTTCAAAAAATTCAACCACGGACGTTTTGACTTGTTGGTGTGTTTGACTTTCCTGTTGCGCCAGTTGGCGCAGTTGTTGATGGTTGCCGGCCAGTAGTGCAAGCAATTCATCGGCCGGCAGGCAGTAGAGTTGCAGCTGGCTGCTGGCGCTTTTAAAGCCTACCTCAGGTTGCTCACCCAGAGCTTGTTCAATACCGATAAAATTGCCGGCAGGCACCAGAGTTTGGCCTGTGGCGCAATCAAATTGTGCTGCGCCACTGACAATAAAGCCGACTTGATTGGCGAGGCTGAAGCTGTCGTCGCGGCTAACATTTTTAATCTGCCCGCGTTGAAATAGCAGCTGAAATAATTTGTCGGGTATGAGCTGGTCGAGCTTGCGCTGAATGATACGGGACAAATAAATTTGCACCAGCAGGCGCCAAAAAGCCGGCTCTTCAGACCAGGCCGCTTCCAACTGAAAGCGTGGAAAGCTGATGACCGCGAGTTGATTCAGCGCGGTAATATCGTCGCTCACCGGGCGCCTGGAAAGCAGTGAAAACTCGCCAAACATTTGCCCCGCCTGCAGGCCTTTGGCTTCGGCCGAGGGCTTGCCAATTTGAGCGCTGCCTTGCAGCACGAGCGACAGTGACTCGGCGTACTGGCCTTTTTTAAGCACCACTTGACCGACCGAATAACGCCGCACACTCACCTTTTCTAGCAGCCGAATAAGGATGCGCGTGGGTAGGTTTTTAAAGCCTTTTTGCTGCCTTAACCAAGTTAATAAGTGCGCCGGTTTTAGGCTAACGCCTGCGCTAAAGAGCTTGTGTTGCAGCGCCTCGAAGGCGATGGGGCTGGCTGGCTCACCGCACAGGTGTTGCACCACGTTATAGCCTTGGTTAATGCCGGGTTTGATCAGGGCTTCACCGCTTAGGGCGCCGATTACGTACAGGCCTTTGCGATTGGATTGGTTGTGCTCGTCCAGCATCGGGTATTGGCTAGTACCGCTAAAGTTTAAGCCCCATTGTTCTAAGGCAATACGGGGTGACTGGCTGCCGATCCGCACCAGCAGTTGATCGGCCACTAAGCGCCGCGCTTGGCCATCGCAGCTGATGTGCAGGCGAAGGCTCTCGCCTTTTTTATCTAGCCGTTCTATGCGTACGTGATCCAGCTGGCGCAGCCGGTTGTTATCGACCGCCTGTTGGAATCTCTCGCGGTTGGCCGGTTTTGCTTTGGGGAAGCCTTGGCCTCGGTTGAGTAACAAAACCTGATTGTGCTGGCTCAGGAGCAGTGCATCTTCTAAGGCGGAGTCGCCAGCACCCACCAGCAAAATTCGTTGGCCCTGCCAGCCTTGGGACGGCACTTGGTAGTGAATGTCTACTGTGTCGGCACCGGCTGCCGCTAGGGTGTTGGGGTTGCCGCGGGTGCCAAAAGCCAGCACTAGATGTTCGGCGTGGTAGTGTTCACCGGTTTGGGTTTGCAGGCTAAAGCTGGGGTGCTCGCCTTCAAGGTGCACGACAGACTGGTTGCAGCGTAACTCGAGCGCGGCGTCGCGCGCGGCGGCCTCCCAGTCGGCGAGCAGGGCTTCGCGTTTCGCCGCTTCGAAGGGCAGCGGGCTGCGCAGTGCCAGTTTACTGGGTTCCGACATAACCCACTTACCCGCGGTAAAACCGCGGATGGTGCCGGCAACGGCGGCCGAAGATTCCAGCACTAAGCAGCTCAAGCCCTTGCGCGCAGCCTGTAGGCCGGCACTGAGGCCGGCCGGCCCAGCGCCTACGACGATGACTTGATAGCGTTGCATAACCTTGGCTCGCATAAATAAGATGACGTCCAGTGTACGGATCTGCAGCGCCCTGCCTATTGGCCTGATGTCTCAACAATGGTCTAAGCCAGATGGACTAGCGCCGCCGTCGGCCTGAGTCGTGTTTCTTTGGGTCAGCTGAGATATACTGCAACGCTCGAATAATCAGACACTTAGACTCATGAGCTATCAGGTACTCGCCCGAAAATGGCGGCCGCGCATATTCCGTGAAATGGTGGGGCAAGAGCATGTGCTGCAGGCGCTAATCAACGCGCTCGACCACAATCGCCTGCATCACGCCTACCTCTTCACCGGTACCCGCGGCGTGGGTAAAACCACCATCGCGCGCATTTTGGCCAAGTGCTTGAATTGCGAAACCGGCGTTAGCTCTGAGCCCTGCGGAAAATGCGGCGCCTGTACCGAGATTGCCGAAGGTCGCTTCGTCGATTTGATTGAAGTGGATGCTGCCAGCCGCACCAAAGTGGAAGATACCCGCGAGCTGCTGGAAAACGTTCAGTACGCGCCGTCGCGCGGCCGCTACAAGGTGTACCTGATCGATGAAGTACACATGCTCTCTACCAGCAGCTTTAATGCTCTGCTGAAAACCCTGGAAGAGCCGCCACCGCACGTGAAGTTTCTGCTCGCCACCACCGATCCGCAAAAGTTGCCGGTGACGGTGTTGTCGCGCTGCTTGCAGTTCAACCTAAAAAACATGAACCCCGAGCGCATCGTTGGCCACTTGGCCTTCGTGTTGGAAAAAGAGCTGGTGCCCTTTGAAGATGCGGCGCTATGGCAACTGGGGCGCGCCGCCGATGGCAGTATGCGCGATGCCCTGTCGCTCACCGATCAAGCCATCGCCTTCGGCAACGGCAAAGTCACCGAAGCCGATGTGCGGGCGATGCTCGGCACCATCGATCAGCAGTTTGTGTACGCCATTTTGCAGGCCATGGCCAAGGCCGACGGTCAGGCCATTTTCAACGCCGTGAATCAATTAGCCGAGCAGGCGCCGGATTACCAAGGTGCACTGGCCGAGCTGCTGTCGGTGCTGCACCGCATCGCCATCGCCCAAGCCCTGCCCGATGCTATCGACAACAGCTTTGGCGACCGCGACCAGGTGTTGGATTTAGCCGGGCAAATTCCTGCGGAAGATATTCAGTTGTTTTATCAAACGGCGCTGCTCGGGCGCAGAGATTTGCCCTTGGCGCCCGACCCGCGCTCCGGTTTCGACATGGTGCTGTTGCGCATGTTGGCGTTTAAACCACAGGGCGTAGCCGATTTACCGAAGGCCGCACTCACCGCGCCGGCGCCGGGAACGCCCGCTGCTGTAACGGCCGCGCCGACGCCAGCCACAGCGGTGGTGACCGCCACCGCAGCAACCGCAGAAACGTCGGCCGCGCCTGCCCCCAATACTGTTAAAGCACCCGAGCCGGCAAAACCGGCTGCACCTGCGCAGGCTATGGCACCTGCGGCGAATAGTGCGGCAAAGGCAACGGATGCGAATTCATCGAATATAAATGCCGCGGTGGCGAATCCAGCGCCAGCTCAGCCCGTCAGTTCAGCGCCTAGTGCCCGCGCTGCAGTGGATAGCCCGCCTTGGGATGACGAAGATCAAGACGCATCCAGCCTCTATGCCGACGAAGATCAGGGGCCGGAACCCGTGCCTTCGCCGCAAACGCCTGCAGCATCGGAGCCTAGCCCAGCGCCGGCTGCTGCCGTTGATCGCCCAATAGTTGAAACGGCAATGGTTGAAGCGCCGGTGGCCAAAGCCGCACCGGCAGCTCCCACGCCCAGTGCGGTCGAGGTAAATAAGGCGCCATCACCTAGCCCAGTTGCGCCAGCCAATACCCCGCCAGTTACGGCTCCAAGCTCAGCCGCTCCGGTTCAGCAAAACACTATTCAGCCCAGTCATATTCAGTCGAGCAATGTTCAGTTGAGCAGCGCTCAGAAGGTGGAAAACGAACCGGCCGACGCCGCTCACAGCTACCACCTTGTGACACTTAAGCCCAGCGATTGGTTAGGGTTATATCTGGAATTAAAAATTGGCGGGGTGTTGCAGAGCACCGCGGCGAACAGTCAGTTAGTTGCAGTTGAAGGTAATTGTTTACGTTTTGTGCTGGACCAAGCCAACGCTAATTTATTTGATGTGGGCCACCAATCGCGCTTGGCCGATCACCTAACTGCCTACTTTAACGAACCGGTACAGGTTCAGATTAGCCCTGGCGATTTAACTGCTGAAACGCCAGCAGCAACGGCGGTGCGGTTAAAAGCCGAGCGCGCGGCGAGCGCGTTAAACAGTTTGCAAACCGATCCGCTACTGCAAAAACTGGAGCGGGAATTTCAAGCCAGTTTAGATATCAATACGGTAGAGCCTTTGTAGGCATAGGCACAGGTTTAGCCAGCTGGCTATTGGTCAATTTGAGAGGTAGATATGTTTGGAAATATGGGCGACCTGATGAAGCAGGCGCAGCAGATGCAAGAAAAAATGCAAAAAATGCAGGAAGATCTTGCCAATGCCGAAGTCACCGGCGCGGCCGGTGCTGGTCTTGTGACGGTGTTGATGAATGGCCGTCACGATGTGCGCAAAGTTAGCATTGACGATGCGCTGATGTCGGAAGACAAAGAAATGCTCGAAGATCTATTGGCCGCAGCGGTGAATGACGCGGTGCGCAAAGTGGAAGAAAAAAATAAAGAGATGATGGGCAGTCTCACCGGCGGCATGCAAATGCCACCGGGATTTAAAATGCCTTTTTAAGTTTAAAACGTGCACATTTAAAAGCCCCATGGGCGAGCAGGCTGCTAGTCAATTCTAGCCTTCGATGACTTTAACCGCGGTACAACATGTTTAGTCCCCTGATTGATGAGTTAATGAGTTCACTGCGCTGCCTACCCGGCGTGGGGCCTAAATCTGCTCAGCGCATGGCGCTGCATTTACTCGAGCGCGACCGAGAGGGCGCGTCTCGGTTGGCGAAAGCGCTGGCCGAATCCGTTGAAGGTGTAAGCGAATGCAGTCGCTGCCGCACCTTAACGGAAGAAGAGTTTTGCACCATTTGCAATAACCATCGGCGCTTGAAATCTTTGCTGTGTGTGGTGGAAACCCCGGCCGATGTGCTGGCCATCGAGCAAGCGGGAACTTATAAAGGCACCTATTTTGTATTGCATGGGCATTTGTCGCCCATCGATGGCATAGGCCCAAGCGACTTAGGCCTCGATCAATTACAGCAATTGCTGAGCACCGGCGAAATTGAAGAAGTCATTATGGCAACCAACCCCACTATCGAGGGCGAGGCCACCTGCCATTATATTTCTGAGCGCGCCAAAAAATTACAGGTGACTGTTTCGCGCATTGCCCATGGCGTGCCTCTGGGCGGCGAGTTGGAATACATTGATGGCGGCACCTTGGCGCACGCTTTCTCCAGCAGGCAGAAAATTTAATGACTATTCCTATCGAACCTATTTGGGTAGACGATAAAGCCACGCTGGATACTTTGTGTGCCGCGTGGATGCAACAAGCGGCCATCGCCATCGATACCGAATTTATGCGCAGCTCCACCTATTACCCGCACGCCGGTCTAATTCAGGTGGGCGATGGTAAAGGCTGTTACTTAATTGATCCGCTGGCGATAAAAGACTTGTCGTCCCTGGCAAACTTGATGACCCACCCCGATACCGTAAAAGTTATTCACTCCTGCTCGGAAGATTTGGAAGTGTTTCGCTTTTTGCTCGGCGTTGTGCCCTCACCATTGATGGATACGCAAATTGCGGCGGCCTACGCCAACATGGGGTTTTCCTTAGGTTACGCCGCGCTTATTAGCGATCAGCTGGGCATTGCCTTAGACAAGGGCGAAACCCGCTCCGACTGGATGCAGCGGCCGCTAAGTCAATCGCAATTGCATTACGCCGCGTTAGATGTCGCCTACTTGTTAATTGTATACGGCAAAATTCTGGTGGCGCTGAAAACCTTGGGCCGGCTCGATTGGGTAAAGGAAGAGTGTGCCAACCTCGTGGCTGCGGCCAATGCCGAGGATGATTACACTGAGGCTTACACAAAAATTAAATTGGCTTGGAAATTGTTTCCCGACCAGTTGGTGATTCTGCAGCAGTTGTGTATCTGGCGTGAAACTCAAGCGCGTTTATCGGACGTGCCGCGCAACCGGCTGATGAAAGAAAATGCAGCTTGGGATGTGGCGCGTAAAAAGCCGACCAGCACAAAGCAGTTGGCAGCGATAGACGGCATGGGCCACCGCACCCTCAAAGATCACAGCGATGAGGTGCTGGCGTTGGTGGCAAAAGCCGCAGCCTCACCCGCCGAGTCGCATCCACCGCGCTTGCCTAAACCCTTAACACCGGCGCAAGGGGATATTTTAAAGGCGTTAAAAAGTATCGCCCTCGATGTGGCCCAAGCGCAAGCTATTACCTCAGAAATTATCGTTCGGAAAAAAGATTTGGAGCAACTCACGCGCAGCGTTTTGGCTGGCGAGGTGGTTCTACCTGCAAGTTTACAAGGCTGGCGCTACGACGTTGTTGGCCGGCTTATGGAAGCGAAGGCCCAGGAATTGGCTGCTCAATCAGACCGCGAGAATCCAATATGACTGAAGCCCTAAAAAGTTTGTGTGAAGTGTATAAAAGCCCGAAAGACAGCGACATGTTTTTATATGTGCGCAAGCTCGATGGTTTATCTCGGGTGCCAGCGGCGCTACTGGAAAAATTTGGCAAGCCGATTTTGGCCATGACCCTGTTGCTTAAAGACGGTCGAAAACTGGCGCGGGTTGATGTGGATAAAGTGAAGTTGGCACTGGATGCCAACGGCTTTTTTCTGCAGCTGCCGCCGCCAAAAGACGACTATATGACCGACGTCAACAAGCATAATTCGAAGCTGGTTTAAGCGATGGCCTGGGCTCGAGATTACTGGCGAGAAACGCCGCTGGCAGACATGACCGCCTACCAATGGGAAGCGCTGTGCGACGGCTGTGCCAAATGCTGCTTGCAAAAGTTGGAGGACGAAGACGATGGTGAAGTTTACTACACCCGTCTGGCTTGTCAGTTGCTGGATCTAGATACTTGCCAGTGCACCGATTACCCAAACCGTTTACAGCGGGTGCCCAATTGCTTGCAGTTAAGTGCCGATAAATTGGAAGACTTTCACTGGTTGCCGGTAACCTGCGCCTACCGCTTAGTGGCAGAAGGCAAAGACCTACCGGACTGGCACCCGTTAATTACCGGCAACCGCGAGTCGGTTCACGTCAGCAAAATTTCTGTGCGTGGTCGCGCTAAATCTGAATTGAGTGTGCCCGAAGCAGATTGGCAAGACGAAGTCATTCGCTGGGTAGATTTATAACATGACATTTTTGGAACAAACAAATGGAAGATCCTAATACCCCTTTTATGTGGTACACCTACCTTGCCGGTGTTGTTGGTTTAATGGTGGCGACTTGGTGGATGTTTCGCCGCCGTGGTGAATTAGCTCAGTTTATGACAGTAACCGTAGCGGCTTGGTTGTTGACGCCCGTGGCGCTGACGCCGGAGCTGCCCAATATGGCACCGGCATTTTTTATTTTGGTGCTGGATGGTCTGTTCACTGATCAATCGGTCATGCGCGTGGTGTGGCCCATGGCCTTCGTTTGGGTTGCGGCGCTGATGTTGAGTTTAATCGCCCGACTGATTTGGCAAAAATATCGCGCCGGTAAAAAAAATAATGCCGCCGCCACAGCCACCGCTGGGCGAGCAGAGCCCAGCCTAAAACCCATAGAAGAATCGCCGTAAGCGATATTCGCGAAACGCTAGTCGTTAAAAAATACTTGCCAAAAGTTTCAATTACGATTGGCTATTTCTTGCAGCTTGCAGCTTGCAGCTTGCAGCTTGCAGCTTGCAGCTTGCAGCTTGCAGCTTGCAGCTTATAGCGCTTTTTATTCATCCAACTTCCCGACAATATTAATATAACTATCCACGTAATACTGATCTTGGTGCGCGGCTAAATAATCGACTAGCTGCCGGTGCGCCGCCGTGCTAACGGCTAGGTGATCGCCGCCCACACCGTGAAAGGTAAAGCTCACAAAGCCACCCCGTTGGGTGTTTTCTTTTAACTGCGCTATGAGTGCGTCGCCGCTGATGTCGCTGGGCATATACCAGGTTGAGCCTATTTCTAGTCGCTTATCATCGCCTTTAATAGAGGTGAATTGGGTGCGAATAGCGGTTAAATAGTTTTCGCCACTGGCCAATTTATCGAAGCAGGGCGGGGTAAAAGTGCGCGCCGTTTTACCGTCCAGCGCGTGTAAAAAGGTGTTCGCGGTTTGCACCTCTCTGCTCATGTGCGCGACGCTCAAGGTGTCTAAATTATTTTCTGGGTCAACCCAGTCTCGGTTCGGTAGTGACGCGCGGCAGGGGTGGAATAAGGTGTGATTACCGAGTTCGTGACCTTGCTCGGCCAGCGCTTGCCACTCGCTCATGCGACTGGCCAATACCGGCGATGATAAAACCACATAAAAAGACGCTTTCAATTGGTGGCGATTGAGATCGGGCAGGGCGTGATCGAGCTGGCTCGCCAAGGCGTCGTCATAGGCCAGGCTAACCGCAATGCGCCCGTCGGCGGGCCAGTCGGCTTGTGCGCTGGCGATGCATAACAGGGGCAATAACATCAGGCGAAACATTCGGAGGATAGATTGAAATTTACTCAATGTGCACACCTGTTGTTGCTCCTTACCAGTTCGATTGTGATTAAGGTCAATATGGATATTTTGAATGCGATTCAGCGGCCGAGTGTCGATATCTACCGCTGCTGATCATTATTTATCAGCCAGTGTGCCGATCTGGCTGCTGCGTCGCAAGTATTGTGAGCGTGGGTATTGGTGCTGTGGGGCGTTTACCTTTGCAGGGCTATCTCAGTTACAATGCGCACCAACGTCTCTTGGGGTTAGGTTTCATGCCAGATATCGTCGTCATGTTTTTCCTGCTGGGCTTAGTGGCCGGTGTGGTTCGCTCCGATCTCAAAATTCCAAAAGCCGCCTATGACACCTTAAGCTTGCTGCTCATGCTCACCATCGGCTTGAAGGGCGGCATGGCGCTGTACGGCAATTTAGATGCAAGTTTATTGCCGGCTCTATTGACCTTTATGGCCATTGGTGGCTGTATTCCGCTCCTGCTGTTTCCGATCTTGCGTAAATTGGTCGGCTTAAATTTAGAAGACAGTGCCAGTATCGCCGCGCATTATGGTTCGGTCAGCGCCGGTACCTTCGCCGTGGCCTTGGCCTATGTGGAAGCGCGCGAATTAGCCTTCGCGCCAGAGGTGACCCTGTATCTCGTGGCCATGGAGCTACCGGCCATTATTGTCGGCCTGTTGCTGTATCGTCGCTTTCAAGTGTCTGGGCCAGTGCAGCCCACCATGGCGCAACTCTGGCACGAGGCCTTCACCAACCGCGGCGTTATTCTATTGCTCGGCGGCGTGATTATTGGCGTTATGTACGGCCCTATTCAGGGCGCTGCGGTCACCGATCTATACACAGGCGCCTTTAAGGCGGTGTTGGCGTTATTTTTATTGGAAATGGGTTTGGTGGCGGCGGAAACTCTGCGGCCTTTTCCTTGGCAGCAGTGGCGCTTGCTCGCGTTTGCGTTATTGGCGCCACCGGTATTGGCCATCGCCGGTATTGTGGCGGGCAAGCTGTTGGGCTTGTCGGAAGGCACCACGGTAATCCTTGCCAGTTTAACGGCAAGTGCCTCTTATATTGCGGCGCCAGCCGCCATCAAGGGCGCGATTCCCTCGGCCAATATTGGTTTGGCCATGCTGGCGTCCTTAGGTCTTACCTTTCCGCTCAATGTTATTTTCGGTATTGGTTTTTACCACACGCTCATTTTGCTGTAAGCGCATGTTGCGCTTGTGCGCGGGCCCAATCCTCTGGCGTGTTGATATTAAAAAACGCCTCGGGCCCGCAGCCGCTAAAATCCACTTGTATGCCGCCTAACTCATTGATCAATTGTTGCAATCGGCATTGATCTTGCGCCAGCGCTTGCTGTAACCGCGGTAAAAGATCTTTATGCCAAAGCCCGAATAGCGGGTGCATGCCGTGGCTATCGCTGGCCACGGCCAAGGGTGTTTTCACGCCCAAGCCTTGGCTGAGGCGGGTTACTAAATCTAGCGGGAAGAAGGGGGTGTCGGCGGCAATAGTCACTAGCCACTGCTCCGGCTGCTGCTGTAACCAGGTGAGGCCGGCGATGATACCGCTAATGGGCCCAGCGCTGGGCGGCATATCGGGCAGCATGGGCATGAGTGCTAGTGTTTTAAGCGCGTCGTTGAAGCGATCGAGTTGACCGTTGGCGTTTAGCGCCAGGACATTGACCTGTGGGCTGAGTCGATCCACGCAGCACTGTAGCAAGGTTTTGTTATCGAGGTTAAGCAAGCATTTGTCCGTTTTACCCATGCGCAGGCCTTGGCCACCGGCAACAATTAGCCCTGCGATGTTTTCTTTTTTCAGTGCCTTCATACCTACTTGTCTGCTCTGGCTGTTTTTCGCGCTTGATGGTTTTCGAGTGTCGGTCGTTTAACGACGGGTATCGTTCTATAATAGCGTTAAATGTTGCCGAGGCCGAGTGTCCTATGAATCTGGAAGATTTACGTCGAGATTATTTAATGGGCGGGCTAGATGAGAAAGATCTTGCTGCAAACCCCATTGCGCAATTTGAACTGTGGCTGCAGCAGGCCATCGAGCTGCAACTAAAAGACCCCACTGCGATGACTGTCGCTACGGTAGATGCGTCGGGTCAGCCGTCGCAGCGTATCGTTTTGCTCAAACATGTAGATGATGCAGGGTTTGTTTTTTTCACCAACTATGGCTCGCGCAAGGCCCGTGAATTAGCCGGTAACCACAAAATCAGTTTGCACTTTCCCTGGCATGACATCGAGCGGCAAGTGAAGGTGTGCGGTGTGGCAGAAAAAATAAGTGCCGTTGAATCGGCTAAATATTTTTTATCGCGGCCCAAGGAAAGCCAGTTGGCCGCTTGGGCCTCGCATCAAAGTCACCCTGTATCCACCCGTCAGATATTGATGCAGCAAGTGGCGCGTATGAAAGAAAAATTTGCCCACGGCGACATTCCAGCGCCGGATTTTTGGGGTGGTTTTCGCGTTGCGCCACATGAAATCGAATTTTGGCAGGGCGGAGCAAATCGGCTACACGATCGCTTTAGCTATCGGCGCACGGGCGAGCACTGGGTTATCGATCGCTTGGCGCCTTAGCGCCTCGACAATATTTTGTTCAAGCGCCTGCTCCATTAATGGGCGATGGTTGGGTTGCGCCAATGCTGACGTCCAAGTAACAAATGCTATTTCTATTACCAGTTGTGAGAGATCATGCAAGATAATCCCGTTTACCCTATCGGCCAGCCCCATCAGCCTTGGACAGAGGCAGAAAAAACACATTGGCGCGCGCAGCAACACAAGCGTCGTTCCTATCATGACGACGTTGTGACTCGCGTCGAAGCACTGGGCCAAGGTGTTCAGGTTGAACAGTATGGTCAGCTCGCGTACGAGGCAAACTCCTACCCCTTGTTAGCGTTAAAAATCGGTGTCTGGCGCGCTGAAAAACCAACCTGTTTGGTTACCGGCGGCGTGCACGGCTACGAGACCAGCGGGGTCTTGGGTGCACTGTATTTTGCCGAGCAGATTGCAGAGCAATACAGCGACAGTATTAATCTGTTGGTATTGCCCTGTATTAGCCCTTGGGGTTACGAAACCATTAACCGTTGGAACCCAATGGCAATTGACCCCAATCGCTCCTTTTTACCGAGCCGCTTAGCGGCTGAGTCGAATGCGGTGATGGATTATATCGCGGCAATGCCATGGCCCATTGCCCTGCATATCGATCTGCATGAAACCACAGATTCAGACAACGAAGAATTTCGCCCGGCGCTGGCCGCGCGCGACGGTGTGGTGAATAAGAATTGGAATATTCCCGATGGTTTTTACTTGGTGGCTTGCACCGATCGCCCACAACCGGCGTTTCAACAGGCTATCATTGCCGCAGTCGAGAAGGTGACCCATATTGCCGAAGCCGATGCAGAAAATAAATTGATTGGTGCGCCGCTGGAGCAGCGAGGTGTTATCAACTATGCGGCGAAAAAATTGGGTTTGTGCATGGGGCTAACGGATGCGCCTTTGGTAACAACCACCGAAGTCTATCCCGATAGCCCGCGCGCCACCGGTGAAAATTGTGTGCTCGCGCAAGTGGCGGCGGTTCGCGCCAGTTTGGATTATTTACTCGCGACTGCTAAGGCGTCAGGCTAGGTGGTTGGCTTGGTAGCAGATTCGGTAATTGGGGCTTGGCGATAGGCGTCGCCTCGACGTTGGGTGATTGCACCAACACCATGAGCACGCCTTTCTCCTCCCAAAGCGTTATCGTACAGCCCTTGGCGTAGCGCAGCACCGGTTGTTCATCCACATTAATGTTGCCGAGTTTGGCGAAGTCATCTGCTGTAAAGGCCGCCTGATACAAGCTCGTCAGCAAGCCACTGTCATCCTGTAAATACAATTGCGCGGCAGTCACACCCTGAATAGAGCTGTAGCGCCCGCCGAGCAGTTGGCGGTTTAGGCTCGGGAGTTGAATGCTGTTAACTAGGGTGAAATCTAATTCGCTAAATTGCTGATCTAGCTGCGCGAGATCTGGAGCTTGAAATTCGAGGGGGCGCTGCTGGATATGGTTGTCAACCGCTTCTTGGGCAATGGCAATAAACAGTTTTTCTTTTTGCCACGCTTGCCATTGGCTGTAGGCCATCAATGCCAACCCTAAAGCTAACATCAAGCTTGCGGCTATGGCTATATTCGACCAAGGCTTCCGGTTTGAAACTGGTGGGTAGAATTGCCCGTTGAGCGAGTCAACTTGCGCGGGTGTTAAATTCGGTTCGGCAATTTTTCCGCGCACGAGATCTTTTAACGTTTTTTTGATGTTGGGCTCTTTCATCTTGCTGCTCGCGCTATTTTCTTCTGTGCTGTTTTTTACGGTGCTGTTTTTCACGGCGCTGGGATCTGCGATGAGTGTTTGCTTTAATCGATGAATTTTTGCCAGCAGTGTGCCCTTGGGTATATTGAGTTCGTCGGCCGCTTCTTGCGCGCTAAAGCCTAGCCATGCCCATAAGTACAAAATATCTTTTTGCTCAGTGTTTAATGCCGGCCAAATGTTTGCAAAATCATCGGGTAACAGAGCCGTGTTTTCTAAACTGCTTTCATCCAGGCTGATAATATCGAGCTCGCTGTTTGCCGCCTTGTTTTGCTCGCCTTGTAGCAGTTCAGCTTGCGCGAGTTGACTCGGTTTCGGCTGGTTGGGCTCAAGCGTCTGCTTGTTTTTACCTGAACGATCGCATTGCAGGTTGCGCATTACTGTGCGCAGGTAAGCCACGGGTTCGACGATGCCCCTGCGCTTTATGCGCAGAAAGCGCTCTACTGATGCGTGTAAAAGCTCGAATGCATCGTTCCCATCGCCACACAGGGCTAGGCCATAGCGATAGAGTGATTGCCACTGTTCGTGAGTCAGGTTCAAGGGCTAATTCCGTTGTATTGTCTTTCGATGACAAACGCTGAGTGCTTACCCGTGGCATTGATGCACGGCCTTGGATGCACAGCGTAGGATCGACGGGATTGGTGTCATCTAGCTGGTAGTGGCGATACTTTGAGTGAAAACCGCACTTGGGTCAATGGCCAGTAAATGCGCTCAGAGTCGTAGATTGTTGCTTGACGCGGCATAATATTGGCATCGCTAAAGCGCGGGCAGCGCGCTATACCGTTTTCGCGCTTGTACTCATTGTTGTGTACTTTCTATCGCCTCTCTGTCCCTTTCCCTCCTTTCCATGTTGTACATCAGTGCTACACTGCTTGCGTTATGTTTTTTCTAAACTAAGACGGCTGTGATGAGTCTGGGATAATGCGCTCTAGCTTGGCCTTCACAGCATCGATAAAAGGAATCTTGGGATGACACAATTAAAGTCTTTGTTAGTTGGCTTATTAGCCGCAAGTTTTTCGGTCCTAGTACTCGCCGCAGATGATGTGACTAACCTTTGGTACAGCGAAAAGGGTTTGGCCGGGAAACAAGTGTTTCATAAAACCGGCGAGAACAGTTACGAAGGCCTGTTGGAAGTGGGTTGGAACAATCGCCGCTACAAAGTCGAAGAGCAGTTAAGCACCGATGACGACGACTACCTCGTCGCTTATAAGGCCAGCGGCACCAC
Organism: Simiduia curdlanivorans; assembly: GCF_030409605.1. Lineage (NCBI taxonomy): Bacteria > Pseudomonadati > Pseudomonadota > Gammaproteobacteria > Cellvibrionales > Cellvibrionaceae > Simiduia > Simiduia curdlanivorans. The sequence continues at coordinate 2,124,963 of NZ_JAUFQG010000004.1, forward strand.
GGCCTTTGGTTCGAAAATTGAAGAAACCTTTGAGTGGACTGGCTCCCTCGCGCGCTGGAATAGCACCAAAGATGAAGGTGAAATGCTCGGCACACAAAAGCGTTTCTATGTGCCGGCCGATGGTTCGGCCAGTTTCAATATGATGGTGCGTGCCTTGTTGGCGGCACCGGAAAAAAGTATCGACCTACTACCCTCTGGCACTGCACACATCAGTAAATTACGCAGCGTTACGGTGAAAAACGGTAAAAAATCCCAACAGGTGCATTTATACGCTATCTCCGGTTTAGATTTTACCCCGAGCCTTAGTTGGCACGACGACGAGGGCATGTTCTTCGCGAAAGATTACAGCGGTTTTATGCGGGTGATTCGCGATGGCTACAGTTTGGATAATTTTAAGCAACTGGCGGACATTCAAACGCAAGCTGAAAGCGAGTACCTCGAAAAAATTGCCCAGCAATATGGCCATGTCACACCGCGACTTTTGATTAAGTCGGTCAATATCGCCGATGTGGAAAATAAAAAGCAGCTCAAGGGTATGGACGTGCTCGTTGAGCAAGGCGTTATCGCCGACATTGGCAAGAATTTAAAGGTGAGTGGCAGTTATAAAACCCTCTCGGGCAAAGGTAAAACCTTGATTCCTGGCCTGTGGGATATGCATGGCCACCTGTCGAAAAATGACGGCCTGTTAAATATCGCCGCAGGCGTTACCAGTGTGCGCGACATCGGCAATAATCACGACAACATCATGGCGCTGGATAAATTGTTTAGCAATGGCGGCTTGATCGGCCCAACGGTGTACCGCGCCGGTTTTATGGATCAGGAGAGTGAGTACTCGGCGGGCCTGTCGGTTAAATCGCTGGAGGAAGCGCTAGAAAAAGTGAATTGGTTTGCCGATAACGGCTACCTACAAGTAAAGCTATACAGTTCTATAGACCCGAACTGGGTTAAGCCTATCAGTGACAGTGCACACAACCGCGGTTTGCGTGTGAGTGGCCATATTCCGGCCTTTATGACAGCGGAGCAGGCGGTGAATAATGGCTATGATGAAATTCAGCACATCAATATGCTGTTCTTGAATTTTCTCGCTGGCACTGAAGTCGACACTCGGCAGCGCCTGCGCTTTTCGTTGGTGGGCGAAAAAGCCCATAGCTTGGATTTAAAAAGCCCGGAAGTGCGCGCATTTATCGACCTACTGAAAAGCAAGCAGGTGGTGGTCGATCCGACCGTGTCCACTTTTCGCAGCCTATTAGTGCGCGAAGATAAAAAAATTGATGCGGAGTTTTTACCGGTGGCCGAGCACTTACCGCCGGCGGTGGTGCGCTCGTTAAAAGGTGCGGAGATGCCGGTGCCGGCCGACCAGTGGGATGACTACCAAGCCAGCTCGGCGGCTATGCTAAAAATGGTCAAGCTGCTCTACGACAATGGTATAGGCATTGTGCCGGGCACGGACAATATTGCCGGCTTTACCTTGCAGCGCGAGTTGGAACTCTATGTGCAAGCGGGCATTCCCAGCATCGATGTTTTGCGCATCGCCAGCCTCGAGTGCGCCCGCTTAGTGGGTGCGGCCCATAAAACCGGTTCGGTTAGCGTGGGTAAACAGGCCGATATGTTATTAATTGAAGGCGACCCAATAAAGAACATCGCCGATATTCGCAAGGTGGCGCTGGTTATTAAAGGCCAGCAGATGTTTAAACCGAGCGAGCTGTATGGCGTTTTGGGGGTAAAGCCCTTTACCCCCTCGGTGACACTTTAGCGGCAAGGTGTTAAAAGGCCTGCGGGCCTTTTTTTATGGCCGCTAATTTTGAAACCTGTTGGGGCTTAGGATAGGCTGCCGGTTCAGACTAACAGGAGCGTGCCATGACCACCCAGATCAACAATATGCAAGGCATTGATTTACCCGCCTTTGGCGATGCCGACGCGATGGTGTTGGGCGAGCTAGCCGCGCCCGAGCTTCGCCCCGGCGAGGTTTTGATTAGCGTCCAGGCCGCGGGTGTGAATCGCCCAGACATAGTACAACGCGCAGGCTTTTATCCCGCGCCCGCAGGGCACTCGCCCATTCTCGGTTTGGAGGTGGCGGGGCGCGTGATTGGCGTGGGCGAGGGTGTTCAGGGTTGGTCCCTTGGCGACGAGGTGTGTGCATTAACTAACGGTGGCGGCTATGCCGAACAGGTGAGTGTGCCGGCCGGGCAATGCCTACCCAAGCCCAAAAACTTGAGCTTTGCCGAAGCGGGGGCCCTACCGGAAACCTTGTTTACCGTGTGGGGCAATCTGTTCCAGCGCGCCGGGCTTAAGGCCGGAGAAACCTTACTGATACACGGCGGCAGCAGCGGCATCGGCACCACCGCCATTCAGTTAGCCAAGGCGCGCGGGGTTCGCGTGTTTGTTACTGCTGGCTCCCAGACCAAGTGCGAGGCCTGCAGTGCCTTGGGTGCCGAGCAGGCGATAAATTATCGCGAGCAAGATTTTGTTGCAGAAATCTTAAGCGCCACCGAGGGGCGTGGGGTAGATGTGATTTTAGATATGGTGGGCGGCGATTATGTGGCGAAAAATATTAAACTGGCGGCGCTCGAAGGTCGTATTGTGAACATCGCTTTTTTGCAGGGTGCTCAGGTTGATATAAACCTGTTGCCGGTGATGCTTAAGCGCCTAACGTTAACCGGCTCGACCTTGCGCGCCCAGTCGAATGAGGCCAAAGCAGAGATTGCCCGCGCCTTGCTGTCAGAGGTGTGGCCGCTGCTCGAGTCAGGTAGAATTGCGCCGCAGATGGCGGCAACATTTCCCTTGGCTAAGGTGGCAGATGCCCATCGGCTAATGGAATCGAGCGCCCATATTGGTAAAATTGTTTTAACACTTAATTAAATCTATTGAGGTTGTTTGTGGAAAAGTTTATTGAAACGATGATGTACCGTTCGCGCTGGCTCTTGGCACCTATTTATTTGGGTTTAAGCCTCGCCTTGTTCGCACTTTGTATTATGTTTTTCCGCGAAATGTTTCACCTTTTGTGGGATATCGGCACCATAAAAGAAACCGATATGGTGTTGTTGATTTTGGGTCTGATCGACCTGGCCATGGTGGGTGGCTTGTTAGTGATGGTGATGATGAGTGGTTACGAAAATTTTGTGTCGCAATTGGATATTGCCGAAGACGAAGAGAAGTTGGGCTGGCTCGGCAAGATGGACTCATCCTCGCTAAAGGCAAAAATTGCCGCCAGTATCGTGGCTATTTCGTCCATTCATTTGTTAAAGATATTCATGGGCGCAACCAATTACAGCAATGACCATTTGATGTGGTATGTGATTATTCACATGACCTTCGTGGTGTCGGCCTTCGCTATGGGCTACCTCGATAAACTCACCAAGCACTGATGCTGAGTTTCAATCACTTTAACCTTCGGGTGCCTGTGCATCGGTTAGATGCGGTGCTGAATTTTTATGGCCAAGTGTTCGATTGGCGCGAGGGCTTTCGGCCGCTGTCCAATTCCGACGGACGTTGGCTGTATCAAGGCGACCTGCCACTCGTTCACCTGTCGATTGTTAGCGAGGCGGAGGCCGAACAGCTGGCCGCGCGCGGCAGTGGCTATTTAGATCACCTCGCCTTTCACACAGATACTATGGCGGCGTTAAAAGCTCGGCTCGATAAATTCAGTATCGAATATTCCGAGGTTAAACTCGAGCGCACTGGGCTCACGCAAGTGTTTTTTTTCGACCCCATGGGTTTACGCTTGGAAGTTAACGGCTAATCGAATACGAACGGAAAACGATTAATAGGAAGGTGGCATGGCTAAACCCTTGGACGGTGTTCGGGTAATAGAAATGGGGCAGCTACTCGCTGGCCCATTTACCGGTTGCCTGTTGGCCTATTTCGGCGCGGAGGTGATAAAAATCGAGCCACCGGAAGGTGGCGATCCGCTGCGCGGTTGGCGCCAGTTGGATGACACTGGAACTTCCTTTTGGTGGCGCTCGCTCGGGCGCAATAAAAAATCTGTCACCCTCGATTTACGTCAAACAGCGGGCCAGGTATTGGCGGCGCGATTAATTGATGGCGCCGATGTATTGGTAGAAAATTTTCGCCCCGGGGTGATGGAAAAGTGGGGCCTAAGCCCGGACGCGGTGAAAGCGCGCAATCCCAAGTTGGTGTACGCGCGCATTTCCGGCTTCGGTCAAACCGGCCCCTATGCGCATAAACCCGGTTTTGCCTCCGTGTGCGAGGGCATGAGTGGCTTTCGCTATGTTAATGGTTTTCCCGATCAAGCGCCGGTGCGGCCCAATCTTTCCATTGGCGATACCATTGCCGGCCTGCATGCCGCTTTCGGTATTGCCCTGGCCTTACTGGCGCAAAAGCAAACCGGCGTTGGTCAGGTGGTGGATGTGTCGTTAATCGAGTCCATGTTTAATTTAATGGAGGGCATAGTGCCGGAGTTTTCCGGTGCCGGTGTGATTCGCGAGCCGGCCGGCACTACGGTCACCGGTATTGTGCCCACCAATACCTACCGCTGTCACAACGGCAAATATGTTGTGATTGGTGGCAATGGCGACTCTATTTTTAAACGCTTAATGACCGCCATTGGTCGCGCCGATATGGCCAATAATGCGGCCATGGCCAATAACGCTGGCCGCGTTGTGCATCAAGTCGAGATTGATAACGCTATCGCCGCTTGGTGTTTAGCACAGAGTTCGGATCAAGTGATTGCGCAACTCGAAGCTGAGCGAGTGCCGGTTGGGCCTATCTACAGTGTGGCCGACCAATTTGCCGATCCGCATTTTCAAGCGCGCGGATTATTCGAGCGAGTTGAGATTAATGGCAAGCCCTTAGACATTCCCGCTCTGATGCCAAAGTTGACGCAAACGCCGGGTTCGACAGAGTGGCCGGGTGGAGCAGTGGGTAGTCATAATCAAGCCGTGTTGGGTGAGCTTTTAGGTTTGTCTGAGGGGCAACTAGCCACCTTAAAAGCCGATGGCGTTATTGCTTAACGGGCGACTTACCGTTTTTGCCAAACATTATGTTGACCATAAAAAAACCGGGTAAATTAGCCCGGTTTTTCTATGTTATTTATACGCTTGGCTTAGTTCAAACCGCGACGCTCAAGCAGTGGTGCAATATTTGGCTCGGCGCCACGGAAGGTTTTGAATATGCTCATGGCATCTTCACTGCCGCCGCGAGACAGCAAGGTGGCGCGGAAGTGGTCGCCATTCGCGCGCGTGAGGCCGCCATTTTCGTTAAACCATTTCACCGTGTCGGCATCCAAGACTTCACTCCAAATATAGGCGTAATAGCCGGCTGCATAGCCGCCCATAATGTGTGAGAAGTAAGTCGAACGATAGCGCGGTGGCACGGTATCCATTTTCGCTCCGGCCTTGGTCAGCGCCTTGGCTTCGAAGTCGAGGACTTTGTCGGCCGCGGGCACTTGCTCGGGCGTTAGTTGATGCCAAGCTTGATCTAATAATGACGCCGCAAGGTATTCAGTGGTAGCAAAGCCCTGATTGAATTTATCAGCCGCTAATACCTTGTCGAGCAATTCTTTGGGCATGGCTTCGCCAGTTTGATAATGCTTGGCATAATTGGCCAATACTTCAGGCCAGGTGGCCCACATTTCGTTCACCTGTGACGGATACTCAACGAAATCGCGCGGCACTGAGGTGCCGGCGAAGTAGGGGTAGTTCACGTTAGAGAACATGCCGTGCAGCGCATGACCAAATTCATGGAACATGGTGTTGGCTTCGTCAAAGGTCAACAGGGTGGGTTCGCCGGCCGGTGGTTTTGGAATATTCTGATGATTGGCAACCACGGGCTTGGCGTTGGTTAGTTTGTTTTGCGCAACATAGGCGTTCATCCAGGCACCACCGCGCTTAGAGGCGCGCGAATAGGGGTCGAAGATAAACAGCGCTAAGGTATCGCCGTTGGCTTCAAACACTTCGAAAATGCGTACATCTTCGTGATAAGTGGGCAGGTCTTTGCGCTCTTTAAAGGTGATGCCGTAAAGCTTTTCAGCGGCGAAAAACACACCTTTCTGCAATACGTTGTCAATTTCGAAGTAGGGCTTTAGCTGATCGGCGTCGAAATTGTAGCGCTCTGCACGCACTTTTTCTGAGTAGAAAGCCCAGTCCCAAGAGGCAATCTGAAACTTGCCGCCCTCGGCATTGGCCTTCTTCTGTAAGTCCGCTTGTTCGCGCTGGGCGTTGGCAACGGCTTTTGGCGTTAAGGTGGCTAAGCGCTTGTTAACTGCTTCGGTGGTGAGTGCGGTTTGGTTTTCGAGGCTGTAGGCCGCGTGATTGGCGTAGCCCAAAAGCTGAGCGCGTTGGGCGCGCAGTTTTGCCACGTTGGCAAGCACGGCGCGGTTATCGAATTCGCCGCCATGGCTGCCGCGAGCCAATGATGCTGTATGAATACGCTCGCGTAGGTCGCGGTTAGTCAGCGACGATAAGGTGGGTTGACCGCTGGTGTTTTGCAAGGCAATAACATATTTACCTTCCATGCCACGGGCTTTAGCTTCTTCCGCTGCACCGGCAATGACGTTGTCCGATAAGCCTGCAAGTTCGTCTTTTGATTCCACCACGATAGCCGAGGCGTTCACCTCTTTTAATACGTTTTGGCTGAACTGAGTTTGCAGGCTTGCCAATTCCGCGTTAAAGGCTTTGAGTTTTTCTTTATCCTCGGCGCTGAGGTTGGCACCGGCGCGCACGAAGTCACGGTAGTAAATTTCAACTAAACGCAGGGATTCTGGATCGAGGTTTAAGTCAGCGCGCTGTTGGTAAATGGCTTTTACCCGCTGAAACAATTTCTCGTTCAACAGAATGGCATCTTGGTGCGCCGATAATTTTGGCGCCATGTCGCTGCGGATGGCTTCCAAAGTATCGTTGGTGTTGGCCGAGGTCATGGCGAAAAATACATTGGCGACGCGGGTTAAAATGTCGCCAGTTTTTTCCATCGCCACGAAAGTGTTTTCAAAGCTAGGCGCTTCTGGGTTGTTGGCGATGGCATCCATTTCGGCTAACTGATCGGCCATGCCGCGTTCGAATGCCGGTGCGTAATCGCTATCTTTGATTTTATCGAAGGGAGGCAATTTGAAATATAAATTACTCTCTGCGAAAAACGGGTTGCTGGTTTGAGTTTCGGCCGCAGACGCGGTGGTCTCAGGCTTCGTCATTGTCTGTTCTGCCTGTTTGGCGTCGTCGTTGCTGCAAGCGGTGCTGAGCAGGGCCAGGGTAATAGCCATGACGAGAGGTGATCGGGAAAGCATGGTTGGAGTCCTCTTTCTATTTATGTCTTATTGGTTTTAGGTAAAGCTTGTGTCTGCCTATGGGTGCTATGCCTACCAATGGCTGAGTCTCTATCTAAATAGCCGAGCCAGTAGAGCCTATTAACAGACGACTGGTAGCGCACAAACCGCATTCGTTTCACCGGCCGCAGGCCTCTACTGGTCGAATAGATCACAAACTGGGCAAATGTTTGGCAAAAAAGCGCGCTTGATTGCCGCCCATGACCTTGGCGATGGTGCTTTCGCTCATGCCGAGGTCGACCAGCGCCTGGGTCAACTCTAGCAGTTGACTGCTGTCGAAGCCGGTGGTGACCGAGCCATCGTAGTCTGAACCCAGTGCCACCGCGTCTTCGCCGACAAGGTTAACGGCGGCTTGAATGGCGTTAGCAACGCCCTTGGGCGAGTCGTCACACACGGCGCCGCGCCAAAAGCCGATGCCAATCAGGCCGCCCTTTGCGGCGATACTTTGCATCAGGGTGTCGGGAATATTGCGCTCATTCGGGCAGTGGCTATAGATTCCTGTGTGGCTCACGATTAGCGCCTGGGTGTTCAGTGCGAGCACATCGCGCACTACCTGTTCAGACGAGTGGGCCACGTCGATCATGATGCCGAGGCGGGTCATTTCTTGCACCGCGGCGCGGCCAAATTCGGTTAAGCCCGCATGACTGACGCCGTGCAGGGAGCCGCCTAATTGGTTGTCGAAAAAATGCTGCAAACTCATCATCCGAAAGCCGGCTTGATACAGCCGCTCAATATTGGCGAGCTCGCCGTCCAGTGCGTGCGAGCCCTCGGTGCCCAAAATCGCACCCATGGGTTTAGTTTTTGTGGCCGCAGCGCGATCGGCCTGCAGTGCCGCTAAATCGGCCTGATTCTTTATGATGCGCACTGTGTCGGGCGCTCGCTCGGCGAATTTGTGTAATCGGTCGCTCTGGTGCAGTGCGCGGGCGGTCAGGCTGCCCCAGGTGTTCATGGGCCAGCCCTGTATTAGCGCCAGCAGGGTAATGTTGTCGCGGCTGTGGGCGCTATTTTCATGGTAATTCAGGCCTGCCGGTGACTTGGTCACGGTGGTAAACATTTGCAGTGCCACATTGCCCTCCTGCATACGTGGGAAGTCCACCTGACCGTAATCGCTTCTGATCAAAAGGTCTCTGTGCCAAAGCAAGGAGTCGGCGTGTAAATCGGCGATAAAAAGCGATGCGTGCAAGGCTTTGGTGGCGTCGGATATCCCTTGTGCGGGGGCGTGCTTAACTTGATTCATGCGCCTTTCCGCCAATTCTGGGCCAAAAAGACGCAGTAGGACTGCTGCCGCAAGGACGAGCAGGATAAGCGTGGCTAGGGAAATTTTGAGTATTTTTAGCACTGTGTCGGTCCTCGGTTGGGCGGCGTCGATGCGATTATTGCTTTTATCGGCGCCGCTCGGCGCTGGCGCTGAACGCACCATAGCCTTGAACGGGCGCTTGGCTCAAGTGTTCTCGCTTGAGCTTCATTCGGCTCAGCACAGTTTGTTAAACCAGTGCTTGATTCACATCATATAAGCTTCTAAACTTTCAGAAATTATTGAAACTTTAGAAGTTAATGCCTATGAATGACCCACAAATGCGCGACGTGGTGCTGCACTTTGGCGAAATGGCCAGTCGCTGGGGCTTTAACCGCTCGGTCGGCCAAGTGCTGGCCGCCATCGTCTTTACCGAACAGCCCTTAAGTGCCGATGAGATTAGCGATCAGCTGGGCATCTCGCGCGGCAACGTCAGTATGGCGGCGAAAGAGCTGCAAAGTTGGCGGCTGATTCGCGTACACAGAGAACCTGGTGATCGCAAAGATTACTACTGTCCCAATGGCAGCTTGTGGGACATGGCTCAGCAGGTGCTAAGCGAGCGGCGCAAGCGCGAAGTGGACCCAACCCTGAGTGTATTGCGTGCGCAGTTAATGCAGCGCGATGGCCAGCAAGTCGATTATGCCGGTACAAAAATGCAGGAAATTCACGATTTGCTCGAGCTGTTCACCCATTGGATGGACGATGTACAGCGCATGAACCCCGAACATTTAATGGCGCTGTTAAAACTCGGCGCCGGTGTTGGCAAGGTATTGGAGATGAAAGACAAGCTGCTCAATAAATCCCGTTGAACGCGTTAACGTTGCAGAGGTAGCCATGCAAGAAGTAGTAGATTCAACCCTCATGTTGTCGCGCATGCAGTTTGCGCTCAATATCAGTTTTCACATCTTGTTCCCGTCCATCACCATCGCGCTGGCCTGGTTACTGTTTTATTTCAAACTGCAATTTCAACGCACAAACCACCCGGTGTGGATGCGCGTCTACCGCTTCTGGGTAAAAATTTTCGCGCTCACCTTCGCCATAGGCGTTGTTACCGGCATTACCATGAGCTTCCAGTTTGGCACTAACTGGCCCTTGTTCATGGAGCGTGTGGGTAATATTGCCGGGCCTTTGTTGGGTTACGAAGTGCTTACAGCGTTTTTTCTAGAGGCGACTTTTTTAGGCATCATGTTATTCGGCATTAATCGCGTGCCGGTTTGGATGCACACGCTGGCGACCTTTCTTGTAGCCTTCGGCACCAGCATGTCGGCCTTTTGGATTATTGCACTGAATTCCTGGATGCAAACGCCCGCGGGCTTTGTGATGGAAAACGGCGTCGCCATGCCGGAGAGTTGGTTGGCGATTATTTTTAACCCGTCTATGCCTTACCGCTTAACCCATGTGCTACTGGCATCGTTTTTAACCGCCAGTTTTTTCGTCGCCGGAATTTCGGCCTATCGATTGCTTAAAGGCGATACCAAAAAAGCACCTAAGCTGGCGTTGAAAACGGCGTTGGTATTGGCCGCTATCGTGGCGCCTTTGCAAATGTTGGTGGGCGATTTACACGGGCTTAATACCCTTGAGCATCAGCCACAAAAAATAGCCGCCATGGAAGGGGTGTGGGAAACTGAAAAAGCGGTACCGCTGCTGTTGTTTGCCTGGCCCGATGAAGACAGCCGCTCCAATAAATTTGAGTTAGGCATCCCTTCACTGGCGAGCCTGATTCTCACCCACGACAGCCAAGGGGAAATTAAGGGCTTGAATGAATTTTCAGAACACCCACCAGTAAAGCCGCTATTTTTTGGTTTCCGCATTATGGTGGCAGTGGGCGTGTTGATGTTAGCTACTGCATGGCTAGGCGTGTATTACCTAGTGCGGAAAAAACAATTTCCCAAGTGGTTTTTACAAGGCTTGTTTGCCCTGACCTTTTCCGGCTGGGTGGCAACCTTGGCCGGTTGGTATGTGACAGAAATGGGCCGTCAGCCGTGGTTAGTGAGTGGATTACTTAAAACCGCCGATGCCGTAACCCTACAGCCGGCAGCTAACGTCGCCTTGTCGTTAAGCCTCTATATATTGGTGTACGCGCTATTAATGTGGGCCTATTTACACACCATTTTTTACATGGCAAAAAAATCGGTGCAAGTTGAAGAGTTCGAAACCCACAGCTTGCAGGAAATGGAACAAAACCCCGCACTCGTGGAGGTCGCGCAATGAATTTATCCGCTGATACCTTGGCCTATATTTTTTTAGGATTGCTGGGTTTAACTGTGCTTATTTATGCCGTACTGGATGGTTACGATCTTGGCGTTGGTATTTTACTGCCCATGGAAAACCTTGAGCAGCGCAACCAAATGATCGCCTCCATTGGCCCATTTTGGGATGCCAATGAAACCTGGTTGGTATTGGCGGTAGGCATACTGCTTATCGCCTTTCCCAAAGCGCATAGTTTGGTGCTATTTGAGTTGTACTTACCGGCGGTGATGTTACTGATTGGCTTGATTCTGCGCGGCGTTGCCTTCGATTTACGTGCCAAGGCCATTACCAATCACCAGCGCGCCTGGGACTGGGCATTTAAATTGGGTTCACTCACGGCGGCGCTAGCGCAGGGTTATATGTTAGGGCGCTATGTCACTGGCTTTGAACCCGGCTGGGCGGCGCTAGGGTTTGCCGCCTTGAGTGCTGTGTGTGTGGCGGCCGCCTATGTGTATATTGGCAGCGCTTGGTTAATTATGAAAACTGAAGACGCATTACAAGTGCGTGCACTGGGTTGGATTCGCCTCGCTGGTGCGTTGACGTTGTTGGGTTTACTGTTTGTGTCGTTGATTAACCTAACCTCTAATCGCGAAGTGGTCGCGCGTTGGTTTTCTTTCCCAGGTTGGTGCTTGTTACTGGCTATTCCCGCCTTGGGTTGGCTCTGTCTCTATTGGATCGAGCGCTCAGTCAAGCAACTTTACGACGGCGACGACAGCAAAGCGCGCCGGCCTTTTTTTGGTGTAGTGACACTATTTCTACTCAGCTTCCTAGCCTTAGGTTTTAGCTATTTCCCCTACGTGGTGCCCGGCCAGCTGTTGGCCACAGAGGCCGCCAGCGCCAAAGCATCGTTGGAATTTATCTTGGTGGGCGTGGTGATTGTGTTGCCTGTGATTATTGGCTACACCATTTTTTCTTATCGGGTTTTTTGGGGTAAGTCGACGGATTTGCATTATTACTAGTGTTGAGAGTAGCAATTTAAGGTTTAGGGCATGAGAGGGAATCGGCTAGTGCAGGAAGTGCGAAAGTTCTGTGATTACGTGCACGACCGACCGGCCCCTAGCGGCGTCGATGTGCATTGCGGGCTTAAGCATTTTGCCATTATTACTTACGCTGTACCCGCCTGTCGTTTCGATGGGCTTTTTCCAGAAAGATTTAAATTGGATAGGGTCGAGTTAGGTGGTGAAGCGATGGGGTTAATCTCTGTTGTACCGTTTATCGATGTCGACTTCACCTCCGCAGTATTGCCTTTTCCAAAATTCACCATGGGGCAAACCAATTACCGCATTTACATTATCGATCAACAAACTGGCGAGCGCTGCGTTTGGTTCTTGGGCACCACGCTAGATTCATGGGCGTTAATGGTGCCACGGTATCTGTGGAATCTCCCATGGCACGCAGGCGAGGTGCAGTTTGATTGCGACTTCGAGGCGGCGACGCAGCGCTACAAGCGCTATAACATGCAGACAAAATCCAGTTGGGCGAGCGCCTCAGTGGAGTTGAGCCAATCCGCATCGGATAGGTTTAGCTTTCCTGGTTTCCCCGATACAGAGAGTGCCTTAGTGTACCTAACCCATCCGCTGGCCGGCTTTTATTTTCGTCGCGATGGTAAGTTAGGTACCTATCGCGTATGGCATAAGCGCTTAGACGTTAAACCAGCGGCATTAGTGTCGGCACGGTTTAATTTATTGGATGAGCTAGGTATTGTGCCTTTTTCTGAGCAAGCTAAAGCTTATAGTGTGCTTATTGAACCGTTAAATGAGTTTACGATTTATTTACCGCCGAAAATTATTGGTTGATAGCCTAGGGAACCTCTGAATAACTCTGGTACCGCTCTGCGTGAACTGTAGCGGTCAGCCGCAAGGCGAGTTTCGCAGCTAATGGCCGTAGCCCTTAGCAAGAAGCCAGAGCGGCACCAGAGTTATTCAGAGGTTCCCTAGGTTTATGTGGCTTCTAACTCGGCTGGATGCAAACAGGACCCAGTAATATCTGGAGCCGCAGTTTCCGTCGAGGAAAAGTTAATCATACGCGCGGGTCGGAAGTTGGGCCGAAACGGGTGCCGATAGTTGGGGAGTCATTATTAAGATAAAAATCAATGGCTGCCATGGACGTAAAAAGGTAAATCCGTACACTGTTGATGGGGAAACAGGAAACAGGAAACAGAAAGCACTAGCGCTTTCCCTGTAAGTGTCTGTGGCGCATTAGGCAGCCTTAATCCTGCTGTTAGCTGGGGGCTGCCATCTGCTTAGCGATTAGCGTTAAATATTACTGCCCTGTTGCTCTCGCTTAATTTTTTTCACATCCTCATCGCCCATCAAAATATCTTGGTAGCTGCCGCCGGCGGGAATCATCGGGTAGACGTTTTCTTCGCGCGCCACAATGACATCCAACAAATAAGGTTCATCGGGGTTGGCCAGCATGCGTGCGAAAGCCGTCGCCAAATCTTCTTTACGCACCACGCGTTCATTCTTCACGCGGTAGCCGTCGGCGATGGCGAGGAAATTTGGGTAGATGTCCACGTCATCCTCGGCTTTTACTTGCGTTAAGGGGTCGGAGAGCGACGAGCCGGCGCGGTGTTTGTTGTAAATCATGTCTTGCCATTGGCGCACCATGCCGAGCCATTGGTTATTGATAATTACCACTTTCACACCGAGTTTAAAGCGGTGGCAGGTAGCGAGTTCGTGCACAGTCATGTTGAGCGAGCCGTCGCCGTCTATGTCGATCACCGTGCGCTCGGGGAAGGCCGCTTTCGCGCCGATCGCAGCGGGTAAGCCATAACCCATGGTGCCGAAACCCGAGCTGCTTAAAAACGCTTTCGGTTGGCTCGATTGGTAGTGTTGCATGGCCCACATCTGGTGCTGGCCAACGCCGAGGCTAACGATGGCCTCGCCCTTAGTGATGTCAGACAGTAAGCCGATGGCGAACTGTGACGTGATGGTGTTGCGCTCGGGCGCGGGGTAGGGCCACTGCTGTTTCCACAGGCTGATTTGTTCCGTCCAAGGTCTATGGCTAACTGCTTGGCAATTGGCCAATAGCTGTTCCAGCGCGAGTTTGATATCGGCGCACACGGGCAGGGTGACGTCTTTGTTCTTGTTCAGTTCGTCGCGATCGATATCGATGTGAATGATGCGCCCGTGCTTAATAAACTCGCTCACCTTGCCGGTCACGCGGTCGTCGAAACGCACGCCGGCGGCGATGACTAAATCTGCCTCATTGATCGCCACGTTGGCGTATTTACTGCCGTGCATACCCAAGGTGTGTAATGCCAGTGGGTGCGCGGGCGGAAAGCCGCCGTGGCCCATGAGCGTGGTGGTGACCGGAATCTGGGCTTTTTCGGCCAGTTGTAATAATAGATTGTGGGCATTGGCGGAGATGACGCCGCCGCCGGCGTAAATTATCGGGCGCTCGGCTTCGCTTAACAGCCGCAGCGCTTGCTCCAGTTGGTTGTCGGTCATACCGGTGGCGGCCGCTTCCGGCGGCTCAATCACCGCCGGGATTCTCGGCGGCGTGTAATTACCCTCTGGGTCGCGCGGAAAATGCTGCTGAATATCCTTGGGTATGTCGATCAGCACCGGCCCCGGCCTGCGCCCGCCGGCGAGCAGGAAACTCTCGCGCACAATTTCGGGGATGTCGGTGACCCGGCTGACCAGGTAATTCTTTTTGGTGATGGGCCTGGTCACCGCCACGATATCCACTTCCTGAAACGCGTTTTTGCCCAGCAAATGGCTGGGCACATTGCCGGTGATGCAGACGATGGCGACCGAGTCGCTCATGGCGTCGGCAATGCCGGTGACTAAATTGGTGGCGCCTGGGCCAGAGGTGGCGAGGCACACGCCGACTTTACCGGTTACCCGGGCGTAGCCTTGGGCGGCGTGCACGGCGCCTTGTTCGTGCTCGGTGCGAATACAGCGAATGCCGAACTCAGATAGCACATCAAAAATTTCTAAGTTGGCGCCGCCCGGGTAGCCAAACAGCAAGTCCACACCCTCGGCCTGCAGTGCCTTGGCCAGCAGTTGCGCACCGCGCAAGGCGCCAGGGCGCTGGCTCTCGATAATGTCGGTAATCGCGCCCCCGGTTACGGTTCCTTTATTGGCGTAAGTGACATTATCGACGGGGTGGTTACTCATGACCGAATCTCCTTGATGGGGTCTGGCTTTAAACGCAGCGTTTGCTGGCAGTAGCATACAACGTCTCGGGCGCCGAACCCCACAAAGGCATTTTGGTCATCTGGGTGGGTGGAGTATGAAGTGTTATTTCAGTCATAAGAATCGCGACTATTATGCAGATTCACTTTCTCTGAGCTATACCTAGTAGACCCATACATAAGTCTAAGGTGGCTAGGTGCCGGCTATTAGATACAAACCAAATCATAGGGGGTGTATGGGCCACTTAATTCAGGGAGAGCGCCATGGCTAACCATATTTTTATTCTGGCATCTGTGATGCTAATCGCCGGTGTGTTCGGCGGGCTTATTAATTTCTATCAAATGAACCAAGGCGACAGCGACCCGGCAAGTCTGCCGCGCTGCATTGTCATGGGTGTAGGCGCTGCCTTCCTCGTGCCGGTGGTCTTGAACTTGGTCAACAGCGATTTGGTGCTGGAGATACAGGGCGACCCATCGCGGCTGTTGATTTACACCGGTTACTGTTTGATTGCCGCGGTGGCCTCACGGCTCGTGATTGTGAATATGGGCGAGCGCATTTTGCGCGAGGCCACACAAGCGCGCATTTTGTCCGATAACGTGCACCACGACCTGCGCATGATGCAGGAAGAGTTGCTGCCTTTGATCGCCACAGAAACTGAGCAAGACCCTGAATCCGATGGCAACCAAGGCCCCTTGGAAATGGAGGGCGAGTTGGATGTGACCTCAGCCAAGGTATTGAAAACCTTGGGCCGTGGTCGCTATATATTCCGCTCTATCGCCGGTCTTTGCCACGAAGCCAGCGCCGATGAAACCACTATGTCGAAAACCTTAAATGTGCTGGTTGCGCGCAACCTCGCCGGTAAAGTCAGCGGTGCTAAAGGTGTGCGTTGGTACGTTACGGAAAAAGGCCGCCGTGTCATGGATATGATTGCCTAAACCCGTGTTTACAGCCTTAGGTCTTAAGAGTTTACTGCTATGAAATTATCGGTGCTGGTTGCCGCATTTATGTTCTTCTCTGTTGCTGCGGATTGGGCGCAGGCGCAATCCGATGTGGCGACGGAGAAGGCTGATGTGCGGGTGATCATCGATATTTCTGGCAGTATGAAACAAAACGACCCAGACAATTTGCGCCGCCCGGCGCTAGATTTATTGGTCAAGTTAATTCCCGAAGGCAGTAGGGCCGGTGTTTGGACCTTCGGCCAGTACGTCAATATGCTTGTGCCGCTAAATGAAGTGGATGGCGCCTGGCGCCAAGAGGCTGCTAAAAAAGTGGAAGAGGTTAACTCCGTTGGCCTGTTTACCAATATCGGCGGCGCCCTTGAACGCGCGGCGAAAGATGGCGGCAAACCGCAGCCAGGTTACCGCACCAGCATTATTTTACTCACCGATGGCATGGTGGATATTTCCCGCGAGCCAGACGATAACGCCAAAGAGTGGCGGCGCATTGTCGATAAGGTTCTGCCCTCACTAAAAGGCGAGAACTACAAAATTCACACGGTGGCGCTGTCGGCTAATGCCGATACGGAGTTGATGAACGCGCTGTCGCTGGGTACCGACGGCATAGTTGCCGTTGCCAACAGCGCCGAACAGTTGCCGAAAATATTTTTACGCATGCTGGAGCAGTCGGCGCCCGCCGACGAGGTGCCGTTATCTGAAAATAAGTTTTTAGTCGACTCGAGTATCGAAGAGTTTACTGCGCTTATTTTTAGAGCTGTGCCCGAGCAGCAAACCCAATTACTTTCACCCGATAAAAAATATTATCAAGCCGACACTAAAGATAAATATTTAACCTGGTATCGCGCCGCCGATCACGATCTCGTCACGATTAAGCACCCGATCGAGGGCGAGTGGTTGGTGCGGGCGGATTTAGACCCGGAAAGCAAAATCACCATCGTTACCGATTTAAAAATACTCGTTAAACCTATGCCAAACAATTTGTTTGAAGGCGAGGCGGCAACTTTGCAATTTTTGCTGCAAGACAAGGGCAAAACCTTAAGCGATGCGCGCTTTCTGCGCTTGCTCAATATCAACGCCGAACTTTTACAGGGCGATAAGCTTATTTGGTCGGAAAAAATATCCGATCAATTGCCGCCGGGCGATGGTATCTATCGGCGCGAGATAACCCAGTTTGCCGGCGAAGGCGATTACCAGTTGCGCGTACAATTGGACGGCAAGAGTTTTAGCCGGGAAATATCGCATCGCATCGCCGTGCGCGCGCCCTTTGCCGTGGAGTTGCTCAGCCCCAGTAGTAGCGAGCGACTAGTGCGGGTGCGCGCTAATGGCCAGAGTTTAGACCGGGCTAAAACCGTGGTGGTGGCTAAGGTCAAAGAGCCCAGTGGCCGGTCGAGCATTCAGCCGCTGCAACTCAGCCAATCCGATAGTTGGGAATTATTACTAGCGCCCGACCAAGACGGAACTTATGTGATCGACCTGCGCATAAGTGCGGTGGACACAAAAAATCAAAGTTTTGAACACCAGCCAGAAGCCATTAGCTTCACCTATCCAGATGGGGCTAGCCCCTTTGTAGAGCCTGAAATTGCAAAGGTCGAGCCGCAGGCAGCAGCACCAGAGCCTGAGCCGGACAAGGTTGAGGTATCCGCAGGTGAGCCAGAGGTTGAGCCTGAAACCCCTCCGAAAGCGGAGTCGACCAACTGGCTACTTTACGGCGCCCTAGGTTTCGGCAATCTGTTGATTTTAGCGCTTGCCTATTTCGCCTACCGGACCCTAATGGGCGGCAAAAAGGTGGCACCAGAGGACCTGGACTTAGAAGCAGAATCCGATACCGAGCCAGAACTTGATGCCTCTGCAACCGATACTGATGCAAATCCGCCACTGGAAGATTTAGGTGGTATGGAAGATTTAGGCGGTATGGATGACGTGGATGAGGCCATGGCCGCTATCGATATCGAAAGTGATGACGCGGCTGATGAGCTTGCCGATACCGACGACACCCCAGAGTTCTCCCTCGACGATCTTGCGCCGAGCAAGGATGACGACGATACCAAGTAGCCCGCTTGCGTATGCCCCTTATTAATATTAGAATATTCTAAATTAATATTTCCTAATGACAGCTGATGGCCTCAGCTGTCATGTCTCGTGATGCATGACTCGCATCGCAATCGTTAATATGAATATGTTTAGCTAAACCATAGGTTTAATACAGAGGTGGCGTCTATGAAAGCGGTAATGTCCATAAAGCAAGCCTGGCAGAGCGGGTTCGGTGCGTTAGTGTTGCTAGTTGCCTGTATTACAGCGCTGCCGCTACAAGCGCAGTCGGTTGAGGGCGTGGCAAATTTTCATCAACACAGCGATCAAATCGCCACCGGCGGCTTGGTAACTGGCGATGCGTTGGTCGTGCTAAAAGCGCAGGGTTACGAGCAAATTATTGATTTACGCAGCGCGGCGGAGACGCCAGAAGAAGAGGGTGAGGCAGCCAAGCAGTTAGGGCTGACTTGGTTCAATTTTCCCATGACCGGCGAGCTTCCAAGCGCCGAGCAAATTCAGCAGTTTGGTGCGGCATTGGGCGATAAAAAAACCTTGGTGCATTGTCGCTCGGGCAACCGAGCCGGTATGGCTTGGTCGCTTTGGCAAATCTCCCAAGGGGTCGAGCTGGAGCAGGCCTTAGCGGAGGGGCGAGCCATGGGTATGAAAGACGGTTTTGAGCAGGCTATTCGCGCGCAACAGAGGTAAAGCATGAGCACCCAAGAAGATTATTCGGCACTGGCCGAACACGCCGGTAGCGCCGCGGCTTTGCTGAAGCAGTTGGCCAATCCGCATCGTTTAATGTTGCTGTGTACCCTGATTGATGGCGAGCTTTCTGTGGGCGAATTAAATGCGCGGGTGCCGCTCAGTCAATCCGCCCTATCGCAACATTTAGCTGGTTTGCGCGAAGCCAATTTGGTGTCGACGCGCAAAGATCGGCAGCAGGTTTTTTATCGGTTAGAGGGCACGGAGGCGGTCAGCGTTATTCGTGTCTTAAAGCAGTTGTACTGCGGTTAAATCTCATTTTATCTAGTGGAGACGTTGTAAATGATCCGGATCAGTGCCCAAGAATTGGCGAAAAAAGTCGCGGCAAATGAGCCTTTATGTATTGTTGATGTGCGCACACCGGCCGAATACGCCGCTGTGAATTTGCCGAACAGTGTCAACTTTCCCTTGGGCAGCGTTACTCCGCATGCAGTTGTGGCGGCTGCGGGTGAACGGGCGCAAGTGTATTTAATGTGTCGCACCCAGCGTCGCGCTGAAATGGTTCACCAAGAATTAGCCGGTAAGTTGGCGTGTGAATTAGTGGTGGTCGACGGCGGTATTGAAAAAATGCCCGAGCAACTTTTGGTGCGCGGAAAGCGCACGGCTATTCCCCTTGATCGCCAAGTGCGCATTGCTGCTGGTTTATTAGTTTTTATTGGTGTGCTAGGCGGCTTTTTTGTTAACCCAGGTTTGTTTTGGTTAAGTGGTTTCGTTGGCGCCGGGTTAGTTTTTTCGGGTGTTACCGACACCTGCCCAATGGCCATGGCCATTGCGCGCATGCCTTGGAATCAAGTTCGGCCGTGATCGACATCGCTCTTGCGGCACTGGTGATTGGCGCTCTGGTTGGCCTTGTTTTAGGCCTGACCGGAGCTGGCGGCTCTTTGTTTGCTGTGCCGCTGTTAATGTTGGGCTTGGCTGTTAATGCCAATCAAGCTACGGGGCTAGCGTTGGCAGCTGTCTCCGCTAGCGCCCTGTGGGGCGTGGTTGTGCGTTTGCCAAGGGGCGAAGTGGTTTGGTTGCCGGCCATCGTGTTGGCCATTAGCGGAGCAGCAATGGCACCCATCGGGCGCTGGTTGGCGGCAAAAATTCCTGAGCCCGCTTTATTGATTGGCTTTGCAATCTTGGTGGTATTGGTGGCTCTGCGTATGTGGCGCCAAAGCAATGATGCGCCGGAAAGTGCCAAGGTTACCCGCGCCAGTCAAGGCAAGGGCGGCTCTGAAAAAGAAACTGCGCTGTGTCGCTTTAGCCCGTCCGGGCAATTAGAGCTTAAACCTCGCTGTTTGATGGGGGTGGTATTGGGCGGTTTCGGTGCAGGTATTTTATCGGGCTTGTTCGGTGTCGGCGGTGGTTTCGTCATTGTTCCACTGTTGGTATTGCTTACCGGTTTAACCATCACAGCCGCCGTTGCAACATCATTGGCGGTTATCGCCGTTATCAGCAGTGCCGGCTTTGCCAGTTTTATATGGTTGGGCGGTAGCGTCGATTTCGCTTTGCTGGCGTGGCTTATTTTAGGTGGCGTACTTGGCATGTTGCTGGGCTCGCTGGTGGCGAGTCGACTCGCTGGGCCGCTGCTGCAAAAAGGTTTTGTTATCGCCATGTTGTCGCTCACTGCGGCTACTCTCGTCGGACAACTTTAACGCACTTAGTTCCAGCGGTAGGCTCGCGATAGACGCGTGCATTGAAACGCCTCTGTTCGCCGGCGCTAGGAATTTTGAGGAGTAAATCACCATGATATTTCGCCAGCTATTCGATCGTGAGAGCTCAACCTACACCTATTTACTGGCCGATATCACCAACCGGCAAGCGCTGCTTATCGATCCTGTGCTGGAGCAATGTGACGCTTATCTTGCGCTCCTATCTCAGTTGGATTTACAGCTGATCTACGCGCTTGATACCCATGTTCATGCCGATCACGTGACGGCCTTGGGTAGGTTGCGCGAGGTCACGGGCTGTAAATCTCTCATGGGTAAGCAAAGCGAGGTGGCTTGTGCCAGCGGCTGGTTTGCCGATCAGGACCAACTAAACTTGGGCGCGCTGCAGTTACAAGTGCTCTATACGCCGGGTCACACCGATGACTCCTACTGCTTTTATCTGCCCGAACAGGCGTTATTATTCACTGGCGATACCCTGTTGATTCGAGGCACGGGTCGAACCGACTTTCAAAATGGCGATGCCCGTGCCCAGTACCAAAGCCTCCAGCGTCTGTTGGCGTTACCGCCGCAAACGCGGGTCTACCCAGCACACGACTACAAAGGTTGGACCTCAACTTCACTCGAGGAGGAGCGTCGTCACAACCCGCGCCTTCAAGTCCCGGACGTAGATGCTTATGCAGAATTGATGGCCAATCTAAAACTACCTAACCCGCATATGATGGATGTGGCGGTACCCGCTAATAAAGCCTGCGGTCGCGCCGATTAAATCAGGTTTGCCCCTGTGACCGACCGGACACGCCTCGTCGTACCCAGCGGCTAGTGTGGTTGCTACAATGGCGTTTTGTACAAAACGGCGTGGAGCAACTCATGGCTTTTCAGGGTACTGATAAATACGTAGCAACCGATGATTTACGCATGGCGGTTGATGCCGCCGTGGTATTGCAGCGGCCTCTGTTGATCAAGGGTGAGCCTGGTACAGGTAAAACCATGTTGGCCGAGGAAGTTGCGCAGAGTTTGGGCTTGCGCTTAATTCAGTGGCATATCAAATCCACCACTAAGGCACAACAGGGCTTGTATGAATACGATGCCGTGTCGCGTCTTCGGGACTCGCAGCTGGGCGATGATCGCGTACACGACATCAAAAACTATTTGAAAAAAGGCAAGCTCTGGGAAGCGTTTGAATCCGATGAGCAGTTGGTGTTATTGATTGATGAAATCGATAAAGCCGATATTGAATTTCCCAATGACCTATTGGTTGAAATCGACAAAATGGAATTCTTTGTTTACGAAACCGGTGAAACCATTAAGGCCAAACATCGCCCTATTGTTATTATCACCAGTAACAACGAAAAAGAATTACCCGATGCTTTTTTGCGTCGCTGCTTTTTCCACTATATTAATTTTCCCGATCGCGACACCATGCAAAAAATCGTGGATGTGCATTTCCCAGACATTAAACAAGCGTTAGTTAAAGATGCCTTAGATATCTTTTTTGATGTGCGCAAGGTGCCAGGCTTAAAGAAAAAGCCGTCCACTAGCGAGCTGGTAGATTGGTTGAAGTTATTGTTGGCCGACGATATCCCCGATGAAATTCTAAAAAACCGCGATACCACTAAAGCTATCCCGCCATTGTATGGTGCGCTGCTGAAGAATGAGCAAGATGTGCATATGCTCGAGCGTTTGGCCTTCATGACGCGTCGTGAGAATCGCTAATGTTGTTGAACTTTTTCAGTGGCCTGCGCGCCCATAAAGTACCCGTCTCGATCAAAGAGCTATTGGTACTGCTGGAAGCTATGGAGCACCGTTTAGCCTTCGGCTCAATTGATGACTTCTACCTGCTGGCGCGCACGGTGCTGATTAAGGATGAGAAGTATTACGACCGCTTTGATAAAGCCTTTGGCGCTTATTTTAAGGGCCTAGAAAGTATTGAGGATATTTTCCAAGCCTTAATTCCCGACGATTGGATTCGCAGCGAGTTTTTGAAGCAGTTAAGCGATGAAGAAAAGGCCAAAATCGAATCTATGGGCGGCTTAGAAAAGCTCATTGAAGAATTTAAGAAGCGCCTGGATGAACAGCAAAAGCGCCATCAAGGCGGCAATCGTTGGATTGGCACAGGCGGCACCTCGCCCTTCGGCAACAGCGGCTACAACCCCGAAGGCATTCGCGTTGGCGGCGAGTCGCGCAATAAAAGTGCGGTGAAGGTGTGGGATAAACGCGAGTTTAAAAATCTGGATGACGACGTAGAGCTCGGTACGCGCAACATCAAAATGGCACTGCGCAAATTGCGTAAATTTGCCCGAACCGGCGCCGCTGACCAATTAGATTTACCCGACACCATTAGCTCAACCGCGCGCAACGCCGGTTTTCTCGATATAAAAATGGTGCCCGAGCGCCACAACGCCGTAAAGGTGTTACTGTTTCTCGATGTGGGCGGTTCTATGGACCCCTATATTCGCCTCTGCGAAGAATTATTCTCCGCCTGCAAAACCGAATTTAAACATCTGGAATATTTCTATTTCCATAATTTCATTTACGAGCGCGTGTGGAAAGACAATGCCCGTCGGCATCAGGAAACCACGCAGCTGTTCGATGTGTTGCACAAGTACTCGAGTGACTACCGGGTTATTTTTATCGGTGATGCCTCCATGGCGCCCTATGAAATAGCCAGCCAGTACGGCAGTGTCGAGCACATGAACGAGGAACCTGGCTACAAGTGGATGGAGCGGGTGACGGAAACCTACGATAAGGTGATCTGGCTAAATCCGGTGAGCGAGAAATATTGGGATTACACCCAATCGATAAAAATGACCCACGAATTAGTTGATGGCCACATGTACCCTTTAACCCTAGAAGGCTTGGATAAGGGTATTAAATATTTGACAAAATAGCCGCAAGCCGCAAGCCGCAAGCCGCAAGCCGCAAGCCGCAAGCCGCAAGCCGCAAGCCGCAAGCCGCAAGCGCACGGTGCGAGGGTTATGCTTTTTGTAGCTTGTAGGGGGCGGCCCCCGCCTTGTAGCTTGTAGCGGCGCTCTTCCTGTCCACTGTAAACGGTCAGCGGCTCTTCCTAACCAATCCAGCGGTCGAAAGGAATAACCTCTACGCGCTCGCCTTTGTCTTGGTCACAGGCAAATTGATCCAATTTGATGTAGCAATTTGCTGAGGTATAGGAACTGAGTACGCCCGAACTTTGATCTGAGTCGGCGCTCACCTCTAAACCCGATGGGGTTGCGCTTAAGTAAGCCCGTTGAAAATCTGTGCGACCGGGCCGTTTGCGTAGCTTATTTTTGACGCTAGCATGTAAGCGAATCGGTTCAATGGCTTTTTCGCCAGCCAGTAATTGTAGCGCCGGTAGTGCCACCTGGTGAAAGGTGAGTGTGGCAGATACAGGGTTGCCCGGCAGGCCAAAAAAGTAAGCCTTACCTAGCTTGCCAAAGGCCAAGGGTTTGCCGGGTTTAATCGCGATCTTCCAAAACGCTATGTCACCCATGCGCTCTAAAATTTCTCGGGTGTAGTCTGCTTCTCCAACCGATACACCACCAGAGCTGAAAATTAAATCGGCCTGTTCTGCCGCGATAGTGAAGGCCTCTTCAAGGGCTGAGGGCTGGTCTGGCACTATACCCAAATCCATAATCTCAACATTAAGTCGCTCAAGCATGGCGTGCAGCACATAGCGATTACTGTCGTATATTTGGCCTCGTTCTAGCCCTTGGCCAGGTGTTTTCAATTCGCTGCCAGTGGAAAGAATGGCGACTTTTAAGCGTCGAATGAGTGGGATTTTGGACAAACCTAAGGATGCCAGTAAGCCAATATCTGTCGGACCGAGACGCTTGCCTTTCGTTAATACGATGTGTCCGGTGAGTATGTCGGCGCCTTGTGTACGAACATGTTGCCCAAGTTTAACGCTGGCGGGGTGTAACAACTTGATCATCTTGCCTTGCGTCTGAATATCTTCCTGCATGACCACTGTGTCAGCACCAGCTGGTATTGGCGCGCCGGTCATAATGCGCACGCATTTGCCTTTGCCAACGCGGCCGTCAAATGCCTCACCGGCAAATGCTTTGCCTATGCGTTCGAATTCGTGATTGGTCGCTATGTCATTGAATCGCAGCGCGTAACCGTCCATCGCTGAATTATCGTAACCGGGTACGTCAATGGGTGCCTTGATGTCTTGAGCAAGAATGCGATCCAACGCTAAATCAAGCGTTACCGTCTCTTGCTCTGTTATGGCTTCAAGTTGTTGGTGCAATATCGCGATAGCTTCATCGAGAGGCATTAGATTAGGGGCGTCACAACAGCCCATGTTTAACTCCTAAAGTAGTCTCTAGGGGCCGGCCATCCTTTTTCTTGAGGCAGGCCATCCTGTTGTTTGCTGCGGAACATCATTGGTTTGGTGTTGGCTTGTGTATTTTCTAGGTACTAGAAACTGACCACGCTAGCAACTCAATGGCTCTGATTAACCATCCACACGGCGGCTTCGACGCGTGAGCGCAGCCCCAATTTTTTCAGTACGTGCTTCACATGTACCTTTACAGTGCCATCGGAAATATCTAAATCGCGGGCGATAAGTTTATTCGATAAGCCTTTGGCGATGAGCTTTAAAATTTCGTGTTCGCGGCTGGTCAATTTCGCCAACAGGCTGGTTTTATTGTTGTCGCCTTTGCGGATGGCTTTGGCGAGCACGTGGGTGAGTTTGTCGGATATCACCATCTTGCCGTGCGCGGCCTCAATCAGTTGCGCCAAGATATCCTCAGGGTCCATATCTTTGAGCAGATAGCCGTCGGCGCCATAGGTGATGGCGCAAACAACGTCTTCGTCGTTGTCTGACACAGTTAACATGACGATGCGCGAGGTGATACCGGCCTCGCGCATGGCGCGCAGGGTTTCTAGGCCGTCCATACCTTGCATGTTCAAATCCAGCACGATCAAATCAGGGTCTGTTTCCCCCGCTAAGCGCAGTGCATCCAAGCCGTTACTGGCCTCGCCAACCAGCGCCAGCTCGTCCTCCAACTCGATCAGCTGCACTAAGCCTTTGCGTAGAAGAGGGTGATCATCAACTAATAAGATGCTGGTAACGTGTTGATCCATAGCGCTAAAAACTTTTCAGTGAACAGAACCTTTACATTCGCTAATTCCTTAATGTGTTGCAACTGTAAAAAGACGATCCCTTGATGTAGGTCATGTAGATGAACGCTGGCAATAACCTTTGAGAGTTAGGGGAGTACTCAACTTGGCTAGTTGGGGCGCAAGTTCAAGGGCTGGCGCTCGAGTCGGGGCGCGGCTTGGGCGGGACTGCTACTCCAATAGAGGTAATCTCCATCTGCCGATGGTTCGGCTAATGCTACTCCCTTCTGTTGATTGAGCACCTAGCGTGGGGGCGCCATAGTGAGGCTGAAACATTCTGTTCAACGGGAGCGCGCAATGGCGACATCAACTACGAATAAGGCGGCAGACCTCACTGGCTACCGGCCAGGCGATAATATTAAAAACTGGAATCCAGAGGATGAAAACTTTTGGGAATCCACGGGTAAAAAAGTTGCCAATAGAAACCTTTGGATCTCTATCCCTAGTTTACTGTGCGGTTTCGCGGTGTGGCTTTACTGGGGCATTATCACCGTGCAAATGCTTAACCTTGGCTTTGACTTTGCCAAGGCGGATTTATTTAGCCTAATGGCCATTGCCGGTTTGACCGGCGCAACCTTACGTATTCCCAGTAGTTTTTTCATTCGCTTATGCGGCGGCCGCTATACCATTTTCTTTACCACTGCATTGCTAATGATTCCCGCGCTCGGTACAGGATTAGCGTTACAGGACACCAACACACCGCTGTTGGTGTTTCAGCTCTTAGCGCTGTTATCGGGCATTGGCGGCGGTAACTTTGCTGCGTCTATGTCGAACATCAATTTCTTTTTCCCGAAGAAAAGCCAAGGCTTGGCCTTAGGCTTGAACGCCGGTTTGGGTAATTTTGGTGTCACCACCATGCAAATACTGGTGCCTTTGGTGATGACCTTTGCACTCTTTGGTGCCATGGGTGGCGATTCAATGGTATTGCAAAGTACCTCTGGCACCTTGATTGGTAAAATTGCGGCAGGCACAGAAACCTACATTCAGAATGCCGGTTTTGTGTGGTTGTTATTGCTAATTCCGCTGGCCTTCGCGGGCTGGTTCGGCATGAACAATATCAATACTTCGGAAGTGACCCCGGCTCAGCCAGGCGCACTCACCGCCTTCGGAATCATGGCCGGTATGTTGGCCATTGGTTTTGTTACCGCAGTCCTTGGGCTTTGGCTAATTCTACCCGAAGCCGCTAATGGCTCTGGTTTTGGTGTACCTAAGGAAATTGTCTTGCTGCTGATTATGGTGGCGACATTATTTCTGTTGAAATTAATTCCTGGCCAAGTAAAAACAAGCTTGGATCGTCAATTTAAAATATTTAGCAATAAACACACTTGGGTAATGAGTGTTATCTACACCATGACCTTCGGTTCATTCATCGGTTTTGCGGCGGCCTTCCCTCTGTCTATTAAAGTGATCTTTGGCTATCAGCATGTTGTTGTGGACGGTGTCATGACCCATAACATTGTTAATGATAATGGCCCAAGTGCCTTGATGTTCGCCTGGATGGGGCCTTTCATCGGTGCTTTAATACGCCCCCTGGGTGGTTGGATTTCGGATAAATGGGGCGGTGCACTGGTCACTCAAATTTGCTCCATCGCGATGGTGCTGGGTGCTTTGAGCGCGGCTTACTACATGCGTGAAGCTTATAGTTCTGCCGCGCCAGAGGAATTTTTTGTCCCATTTTTCATCTCCTTCATGGTGTTATTTGCCTCCAGCGGCATTGGCAATGGCTCCACTTTCCGCACCATTGCCATGGTGTTTTCTAAAGAGCAGGCAGGCCCGGTATTGGGCTGGACCTCTGCGGTGGCTGCTTATGGCGCTTTCTACATTCCTCAAGTCATTGGCGAGCAGATTAACGCTGCCACGCCCGAGGTCGCCTTGGTTGGCTTTGCGGCATTCTATGCGGTTTGTGTGGTGGTTAACTGGTTTTACTATCTGCGTAAAAGTGGCGAGTTCTATAATCCTTAGGGTTCGCTCTCGGCCCTAAAAGTGCCCGCGCTGTGCGGGCATTTTTATTGCTGCGCTAGGTGGTCTATCCTTTATTCGTGTTGCATGGCGCCCTT